>NZ_JACUUD010000066.1 GCF_014859505.1 Halomonas sp.
CCTCTTCCACGGCGATCTCGCAGAAGGGGTTCATGGCCATCTTGACGTTGGTGAGCTCCACGCCGCTATGGTCGGGTTTGACCCGCGCCTCGATATTGTGATCGATAACCCTCTTGATGGAGACGACTATCTTCATAAACGCTTACTCCTCCTCTTGGCCGCCATGGAAGCGGCCGGCAGTGGGAGAGATCAGGGGCACCAGCCCCCGCCCCCGCCCTATCACTTTTCGACGAAGGCCCGCTCGATGACATAGTCACCGGGCTCCCCCTGCTGAGGACTGGACTGGAAACCGAGGTCGTCAAGCATGGCGGTGAGCTCATCCAGCATCGCCGGACCACCGCACAGCATCACCCGATCCCGCTCCCGATCTAGCGGCGGCAAGCCAATGTCTCGGCACAGCTTGCCGCTCTCTATCAAGGTGGTAATCCGGCCCTCATGGCGGAACGGCTCGCGGGTCACGGTGGGGTAGTAGATCAGCTTGTCGCGGATCTCCTCGCCGAGGAGTTCGTGCTCGGGGAGCTCCTGAGTAATACGATCGTGATAGGCCAGTTCGCTGACATAGCGCACACAGTGCACCAGCACCACCTTGTCGAAGCGCTCGTAGACTTCGGGATCCTTGATGATGCTCATAAAGGGCGCCAGGCCAGTGCCGGTACTGAGCAGATAGAGGTTCTTGCCTGGCAGCAGATCATGAATGACCAGGGTACCCACAGGCTTGCGACTCACCATGATCTGGTCTCCCGTCTCGAGGTACTGCAACCGCGAAGTGAGGGGACCGTCGGGTACCTTGATGCTGAGAAATTCCAGGTAGTCGTCATGATTGGCGCTGACGATGCTGTAGGCTCGCATCAGTGGCTTACCCTCCACTTCCAAGCCGATCATCACGAAGTGGCCGTTCTCGAAGCGCAGCGTCGCGTCGCGGGTTGCCGTGAAACTGAACAAGGTGTCGTTCCAATGATGAACGCTAAGCACGTTGGCAGTGACGAATGCCGCCATGATGATTCCCTCCAGGATTGATGCATCAACGGATGCAGAGTCGAATGATCGGTTATCGATAGAAGCCAGGTGACCAGGGCATCGTCATCAGCCCGGCAGCCACATCATCAGCGCCAGCACGGTCAACGCCAGGCCGAGACTGAGCAGCACCAGCAGCAGCAGTGGCCGCCAGCCCTGGGCAAGAAGCTCCCCCACCGAGGTGCGCATACCCAGCGCCGCCATGGTGACCAGCAGACACCACTGGGAGACACTCACCAGCGTCTCGCGCATGGCGGGAGAGAGCAGTTCCAAGCTGTTAAGGGCGAACAGGGAGACAAAGCCGAGCAGGAACCAAGGAAAGTCACCCTTGACGCCCTCTTCCCCGCGACGCAGCCACCAGCCAATCAGAAGCACCAGCGGCACCAGCAGCGCCACCCGCAACAGCTTGGTCAGGGTTGCCACATCACCGGCCGCACCGGAAACCAGATAGCCGGCTCCGGCCGCCTGGGCCACGTCATGAATGGTGGCGCCAAGGAACAAGCCGATCTGGGCCTCGCTGAATCCGAGTCGCGAGACCAGCGGCGTATAGGCCAGCATGGCCAGGGTGCCGAGTGCCGTGACACAGACCACCACGCCGAGCAACCGGTGCTCCTCCAATTTCCCCCGCGGTAGCGCCGCGGCCACGGCTACCGCTGCCGACACTCCGCAGATGGCCACGGCGGCGCCGGCCACCAGGCTGTGCATGGAAGGCAGCTTCAGCTGTCGTCCCAGCCAGATCGCCAACCCCAGGGTAAGCGGCACACTGACCAACACAACCACCAACGGCAGGATGCCCACCTCCTGAAGTTGCATAAGGCCAATGCGTGCCCCGAGCAGGGCGATGCCCAGACGCAACACCTTCCGCGCGCAGAAGCCGACCCCGGGCTGGAGGCGCGCCTCCCCGGCCTGACCGGAGAAACCGAAGCCCAGCAGCAGGACGAGCAGCAGCGCCGGCGCCTCATAGTGTTCGGCCAGGAAGCTTCCGGCCAACGCCAGCACGCCACACAGCGCCACCCCAGGGTAGTGGCGCTTAAACACCTCCCAGGAGGGTGACGCCGCCAGCGGCACGGGCCCGTTCATGTCAGGGTCTCCCCCAGCTCGAGCAGATAAGCCCAGGGATAGAGCCCACGGCTGTGGCCATCAGAGAAGAACAGCTGAAGACCGCTGACACCGGAGAGCTCCACCCTGTCGATGGTGATATCGACGTCGTAGAGCGTCAGCCGGCCGCGACGCTGGGCCTGATTGCAGCTTGAGCAGGCACAGGCCATGCGCAGGTCCAGACAGCTGATGCGGCTGCGGTGACCATCGGGCCAGCTCAACTCCAGCTGTTTCTCGCGGCGGTTCAGGCGCACCTCCCGGGGAGGCGGGACGATCTCGGGCATTGCGGACATGTCGTTCTCCTTGGCGGTTTCAGGACGCCCTCAGGCCACCGCCCTGAAAGTGGTCGCGCAGGCAGAGGGCCGGCACCTCGGCGCTGGGGGGCGCAGCCAACACCTCGAGCATGGGGCGCACGCCGTCACCAAGGCTAAGGCCGAGCACCACGGCCAGGACGGCGGAACGTACCGGGCAACTCGTCATGACAAGTTGGCGCATGCATCAGCGCTCCAGGTACTGCAGCTTCTCACTCCGATCGACCCAGTGATCGGCCTCTACCAGAGGAGTGCGAGTCTCGCTGATGACCGGCCATACCTTGGCCAGCTCGGCATTGAGCTCAAGGAAGTGCGCCTGGTCCGGCGGCAGCTGGTCTTCGGCGACGATGGCATCTGCTGGACACTCCGGCACACAGAGCGAGCAGTCGATACAGCCCACCGGATCGATGACCAGGAAGTTCGGCCCTTCATGGAAACAGTCCACCGGGCACACCTCGACACAGTCTGTGTACTTGCAGCGAATACAGTTCTCGGTCACGACAAAAGTCATGGCTTGATTCCTCTCCAGGGCTCACACCGGCGGCGGCTCGGCTTCCCGGCCGCCGTCCGGCCAGGTTCAGGCGGCGGCGTCGAGTTTCGACTGGGCCCAGCGAGCAAGCTTGCGAACGTCGGGATCCGGGTCGTCCAGGGCCATCGCGATATAGGGCTGGCAACCGGGGGCGGCAATGGCCCCCAGGGCGCCGATAGCCGCCTTGCGCAGGTTGCTCATCGGATCCTCGGCACAGGCCCCCAGGGCGGGAATGGCCGCCGTAGAGCCGAGCTTGCCCAGGGCCTCGGCGGCTTTCTCGCGCACCTGCCAGGTGGCCTCGCGACTGGCCTTGACCAGCGCCTCGAGGCCCGGCTGATAGTTCAGCTTGCCGATGCCGGTAGCCGCCTCGCAGCGCACCTGCCAGTGGGCATCGCCGAGCCGGTCGATCAGGGTGTCGCCGACCCGCTCCGGGGCCGCATAGACCAGGGTACCGGTGGCGGCTCGCCTGACCTCGGCGTCGCCATCGTCCCTGGCACGCTCGATAAGCGCCGACAGGTTGTCCTCGGCCTTGAGCCAGCCAAGCACCGCCACCGCCTCACGCCGCACCCGGGGATCGGCATCCGCCAGGCGGGCCAGCGCCGGGGCCTGGGCTGCACGGACACGCAATGGCTTGAGCGCACGCAAGATGCCGGCCACCACAAAGGGGTCGGAGCTGCCTTCCAGGGCGGACAGCAGTGGCGGTGCAGCACTGGGATCCTTGAGATCAGCCAGGGCATGGGCGGCGCCATTGCGTACCACCTCATCACTGTCGCTGAGCGCGGCGATCAGTGAGTCGGCGATATCCTGGGCATCGAATTCGTCTACGACCTTGGCCGCCTCCTGTCGCACCGTGGCATCGGGATCCTTGAGGGCACGCACCAGTAGCTCGGCGGCTTCCGGCTCGCCGGAATCAACCAGCCCCAGTACCGCCACGCGGCGAATGCCCGGGTCGTCGGAATCGAGTCGCTCAGCCAGCGCCTGAAGTTCGGGGTCAGCGTAATGGGTCATCTTTCACCTCAGCGCAGCAGATAGGGAATATCGACGGTGACGGCACCGGTAGGGCAGTCGGCCTCGCAGGGCATGCAGTACCAGCATTCGTCATACTTCATGTGTGCCTTTCCGGTGTCGGGATTGATCCACAGCACGTCCAGGGGGCAGACATCGATGCAGACAGTGCAGCCCTTGTCGGCAATGCATTTCTCCTCGTCGACGAGGACCGGGACGGTGGTACGTTGATTGGCGGTTGGCATCGGATTTCTCCTGGCAGGTTGTCGGAACGGCGCTCAGGCGCTGGCGGTCTTCTCGACGCGAAGCTTCTGGTAGGCGTCTTTTTCTTCGCCCAGATCGACGATGTAGGGGGCCACCGGTCGGGTACCACTAGCCATGTTGCCGTTCTCGTCTTTGTAGAGGCGGCTGTGGCAGAACCAGTCCTGATCGTTCTGCTCGGGATGGTCGACACGGTAGTGATAGAGCCCCCAGCGGGACTCGGTGCGATAGAGGGAAGCCCGGGCCGCCATCTCGGCACAGTCGATGATTGACTGCACTTCCATGGCCCGCAGCAGCTCGTGGGGGTCGGCGGCACAAAGGTTAGGCACGTCCTCGCGGACGGCGAGGATGCGCTCCAGACCGATCTCCATCTTGCGAGTCACCTTAGGCGGCTGAAGGTAGTCATTGACCAGACGTCGCACCTTGTACTCCATCTGGGCAGGAGGAATACCGTCCTCGCGCAGGAGTGGCGCCCGGATGCGCTTGAGCTCCTCGGTGATATAGGCTTCATCGAGCTGTGGCTCACCACGCTTGGCGGCGAAAACCGCGGCACTTTCACCACAAATTTGGCCATAAACAAAGGCACCAAGCATGTAGGAGTGCGCCACTGAGGCCATGTCACCAGCGCCATACAGGCCTGGCACCGTGGTAGCCCCCGTCTCGTCGACCCACACGCCCGACGCGGAATGGCCGGAGCAGAAACCGATCTCGGAAATATGCATTTCCACCATGCGGCTGCGGTAGTCGGTGTGGCGACCGTCGTGGAATCGGCCCCGGGAGGGCCGCTCATTGGTGTGCAGTACCGTCTCGATCTCCTGGATGGTCTCCTCGGCCAGATGGTCTAGCTTCAGGAACACCGGACCGTTGCCACCCTCGAGCTCCTTGAAGAACTCGAGCATCATCTGACCCGACCAGTAATCGCACTCTATAAAGCGTTCACCATAAGCGTTGGAGGTGAAGCCGCCCAAGGGACCGGTCACATAGGCACAGGCCGGACCGTTGTAGTCCTTGAGCAGCGGATTGATCTGGAAACACTCCAGATTAACCAGGTCGGCGCCGACGTGATAAGCCATGGCGTGGCCATCACCATTGTTGGATGGATTCTCGTAGGTACCGAACAGATAACCCGAGGTGGGCAGGCCGATGCGACCGGCGGCTCCGGTGGCCATGATCACCGACTTGGCGCGGATGATGATGGGCTCGGCAGTGCGGGTGTTGACCCCGATCATGCCGGCGATGTTGCCGTCGGGATCCTTAAGCAGGCGGGTGGCCTGGAAGCGATTCTCGATCTCCACACGGTTGCGACGCAGGCGACGATAGAGGATCTTCTTGACGTTGTGGCCCTCCGGCATCGGCAGCACATAGGTGCCGAGGTGGTGGACCTTCTTCATATCGTAGTCACCCGTCTCGTCCTTCTGGAAATGCACCCCCCAAGAGTCAAGCTTCTCGATCATCGAGAAGGAACGCTGGGCATAGGCCATCAGGGCCGGCTGATGGACGATGCCATCATTGGCGATGGTGATTTCCTTGACGTATTGCTCCGGGGTGGCATGACCCGGCACGATAGCGTTGTTGAGGCCATCCATACCCATGGAAATGGCACCGCTGCGCTTGACGTTGGCCTTCTCCAGCAGGATCACCCGGAGCTCAGGATTCTGCTCCTTGGCGGTCACGGCAGCCATCGGGCCGGCTGTGCCACCGCCGATTACCAGCACATCTGTATCAATGACAGGGATGTCGTTCACGTTCATGATTCCTCCGATTTCCGTTCCACACAGAACTGATACTTGAAAGCGTCACCCCTGAAACAGAGGTATTCGAAGTCAACCGGTCGGCCCGAAGCGTCATGGGTCAGGCGCTCGACGCGTAGCACGGGTTCACCAATCTTCAGGTTGAGATGGTACTGGCACTCCTCATCGGCCAGTGTCGAGTCGATGGCGATATCCGCCGTCCCGAGGGGAATGCCGAAGTTATTCTCCAACATTGGAAAAATATCCCCGGAAAGATCTTGGCCAAAAAAGCGACGGCCAATATCCACAGGAAAGTAGCTATTCTCGATGGATACTGGATCACGATTTAGATAGCGGACGCGCTTTATTTCCACCAGCTCTTCACCGGGGATAAGCTGCAGGGAAGCGGCCACAATCTTAGGGGCGCGGCACTCCTGGATAGAGAGCAACCTGGCAGTAGCCTCATAGCCTTGAGCAGACATGGCCTCGCCAAAACCTTGTAAACGTTGAACGTTCTGTACCGCTTTTGGCTTACTGACGAAGGTTCCCTTCCCTTGGGCACTGAACACGAGCCCTTCATTATGTAGGTCGCGCAGTGCCTGGCGAATGGTTATGCGACTTACACCGAAGGTCTTCATCAGAGAGGTCTCCGATGGAAGCCTCTCATGTGGGGTGTAGCTACCCTCGAGAATCTGTC
Source organism: Halomonas sp. (assembly GCF_014859505.1). Lineage (GTDB taxonomy): Bacteria > Pseudomonadota > Gammaproteobacteria > Pseudomonadales > Halomonadaceae > Halomonas. The sequence goes on from NZ_JACUUD010000066.1 coordinate 6,646, forward strand.
GGCGAAGAGCACTGCGTATCTGCACATAAAGCGGCTGGGGCGACTCGCCAGGCTGCAACTTGAGTTCGGGGCTTTTCATGGCCACCTCGACTTATCATGACATGTCATGACGATTTAACGGATCTCTGGCTCGGCCTGACCAGACCGCTCCATCAAATACTTCTAATTCTGCTGTTCGAAGGCGCGCAGGGTTTCCTTGCGTATCAACGCCAGACACTCGCGCTTGATCTCCATGAAATCGGAACTGGTTAGCAGGTCCGCATGGCGGGGACGCGCCAACTTGACACGAATATCGGCGATGATGCGCCCGGGGCTGGCACTCATCACCACGATGCGATCGGAAAGGAAGACAGCCTCGTCGATATCATGAGTAACAAACAGCACGGTGTTCTTGAACTCACTCCATATCTCCAGAAGATTTTCCTGCATCATGGTGCGAGTCTGTGCATCCAGGGCCCCAAAAGGCTCATCCATCAGTAGTACACGGGGATAGTTGGCCAGGGCCCGAGCAATACCGACTCGCTGCTGCATACCTCCGGAGAGAGTGGCGGGATAGGCATCAGCATAACGTGACAACCCCACCAGAGAGAGAAAGGTGCGCGCTAAACTCTCTGCCTCCCGATTTCCAACACCAGACATCAAGGGGCCGAAAGCGACATTATCCTTGACACTTTTCCATGGGAAAAGTGAGTGCTGCTGGAAGACCATACCACGGTCTGGACCAGGCCCCCTTACCGACTCACCATCCAGAAGCAACTCTCCACTGCGAGGCTTGACGAAACCCGCCACTGAGTTCATCAGCGTCGACTTACCGCACCCTGACGGTCCTAGAAGGCAGATAAACTCGCCTGGGAGAATTTCAAGACTGGCTCCCGACACTGCCACATTAGGGCCACTTTTAGTATCGAAGACAATATCCACATTCCGCAAGCTGATATGCCCTTTTCCTGATGCATCTTGTGGAAGAAACCGATGCTTTTTATCCAACACTGCCCTGTCATCCTGGGTGGCTACCATGTTCATGGTCCGCTCCTGAAACTGTTGCATATTTCGAAACATTGCTATCAATGGCTCAAGCTCTAGCACCTTCCTTTTGCCAGCGAAGGAGTGGAGAACAACCCTTGCGAACCAGTAGAGTGCATAGCGAACCAAGGGCACCGATCACCAACATGCCGATGATAATTTTTGGGTATTCAACGAGGGTGTAGGCAGACCAGGTGAAATAGCCGATGCCGTATTGGCCACTTATAATCTCCCCTGCCAGCAGCGAGAACCACGCCACCCCCATACCAATGGCCAGGCCTGCCACGATGCTCGGCAAAGCACCCGGCAGTACCACATGCCGGAGGATAGCCATATTGCTGGCACCCAGGCTACGTGCTGCCCTAACCAGGACCTTTGATGTTTGCTCGACCCCGTGAACGGTATTGAGAACGATAGGGAAGAGTGCACCAAGGAAGGTAATGAAGACGATACTGGCTGTCTCGCTTGGCATCATCAGGATCGCCAAGGGAATCCAGGCAACCGCGGGAATGGGCCTCAGTATCTCGATATAGGGAAGAATCACATCCTCGGCAAAGCGGGATCTGCCCATCAAGATTCCGAGCGAGATCCCGATTACAACGGCTAGACCATAGGCAATAGCAATGCGCTGCATGCTGTGCAGGATGTGCAAATAGAAGGACTGGCTACTCAACTGGTTGATGAATTCACCGCCGACGACCAGCGGGTTGGGGATATTTTCGAAACGCAGGAAGAAGTTCACCTCGTTGACGGAGACCAAATGCCAGGCCAAGACAGCCACGACCAGTGCCGCAAGGCGCACGAGGTAACGATCCCAGTTGGTGGGAAATCGCGACACTGAAACTCTGGCAGGCACCGCTACTGCGCCGGACTTATCATCAGAATTTGACACAGGGGAGACATCATCTTCGGAATGAGATAGCACAGCCTCGGGCGCTGGCTGGAATGACGTTGGTTTCACACTCATCGGGTCATCTCCTACTAGTGGGAACCTTCCGGTTCCATATTGCTTTAGGTTATCGGCCCCTGATGCCTCGTGGTCCCGCTACCTTGAAGGGCCATCCTGTACTATCAGGTCATATCCATTTTCTATATACCTGCACATGCCGTGCCAGATACCCGATCCTTCCTCCTATCCTTATGTTTTATAAACCCATATGAAGCCAGCGACCCTATCACCCAGCTATCCCCTGCCAATCTTAGCGATCATCATTGGTGCAACACCCATAACCAACGCACTAAAATCGACAATTATTTTTCGAAAAATCAAACTATATCGATAACAAGTAGTACAAGTTTCATCCCTTTTTCTACTGCTCAAAAAAAACGAAAAGCGCGAGGCAAGAGAGAATAATTCTCGCCCCGCGCTAGGGTGCCACCCTGGCCACGTTGTGGCTTATGGTGAGGTCAGTCGGCCATAGCAATCGCCTCGCCGACATGGTCGGATATCGCCACCACCTGGCCACCATGCTCATCGATATGGGAGAGTGAGTCGGCAAGCTTCATGAAGGCCGCCATTTCCCCATCTCCGGTCTCGGCGAAGAAGGCCGCCTTGCCGAACATCTTCATGCCCGTGCCGTGATCGTAGACATAGCTGGCATTGATCTCACGTCCCGCTTCCTCGGCTTCTCGATAAGCTGCCACCATCTCGGCCAGGCTATCGAACTCAACTATCCCTTCATCGGCAAACCAAATCTTGGCCGGACTGAGAGCAGGGTCATTGGCGACTGGAGTCACCATGACGTCCAGGGCCTTCTCATAGTCGAGACCCATCGCCTCGTAAGCCATACGGATATACTGATCATCCACCCAGGCCCCGAAATCCAGGTCGGGAATGTTCATTTCATTCTGTAGAAGCTGGTGATCATACTCCAGCGCCTCCACCCAGGCGGTCTTGATGGAGGCATCCATGGTGGTGATGCCTCCATCACTCAGATAAAGGTAGAGGACCTCCTTGGCCACTCCGGTCCATTCGGCCAGCTCGGTCGCGGCCCGCATGGGGTCCTCATCGATCCATTTCTGGGCCTCCAGGGTCGCCTTCAGTACGGCCTCGACGACCTCAGGGTATTTCTCGGCATAATCCTCACGCACCACGATGCCATGGAAGGTCGGTACCTGCGCCTCGCTGCCATCGAAAATCTTGCGACCGGTTCCACGAAACTCCATCACCTCGGACCAGGGCCCGAAATCGGCATGAGCATCGATTCGGTTACCGGCGATATTGGCCACGCCTACCGGGGGGCTCTGGTCGATGATGTCGATATCACCGTCCAGCCCCGCATCGCGCAGCGCCTTGAGCGTCATGCCCCAGGCCGCACTACCCACCGGGGTAGAGATTCGCTTGCCCGCCAGGTCGTCCAGCGAATGCACCGGGGACGCCACCGGCACCACGATGCCATTCCCCGTGCCCTGATAGTTGTAGCCGGTGATGGCAATGAAGCGTGTCTCTACACGCCCGGTATCCTGGAAGCGGGAACCATTGACGATCAAGGGGTAATCCCCCATCACGCCGAACTCAAGGTTGCCGGCCAGCATCTGGTTGGTAATGGGTGGCCCAGAGTCATAGTCACGAAATACGATGTTGTATTCGACATTGGCATAATCGCCATCGGTCGGAAGGTGTTTTTCTATCAGCCCAAGCTTCTCGAGAACGATGCCGCCGGACACCGTATTGGTCACCATGCTTTGATGGCCGATTCCGACTCGTATCTCATCCGCCGAAACGACACCACCAGCCAAAGCCATCGAGCTGAAAAGACAGCCCGCAAACATTTTTCTACTGTATCTCATATCTAGTTACCTTGCTGTTAAGTGCACTTGTACTATCCAGTCATTACCTTCACCCCACAGCTGCAATAGCTGCACGACCCATGCCAAACTATTCTTGAAAGATCTCAATACACTGTTATTAATTGACTTTACCATTCCCACTCGTCGAACAGAAAAGTTAAACCCACTCTCTTGAATGCCCGTGCCTGGTGCGGAAAACAGAAAATCTGCATCATCCTGGCGCAATTCTTTCGGGGAGGAACAGGACAACTATTACAAGCTGATATAACCTCGAAACTCTGGCTTTTTCTCGAAAATAAACGTTAGAATCAACTTGCAAACACAGGAGAATGAAATGAAAGACGTCACCATTGAAATCATCGAAAAACTTATCAGAACTTGGGTCGATCCTTACCTTGGTCAGGACCTTGTCTCGGCCGGGGCCGTAAAGGAGATATCGGTCGACCAGGATCGTATTGAGGTTCGGGTGGTACTCCCCTATGCCGCATCGGGTCATCATGCCGACTGCGCGAAAGCGCTATCGGGGATCATCGAAGAGACAACCCCTTGCCGAAAGGTCGATATCGCGGTGAGCTCCCGTATCGAGGCCAGCGCCCCCCAGGGGGATCACTCGCCACTCCCCGGCATCAAGAACATCCTCGTCGTGGCCTCAGGGAAGGGTGGTGTCGGTAAATCCACCACCTCGGTCAACCTGGCCCTGGCACTGGCCGCCGAGGGGGCCAGTGCCGGGATTCTGGATGCGGATATCTATGGCCCCAGCCAACCGCATATGCTGGGCATCAAAGGAAAGCCAGAAACACCCGATGGAAAGCGCATGGAGCCCATGGAGGCACATGGCCTGCAGGCCATGTCCATCGGCTTGCTAGTGGAAGAGGACTCGCCTGTGATCTGGCGAGGACCTATGGTGACTCGCGCCCTGACCCAGTTGCTGACCGAGACCAACTGGCGTGACCTGGACTACCTGATCGTCGACCTGCCACCGGGTACCGGCGATATCCCCATGACGCTGGCCCAGCAGATTCCCATCAGCGGTGCCGTCATCGTTACCACCCCTCAGGACATCGCCCTGTTGGATGCTCGCAAGGGACTGCGCATGTTCGAGAAGGTCAATGTGCCAGTGCTGGGGCTAGTCGAGAACATGAGCATCCATATCTGCAGCGAGTGTGGCCATGAGGAACCCATCTTCGGCCACGGCGGTGGGCGCCGCATGGCAGAGGAGTATGGCGTGAAACTGCTAGGCGCCCTCCCCCTGGATATGCGTATCCGCGAGGAGACCGATGGCGGCCACCCCACGGTGACCGCCGACCCCGATGGGGACATTGCCGGGATCTATCGCGATATCGCCAGACAGATCAGTGCCCAGCTTGTCCGGCAGGCAACGGCTCCCGACCAGGTCGCGGGTCCTCGCCTGGTGGTCACGGAGGCCTGACACAGGCTTCGTCTTTTTAGGTTCAAGGCCCTCCCAATACGCTTGCCGGGCAAGCGTATTGGGAGGGCGCCACACTTGGTAAGCTGTGCCTATTCTTACCTGCCTGCCCCGTTTTTGCTGGCCTTCGCAGGGGGCCTGGCGCTCTGCCGGCGACCCTGCTGCTGGCCACTGCTCTGCTGTTGGCCGGCTGTGGCGATGCCGAGCGCCCGTTCAGCGGTGCCGAGGCCGCCGATGAGGCTGACAGCGTCCCCCGCAGCACGCCGATCGCCGCGGGGTGGTGGAGCAGCAGGTCACCCGGGTCCTGGAGCGCAACCTGGCGGCGGTGGAGAACCTGGTGGCCATCGACAGCCGCGCCTCCCAGGGACGCACCAACGTCAACCTGCGCTTCGAGTACGGCACCAACCTGGACCTGGCCCTGCAGGATGCCGCCCGCTACCTGGAGCTGGCGCGTACCCAGCTGCCCGACGGCATCGAGCCGCCGCGGCTCTACAAGTTCGACCCGGCCCAGGACCCGATCTGGCAGGCCGGCTTCAGCTCCAGCGTGCGCTCCGAGACCGCAGCCCCGCGGCCCAGGTCGCGGTGTTCAAGCTGCCCCAGGCCAACACCGTGGAGGTGGTGGACGCCGTCAATGCGCGCCTGCGCCAGCACGAGCGCTCGGGGTTCATCCCCGAGGATATCCGCTACCAGGCGGTGGGCGACCCGGCCTTCTTCATCCGCGGCGCGATCCATTCGGTGGCCAGCGCCGCCCTGCTCGGCGGCGCGCTGCCCAGGGTGCTGCGGCTGGGCAGCGAGTTCCTGCCAGTGGTGGGCGACGGCAACATCGCCATCAACGTCTGGCTGCCGCCGGGCACGCCCCCGGGCGAGACCGACGCGGTGGGCCGCGAGGAACAGAGCCCGCTGATGCGTGTCCAGGTGGACCGTGAGCGCGCCGCCGACCTGGGGCTGCGGGTCTCGGAGGTGGGCCAGGCGATCCGCGATGCCATGGACGGCGCCGTACCCACCCGCTTCATGACCGCCAACCACGAATATGATATCCGCGTGAGGCTGCCCAGCGAGGCGGTGAAGAACCCGGATGCCCTGGGCGGGCTGCTGCTGCCCCGCGACAACGGCGTGCCGGTACAGCTCAGCGAGGTGGCCCGCTTCTCCCTGGGCGAGGGGCCGGCGCATATCGAGCGTGAGAACCAGAGCCGGGTGGTGCGGGTCAACGGCGACTTCAACACCGAGCTGGCCGATGTGGGCACCATCATGGGCGAGGTAGAGGCACGCCTGGCCGGGCTCGACCTGGCCGACGAGATCAGCGTGCTGCTCGGCGGTCAGTGGGAGACCCTGCAGGAGACCCGCCAGGAAATGCGCCTGGTGATCGGCCTGGCGTTCTTACTGGTGTTAGTGGTGCTGGCGGTGCAGTACGAGCGGCTCAGCAACCCCCTGGTGATCCTCAGCGCCGCCCCGCTCTCACTGCTCGGCGTGGTCGGCGTGCTGTGGGCCACCGGCACCCCGGTCTCGGCGCCGGTGCTGATCGGGGGTATCCTGCTGATCGGGGTGGTGGTCAACAATGCCATCCTGCTAGCGCTCAGCCCTGGCTGGGCAGCGTGCCGGGGCGAGCCAGAGGGCTCAGAGCCCGGGCAGCGAGCAGGTCGCTGGCGGCTTCGATGTCCGGTGCAAAGAAGCGGTCCTGCTCGTAGTGGCTGACCCGGTCGCGCAGCAGCTGCCTGGCCTGCTCCAGCGAGTCGGTGCTCTTCAGGCCGTGGCGCATGTCGAGCCCCTGGCAGGCACCCAGCCACTCGATGGCCAGAATGCCACGCACGTTGTCGGCCATTTCCCAGAGCCGCTTGCCGGCGGCCGGTGCCATGGAGACATGATCCTCCTGGTTGGCCGAGGTCGGCAGACTGTCGACGCTGTGAGGATGAGCCAGCGCCTTGTTCTCGCTGGCGAGTGCCGCCGCGGTGACCTGAGCGATCATGAAGCCCGAGTTGACGCCGCCGTTCTCCACCAGGAAGGGCGGCAGCTGGGACATGTGCTTGTCCATCATCAGCGAGATACGTCGCTCGGCGAGCGAGCCTGTCTCGGCGATGGCCAGCGCCAGGTTGTCGGCGGCCATGGCCACGGGCTCGGCGTGGAAGTTGCCGCCGGAGATGATGTCATCGTCATCAGCAAACACCAGCGGGTTGTCCGACACCGCATTGATCTCCACCGCCAGCACCTCGGCCACCTGACGGATCTGGGTCAGGACGGCACCCATCACCTGGGGTTGGCAACGCAGCGAGTAGGGGTCCTGTACCTTGTCGCAGTCGGCGTGGGAGTCACCGATGGCGCTGCCCTCCCCCAGCAGGTGGCGATAGGCTGCAGCGGCATCGATCTGACCGCGCTGGCCGCGCGCCTCATGGATCCGGGCGTCGAAGGGCGAGCGTGAGCCCAGGGTAGCCTCCACGGTCAATGACCCGCACACCGTGGCCGCCGCGAACAGGTCCTCGGCGTCGAACAGGCCGCGCAGGGCATAGGCGGTGGAGACCTGGGTGCCGTTGAGCAGGGCCAGACCCTCCTTGGGAGCCAGCTCCATCGGTGCGAGTCCGGCGATCTCGAGGGCGTCTCGAGCCGAGACCCACTCGCCCTGATACCGCGCCTTGCCTTCACCCAGCAGAACCACGCTCATATGCGCCAAGGGGGCGAGATCCCCTGACGCCCCGACGGATCCCTTGACCGGGATATGCGGGTAGACCTCGGCATTGATGAGTGCAGCCAGGGCGTCGAGCACCTTGCGGCGGATGCCGGAGAATCCGCGCGCCAGGCTGTTGACCTTGAGCACCATGATCAGCCGCACCAGGCTGTCATCCAGGGCCGCACCGACGCCGGTGGCATGCGACAGCACCAGGGAGCGCTGCAGTGCTTCGAGGTCCTCGTTGGCGATACGGGTCTGGGCCAGCAGCCCGAAGCCGGTGTTGATGCCGTAGACGGTGCGGTTCTCGGCGATCACGCGATTGACGCACTCCACGGACTTGCCGATTTCGGCATCGGCACTGTTCGGCAAGCTGACGCTGACGGACTCCTGGAAGACCTGGCGCGCCTGCGCCAGGGTCATCTTGCCGGGCTGAATTTCGAGATGGGGCATCGGGACGTCTCCTGTCAGTGGTTCAGCATCGGCAGATCGAGGCCGTTTTCACGGGCGCATTCCTTGGCGATCTCGTAGCCGGCATCGGCATGACGCATCACCCCGGTGCCCGGGTCGTTGCGCAGCACCCGGCCCAGTCGGGCATGGGCGTCGTCGCTGCCGTCGGCGACGATCACCACCCCTGCGTGCTGGGAGTAGCCCATGCCCACGCCGCCGCCGTGGTGCAGCGACACCCAGGTGGCGCCGCCGGCGGTGTTGAGCAGGGCGTTGAGCAGCGGCCAGTCTGAGACGGCATCGCTCCCGTCCATCATCGCCTCGGTCTCGCGGTTGGGGCTGGCCACCGAGCCGGAGTCCAGGTGATCGCGGCCGATCACGACCGGCGCCTTGAGTTCGCCGCTGGCGACCATCTCGTTGAAGGCCTGGCCCAGGCGGGCGCGGTCCTTGAGACCCACCCAGCAGATGCGCGCCGGCAGGCCCTGGAAGCTGATGCGCTCGCGGGCCATGTCGAGCCAGTTGTGCAGGTGCGGGTCGTCCGGGATCAGCTCCTTGACCTTCTGGTCGGTCCTGTAGATGTCCTCCGGGTCGCCGGAGAGCGCCGCCCAGCGAAACGGGCCGATGCCCTGGCAGAACAGCGGGCGGATATAGGCCGGCACGAAGCCGGGGAAGTCGAAGGCATTCTCGACACCCTCTTCCTTCGCCATCTGGCGGATGTTGTTGCCGTAGTCGAAGGTGGGCACGCCCATCTTCTGAAAGTCGAGCATGGCCTGGACATGCACGGCCATGGACTGCTTCGCTGCCTTGACGGTCGCCTCGGGCTCGGTCTTGCCACGTGCCACGTACTCCTCCCAGGTCCAGCCGGAGGGCAGGTAGCCATGCAGGGGGTCGTGAGCGCTGGTCTGGTCGGTGACCATATCGGGGCGAACACCACGTTCGACCAACTCGGGCAACACGTCGGCAGCGTTGGCGCACAGGCCGATGGAGATCGCCTTGCCCTCGGCGGTGTAGCGCTCGATGCGAGCCAGGGCGTCGTCGAGGTCGTCGGCCTGCTCGTCCAGGTAGCGAGTGCGCAGGCGGAAATCGATGCTGGTCTGCTGGCATTCGATGTTGAGGGAGCAGGCACCGGCCAGGGTGGCGGCCAGCGGTTGGGCACCGCCCATGCCGCCGAGGCCGGCGGTCAGGATCCAGCGGCCGGAGAGCTCGCCGCCGTAGTGCTGGCGCCCGGCCTCCACGAAGGTCTCGTAGGTACCCTGCACGATGCCCTGGGAGCCGATATAGATCCACGAGCCGGCGGTCATCTGGCCGTACATCATCAGGCCCTTGCGATCCAGCTCGTTGAAGTGCTCCCAGTTGGCCCAGGCCGGCACCAGGTTGGAGTTGGCGATCAGCACGCGCGGGGCATCCTTGTGGGTCTCGAAGACGCCCACCGGCTTGCCGGACTGCACCAGCAGGGTCTGGGTATCCTCCAGACGCTGCAGGGTCTCGACGATCTTGTCGTAGCACTCCCAGTCGCGGGCGGCACGGCCGATGCCGCCATACACCACCAGGTCCTCGGGGCGCTCGGCCACGTCGGGGTGCAGGTTGTTCATCAGCATGCGCAGCGGGGCCTCGGTGAGCCAGCTCTTGCAGCTGCGCTCGGTGCCGGTGGGGGCGGCGATCTTGCGGCCGGCGTCCCGGCGGCCGGCGTCCCGGCGGCCGGCGTCCCGGCGGGCGGGG
>NZ_JACUUD010000067.1 GCF_014859505.1 Halomonas sp.
GGCTATCGGCTGCTCTCCCACTGCATCGAGAAGACCAACGCCCCGGGCAGCCCCAGGGCGTGGCAGCAGGTGTTCGCCGCCTTCGGCCTGGACCTCGAGCTGGTGGCCACCGGCTGCTGCGGCATGTCCGGCACCTACGGACACGAGGCGCGCAACCTCGATACCTCCAGGACCATCTACGCCCAGTCGTGGCAGCCAGTGGTGGAGGACGAAGGCAATGCCGGACGCCTGCTGGCCACCGGCTACTCCTGCCGCAGCCAGGTGAAGCGCTTCTCCGACACCGCCCTGCCCCACCCGCTGCAGGGGCTGCTTGCGGTGCTGCGCCGGGCTGGCTGAGCCCACAACGTAGGGCGCCCATCGGATGGCTCGCTATCCAATGTTACGCAAAGCAAGAGCTGCTCATGGGGCTTTGGCACCACGCTCCAATAGCGGATTGGGGCGAATTCGGAACATCAGCGCATAGATAACCGGCACAACCACCAGAGTCAGCACCGAGGCAAATGCGAGCCCTCCCATGATAGTCACCGCCATCGATGCGAAGAACGCATCAGCCAGCAATGGAATCATCCCCGCGATAGTCGTGCCCGCCGCCAGCAACACCGGCCTCAGTCGGCTTACCGTCCCAGTAACCACGGCCTCGACGCCCTGTGCCCCGGCGGCAATGCGAGCGTCGATCTCTTCAACCAGGATAATGGCATTCTTGATCACCATACCGGAGAGGCTAAGCAGCCCCAGCAAGGCCAGGAAGGTAAAGGGCAAACCAGCCACCAGCAGCCCCAGTGCCATGCCGGTGAACGACATCGGCACCACCAGCCAGAGAATCAACGGCTGGCGAAGCTTGTTGAACAACAGAACCGAAATCACGAACATGATCAGGAAACCCAACGGCAACTGAGCGCCAAGCGACGCCTGTGCCTCGGACGCGCTTTCGTATTCACCCCCCCATTCCAGCTGATAGCCGTCGGGCAGTGTCAGCGCTTCGATACTGTCACGCACGGCGCGAAAGGCGCTGTCGGCGTTGTAGCCTGGCCCAGCGTTAGCCATCACCGTCAGGGTGCGAGCGCGGTCGCGGCGAAAGATGGCCGCTTCCTTGGGTACCAGGGAGAGGTCAGCAACCACCTGTGACATGGGCACATAGGCATTGGCCGCCGCGGACCAGACCGACTGATCCATCGCCTGTGCGGTAAGTTGACGTTCTGCCCCGGGAACGCGCACAAGAATCGGCAGCAAGCTGTCGCCATCCCGGAAGGTACCGACGGTCAGCCCGCTGGAAGCGTACTGCAGTGTATCAGCGATGGCTTGACGCCCGACCCCAGCAACCCGCATCCGCGCTTCATCCACCTCGGGTTCGAGCACCAGCTCACGCTCACGCCAATCGGTTCGCAGATCGATCAGTGCACCCGACTCGACCATCTGCGCACGCACCTCTGCGGCGAGTTCACGCAGGACCAGCGGATCAGCACCTGACAGGCGAGCCTCCACATCAGACCCGGTGGGAGGCCCAAAAACAATGCGCTCAAATCGCATCTGCCCCTGAGGAAAGCGCTCATGCATAGCGTCCAGGCGGTCAATTACCCCGGGGATCTCGCTCGCTTGTGACACCCGCACGATCAGCTGGCCATAAGATGGATCGGGCTGCTCCGGCTGATAGGTCAGCATGAAACGCGACGCGCCTTGGCCAATCAGAGTCGTCACGTCGGTCACCCGTTCGTCCGCTCTCACCATGGCCTCCATCGCCTGCATGTCGCGGGCGGTAGCATTGATATCGGCCCCACGTGGCAGCTGGTAGTGAACATAGAACAGTGGGGTAGTGGCCACGGGGAAAAACGCCTGCTTCACCAGGCCAAAGCTGGCAAAGGAGAGCAAGACGACGACGATCACTGTGGCGAGAGTGAGCCAGCGAGCACGCAGTGTGCCTTGCAGGCACCAGGCAAAGCCACGGTAAAGTGGCCCGCGATAAGGATCGACATCGGGGCTGGCACTCCTGGGCACACGCATCAGCACCGCGGCAAGCCAGGGAGTTACCGTCAGCGCCAGCAGCCAGGAAAGCAGCAGCGAAATGGCAATCACCGCAAATAGCGAAAACAGGAACTCCCCGGTGGCATCTGGTGACAGCCCAATGCCCGAAAATGCCATGATGCCGATCACGGTGGCACCCAGGAGCGGGATGCCCGTAGCGTTCTCAGCGTCTTCGGCGGCCTGCTCGGCACTCTGGCCGCGGGCCATACCCACCAGCATCCCTTCGGCTATCACAATGGCATTATCCACCAGCATGCCCATGGCAATAATCAAGGCACCAAGGCTGATACGCTCAATCTCGATGCCGAAAACCGACATGAAAAAGAAGGTACCCAGCACTGTCAGCCCCAACGTGGCACCCACCACTATTCCCGCCCGTAGGCCCATGGTGAGCATCAGGGCCGCAATCACGATAGCCACGGAGAGTGCCAGGCTGTTGATGAAAGAAGCGACCGCCTCATCGACTACGCGATGCTGTTCATAGATGGGGGACAGCGTCACACCTGTCGGCAAATTCGCACGCAGCTCATCCAGGCGCGCCTCCACGCGCTCGCCCACATCAACCACGTTTTCAGTCTGGATGACCGACACCCCGATCGTGAAAGCCCGCTCACCGTTATGACGAATGATCTGCCGCGGCTGCTCAGCCTCGAGACGGCGCACGGTGGCGATATCGAGCAGCGAGATTTGCTCGGTTCCACCGGCCTGACCCAAACGCAGCGCCTCGATACCCGCCACCGTGTCATAGCCCGGCGCAAGATTCAGCCGCAGGCGTGCATCCTCGGCGCGCAGGCTACCTTCAGGCAAGATGGCTCCCTCTCCTGACAGCAGCGCCAATACTTGATCCGGCGGCAGGCCCAACCTTCGCAGGCGTGCCGACGGCACCTCAACCTGCACCACCTCTTCCGGGAGCCCCAGGGTCTCCACCTTCGCCACACCCGAAAGTGTCAGCAGCTCACGTTGCAGGAGGCGAGCGATCTCGCGCTGGTCGGCAGCGCTGAACTCGGGTGCCGTTACCGCATAGTAGAGGCCATAGACATCACCAAAATCATCGTTGACGACAGGCGGCAAGACCCCTGAAGGCAGATCGGCCTGGGCATCCGACAGGCGGCGGCGCAGTTCATCCCAGACCTGCGCCATCTCGCGCGGGCCATAGGTATCCTGAATCTCCACCGTGATCTGGCTGATACCAGGCCGCGACTCGGACACCAGGAAGTCCAACTGCGGCATGCGCTGGATCGCCGTTTCCAGCACTTCGGTCACTTCACGCTCGACCACCTCCGCCGAGGCACCGGGATAATTGGTGAACACCAGAGCGGTCTTGAGGGTGAACCCCGGATCCTCCAGACGCCCCACGCTCGAAAGCCCCCAGAAGCCACCGATCAGGCAGCCAAGAATCAACAGCCATACCACCACTGGGCTGCGAATCGAGCGCACGGCAAGTTTCATCAACGTAGCTCCTGTCGAGAATTGCTGGCCCAGGTCAGAAGGAAGCGGGGCGAACGACATCGCCCGGGGTGAGCTGCCGCCACCCGGCAGCGACCACTCTGTCGCCGGCAACGAGTCCCTCGAGCACCACCACACGATCACCCAACGGCAGCCCCAGCTGCACGGGCTGCCGTGTGACCCTGTCGTCGGCGCCGATCACCCAAACGCTCGGCGTCGGTGACGATGTGGCATCAATCGCGCCCATGGGGACTGTCACCGCGGACTGCGGGATTCTTGGGCGCACCTCGACTGTGGCGGTCATCCCCGGCAAAAGGCGTGGGTCGCTCTCTGTCAGTAGTAGCTTGACCTCATAGGTTTGCGCGACTGGGTCGGCTTCAGTGACGAAGCGTCCGAGGGAGAGTGGCACCGCAAGCCCCGGAAGGGCGGCAAAGTACACCACCGCATCGAAGTCATCGGGCATGTTGCGCACTGCCTGGGCCAGCTCTTCAGGCAAGCTGATCGAAGCATAGAGGCGGCTGACATCCTGAAGACGTAGCACCGGAACCGCCGGAGTGACATTCGCATAGGGTTCGGCCAGGCGTCGGGCCAACATCGCCTCGAAGGGCGCATGGATGTTGGTCTGATCGAGTGCCCGGCGCGACTCGTCAACGCTGATCCTGGCCTGGGTCAACTCGGCCTGAGGACGGTCAAGCTGGGCCGGCGGAGTCACACCACGCGATACCAGCTCGCTGGCGCGCGCAAATTCACTGCGCGTCAGCGTCAGGTTGGACTCCGCCCGTGCCAGCGCCAGCTCAAAATCTTCAGGATCCAGACGTGCCAGCAAGCTACCTGCTGGAACGCGCTCACCCTCGTCGGGGAGAATATCGAGGATCTGGCCGGTGATCTGAAAGGCGATATCCACCGTGCTGGCAGGTTCGAGGCGTCCTACAAAGCGGCGACCCGCAAGCGTAGGGGTTTCCGCCGCGGTATCGATACGCACCGGCAACGCGGCAGGCGGTGCATCCACGTTAGCCTGAGCGACATGCCGAGCATCACCATCAAACAGCCACCAACTTCCTGCAACCAGAACGGCTACCACGCCCCATGCCAGGGTCAGAATGACAGCTTTCAACGTCACTGTGCGCGCCTCCAAAATGGCGATTTGAGCGCAGCGCCATGACTACGCACGAAGTCATGGCGCTTCAATGAGGCAGACAATAGACGTATGTAAAACTATTGTACAACTATTTTAGGCACTGCTCAGCTCATGGCTCCAGCAACTGGTCGTACTGTCACCCGATGTCGCCCGATGTGACAGTCCCGCGTCAGGGCCCCGTCGCCATGAGGACGTTGCTTGTGGCTTACTCTTCCCGTCTCTTCCCGTCGGCGTACCTCCCCAGTGCCCGCTGGCATGTCCTGTAGCCTAAAGCGCCTGGAAAAAGAGCCGGCGCAGCGCCTCACCGGGGTCGGCCTCGCGCATGAAGGCCTCGCCCACCAGGAAGGCGTTGACGTCGTGCTCGCGCATGCGCAACACGTCGTCGCGGGTATGGATACCGGATTCTGTCACCACGGTAACCCCCTTCGGAATCCGCGGCAGCAGCTCCAGGGTGGTGTCCAGGCGGGTATCGAAGGTATGCAGGTCGCGGTTGTTGATGCCCACCAGGGAGAGGTCCAGCCTGAGCGCCCGCTCGAGTTCACGGGCGTCGTGGACCTCCACCAGCACGTCCATGCCGAGCTCGATGGCCTGGCGGTTGAGGTCCGCCATCCGGGCGTCGTCCAGGGCGGCGACGATCAGCAGGATGCAGTCGGCGCCGATGGCCCGGGCCTCGCTCACCTGGTAGCCGTGGGTAATGAAGTCCTTGCGGATCACCGGCAGGTCGCAGGCGTCACGAGCCTCGATCAGGTAGTCCTCGTGGCCCTGGAAGAAGTCGGCGTCGGTGAGCACCGAGAGGCAGGCGGCGCCCCCCCTGGCGTAGCTCGCGGCGATCTCGGCGGGACGGAAGTCCTCGCGGATCACCCCCCGGGAGGGCGAGGCCTTCTTGATCTCGGCGATCACCGCCGGGTCGCCGGCGGCGATCATGCGCTGCATGGCCGCCACGAAGCCGCGTGGCGCGCTCTGCGCGGCGGCCAGGCGAAGCAGCTCGGCTTCGGGCACGGCACGGGAGCGCTCGGCCACCTCCTCGTCCTTGCGCGCCAGAATGCGGGTCAGGATGGTGGGGGTCGCCCCCGGTGATGCGCTCATCGATTAACTCCTTGTGGGGGTGCCCAGAGAGGGGGTGCGCTCACTGCAGGAAGACGCGGGTGAAGTTGGCCAGTTCCCTGAGCTTCTCCAGGGGCAGCTTCGAGGCCTGGGCGTCCTGGGCCAGGGTCACCCCCTCCTTGAGGCTGTCGGCCACGTCAGAGACGTAGAGGGCCGCACCGGCGTTCAGCGACACGATATCCGCCGCGGGGCCTTCGCCGACCAGGGCCTGCTCCACCAGGCGCAGGCTGTCCTCGGCGGACTGCACCCGCAGCGGGTCCAGCGACTGGCGGGCAATGCCCAGCGCCTCCGGGGTGATCACGTACTCATGGACCTCGCCTTCCCTGAGCTCAGCCACCAGGGTCGGCTGGGCCAGGGAGATCTCATCGAGGCCATCCTCGGCGTGCACCACCAGCACGTGGCGGCTGCCCAGGCGGCGCAGCACCTCGGCCATCAGCGGCACCAGCTCCGGCGAGTAGACACCCAGCACCTGGTTAGGTGCGCCGGCCGGGTTGGTCAAGGGGCCGAGGATATTGAACAGGGTGCGCACGCCCATCTCGCGGCGCGGCGCCACGGCGTAGCGCATGGCCGGGTGGTGGTTGGGGGCGAACATGAACCCTACGCCCACCTGCTCGATGCAGCGCGCCACCTGCTCGGCGTCGAGATCGAGGTGAATACCGGCCACCGCGAAGAGATCGGCGCTGCCCGACGAGGAGGAGACGCCGCGGTTGCCGTGCTTGGCCACGTGGCCGCCGGCCGCCGCCACCACGAAGCTGGCCGCGGTGGAAACGTTGAACAGGTTGGCGCCATCGCCGCCGGTGCCGACGATATCCACCACGTTCTCGAGCCGGGCCGGCAGCTGCACCGGCTTCATCAGCTCGCGCATCACCTGGGCGGCGGCGCTGATCTCCTCGGCGGTCTCGCCCTTCATGGCCATGCCCATCAGGAAGGCGGCGATCTGGGCGTCGCCGGTCTCCCCGGTCATGATCTGGCGCATCACCTCATGGGTCTCGGCGAAGGCCAGGTTCTCACGGCGCATCAGGGCGCCGAGGGCATCTCGCATCTGCATCATGGTTCTCCTCGACTCAGGCATGGCCCAGCGACGCCTGGGGGCGACGTTTCAGGAAGTTGGCCAGCAGCTCGTGCCCCTGGCGGGTGAGGATCGACTCGGGGTGGAACTGCACGCCCTCCACGTCGAGCTTGCGGTGGCGCAGGCCCATGATCAGCCCCGGGGTGACGTCGTCGTCATCGGTCCAGGCGGTGACCTCCAGGCACTCGGGCAGCGAGTCACGGGCCACCACCAGGGAGTGGTAGCGGGTCACCTGCAGCGGATTCTCCAGCCCCTCGAACACCCCCTGACCGGCGTGGCGGATGGCCGAGGTCTTGCCGTGCATCACCTGGGGAGCACGCACCACCTCGCCACCATAGACCTGGCCGATGGCCTGGTGGCCCAGGCAGATGCCGAGAATCGGCAGACGCCCGGCGAAGTGGCGGATGGCGTCCATGGAGACGCCCGCCTCGTTGGGGGTACAGGGTCCCGGCGAGATCACCAGGTGGGTGGGCGCCATCGCCTCGATCTGCTCGAGGGTGATGGCGTCGTTGCGGTGGGTCTCCACCTCGGCGCCAAGCTCCCCAAGATACTGCACCACGTTGAAGGTGAAGCTGTCGTAGTTGTCGATCATGCAGACTTTCATGGGTCTCTCTCCGGCGCCTTATTCGAGGTTGTCCAGGCCGCGCTCGGCCATCGCCACGGCGCGGAACAGGGCACGCCCCTTGTTGAGGGTCTCCTGCCACTCCATCTCGGGCACCGAGTCGGCGACGATGCCGGCGCCGGCCTGGACGTGCAGCTGGCCGTCCTTGATCACTGCGGTGCGAATGGCGATGGCGGTGTCCATATTGCCATGCCAGGAGAGATAGCCCACGGCCCCGGAATAGATGCCGCGCTTGACCGGCTCCAGCTCGTCGATGATCTCCAGCGCCCGGATCTTGGGCGCACCCGAGACGGTGCCCGCCGGGAAGGTGGCACGCAGGGCGTCCATGGCGGTCAGCCCCGGCTTCAGCCTGCCGGTGACGTTGGAGACGATATGCATGACGTGGGAGTAACGCTCCACTGCCATCTCCTCGGTGACCTTCACCGAGCCGGTCTCGCTGATGCGCCCCACGTCGTTGCGGCCGAGGTCGATCAGCATGAGGTGCTCGGCGCGCTCCTTGGGATCGGCCAGCAGCTCCGCCTCCAGGGCCCGATCCTCCTCCTCGCTGCGCCCGCGCTTGCGGGTGCCGGCGATGGGCCGCACCGTCACCTCGCCCTCCTCCAGGCGCGTGAGGATCTCCGGCGAGGAGCCGGCCACCTGGTGGTCGCCGAGGTCGAGGAAGAACATGTAGGGCGAGGGATTGAGGCTGCGCAGGGCGCGGTAGAGGTCCAGGGGGGCGGCGCGATAGGGAATCGACATGCGCTGGGAGGGGACGCACTGCATGACGTCGCCGGCCAGCACGTACTCCTTGATGGTCTCCACCGCGGCCTTGAAGCCCGCCTCGGTAAAGCCGGAGGTGAAGTCGCCCTCCTCCACCGCGGCGCCGCCGGAGCCGGGGCTGATGGTGTTGAGGGTGGCGCTGCGCAGGCGGATCTCCAGTTCCTCGAGGCGATGAATGGCGCGGTGATAGGCCTCGGGCTCGGCGGGGTCGGCGTGGGTCCACAGCGCGAGGCGCCCGGAAAGGTTGTCGAACACCACCAGCTCGTCGCACACCATCAGCAGGATGTCCGGCACGCCCAGCGGGTCGGGCTTGGCCGCGGCCGCCGCGCTGCGCAGGCGCGGCTCGATGTAGCGGATGGTGTCATAGCCGAAGTAGCCCACGAGGCCCCCGTCGAAACGCGGCTGGTCGTCGAGGCACGGCACCCTGAAGCGGCCCTGGAACTGCTCGATCCAGGCCAGCGGGTCCTCCACCTCGCCGGCGCCCTGCAATTCGTCATCCACGTAGTGGCTGACCGTGAAGCCGCGCACCTCGATGCGCTCGCGACTGGGCAGCCCGATGATCGAGTAGCGTCCCCACTTCTCGCCGCCCTGCACCGACTCCAGCAGGAAGGACCAGGGGCGGTTGGCCAGCTTGAGGTAGGTGGAAAGCGGGGTGTCGAGATCGGCCAGCACCTCGCGGGTGACCGGGATACGGTTGTAGCCGGCGTCGGCCAGCTCACGGAAGCGTTCGGGAGTCATCATGCCCGGAAATCCTCGGTATATCGGGGTTGGCGATGGGGCGCAGGGCGGCGCGACCTGGCGGTAGCCAGCGCCGCGGCTCAACATGGGGAAAGCGTCACCATCGCCAGCCGCCGCGGACAGGCGAGCGGGACAGACGGGGCTCGGAGGCCGGGTGGCCACCGAAGGGAAAGCAGGTATCCGACAGGATGGGGCTGATCATCGACAGGCTTCCGCTTCTTATAGCAATAACATATTGATCAGGCCGCGCTTATAGCGTTAAGCCGAAATCACGTTAAACGAGTTCCACGAGCGATTCAACCACGCCATCCGGGCCGCTCTGGCGCACCGGCTCGCCGTGGTTGTACCCGTAGGGCACCGCCAGGGTGCGAAACCCCGCCGCCCGGCCGGCGGCGATATCGTGACGGGAGTCCCCCACCATCAGGCAGGCCTGCGGGGCCAGGCCGAAGTGGCTGGCCACGTGCAGCAGCGGCGCCGGATGGGGCTTCTTCTCCGGCAGGCTGTCGCCGCCCAGGCAGAGGGCGAAGTGCTCGGCGAGCTCGAGCCCCTCCAGCAGCGGGGCGATAAAGGCGAAGGGCTTGTTGGTCACCAGCGCCAGCGGCAGGCCGCGGCGACGCAGGGCATCGAGGCAGTCGCGCACGCCGGGGTAGAGCCGGGTATGGGCGCCGGGGTCGCGGCCATAGTGCGCCAGAAACGCCGAATGCGCGCGCTCCAACAGGGTCTTGTCGACCTCACCAGCAGTGGCAGGCGAGGCTGACCCGGCGACTGATCTACGAGGGGGCGCTGTGAACCCCTCCCTGGGCGCTACCGATGCCGTCCCTGGCATAGGACCCCCTCTATGATCAGTCCCCGGCGCCTCGCTGGCATACGTTGCGAACCGCAGCGCGCGCTCCATCAATACCAGCGAGCCGTTGCCGACCCAGTCACGCACCCTCGCCTCGCCGGCGGCGGGCAGGCCGAGCTCCTTCAGGGCCGCGTCCACCGCCAGCGCCAGGTCGGGCACCGAGTCGATCAGGGTGCCGTCCAGGTCGAAGGCGACCAGACGAATGTCGTTCAGGATGGGGTGCATCGGCTCTCCTCGTGGTGTCCCGGTGCCGTGGCCCTGGCATCGAGCCAGGCCCGCTTGCCGGCGGCCGATAGTCGCTTGATCTCGGCCTCCCGGCGCAGTGCGTCGCCGTGGCTGCCCACCGGCTCGCGGTGGCGCAGGGTCAGGGGACCCTTGCCGCGCAGGGCCTTGGCGCCGCGACCGGCGGCGTGCTCGGCCAGGCGCCGGTCGACGTCGGTGGTGATGCCGGTGTAGAGCGCCCCACCTGCCGTCTCCAGCAGATAGAGGTGCCAGATCGGCTCGTAGCGCCCTCTCGGCTCATCGCTCACCGGCTCAGCGCACGCCGGCCAGTTGCTCGCGGAAGTCGCGCATCACGCCGTCATAGCGGTGCGGGTCCGCCGGGTTGCGGGCCTTGAACACCGCCGAACCGGCCACGAAGGTGTCGGCGCCGGCCCGGGCGATCTCGGCGATGTTGTCGACCTTTACCCCGCCATCGATCTCCAGGCGAATGTCACGGCCACAGGCGCCGATGCGCCGGCGCGCCTCGCGCAGCTTGTCCAGGGTACCGGGAATGAAGGACTGACCGCCGAAGCCGGGGTTCACGCTCATCAGCAGCACCATGTCCACCTTGTCCATCACATAGTCGAGATACGACAGCGGCGTGGCCGGGTTGAACACCAGGCCGGCCCGGCAGCCGCCGTCGCGGATCAGCTGCAGCGAGCGGTCGATGTGGTCCGAGGCCTCGGGGTGGAAGGTGATGATGCTGGCTCCGGCGTCGATGAAGTCGCCGATCAGCCGATCCACGGGACGCACCATCAGGTGCACGTCGATGGGGGCCGTGACGCCATGCTTGCGCAGCGCCTCGCAGACCATGGGACCGATGGTCAGGTTGGGTACATAGTGGTTGTCCATCACATCGAAGTGAACGATGTCGGCACCGGAGGCCAGGACGTCGTCCACCTCCTCGCCCAGGCGCGCGAAGTCGGCGGAGAGGATCGAGGGGGCGATCAGGAAATCACGGGTCGCATCGGTCATGGGAGGGTCCAGGCGGTCGCTTGCGGAGAGTGCATATTCTATCAGAGCCGCCGAATCAGGGCAGCGCGAAGGGCGATGCCGCCTGAGCAGAGGAATAGCTCAAAATAGAATAAAAAATATCGTTGTAATTACCTTTATCCACATTTACTCTTCCCGCAATGCCCACGAATTCCGGAGAGACCCCATGACCCTGCGCCCGTTTTTCCAGCGCTCCCTGCTCGCCATCGCCCTGGGCGCCGGCCTGACCGGCCCGGCCCTGGCTGCCGAGCGCGAGCTGCTCAACTCCTCCTATGATATCGCCCGGGAGCTGTTCGCGGCGATCAACCCCGACTTCATCGCCCACTGGCAGGAGACCCAGGGCGAGGAGGTGGCGGTCAGCCAGTCCCATGGCGGCTCTTCCGCCCAGGCCCGCGCCATCCTGCAGGGGCTGCGCGCCGACGTGGTGACCTACAACCAGGTCACCGACGTCCAGGCCCTGGCCGACGGCGGCCTGGTGGACGAGGCGTGGCAGGAGGCGCTGCCCAACAGCGCCTCGCCCTATTACTCCACCACCGCCTTCCTGGTGCGCAAGGACAACCCCAAGGGCATCGAGAGCTGGGATGACCTGGTGCGCGAGGACGTCCGCATGGTCTT
Organism: Halomonas sp.; assembly: GCF_014859505.1. Classification (GTDB taxonomy): domain Bacteria; phylum Pseudomonadota; class Gammaproteobacteria; order Pseudomonadales; family Halomonadaceae; genus Halomonas. The sequence continues at coordinate 11,609 of NZ_JACUUD010000067.1, forward strand.
CCCCAACCCGAAGACCTCCGGCAACGGCCGCTACACCTACCTGGCCGCCTGGGGCTTCGCCGACCAGCACTTCGATGGCGACGAGGAGCAGGTCCACGACTTCATGCGCACCTTCCTGCGCAACGTGGCGGTGTTCGATACCGGCGGCCGCGGCGCCACCACCAGCTTCATCGAGCGCGGCCTGGGCGATGTGCTGATCAGCTTCGAGTCCGAGGTCAACAACATCCGCGGCGAGTACGGCAGCGACGACTACGAGGTGATCGTGCCACCGGTCAGCATTCTGGCCGAGTTTCCGGTGGCCGTGGTCGAACCCAACGCCGAGCGTAACGGCAACCTTGACCTGGCCCAGGCCTACGTGGAGTACCTCTACAGCGAGGAGGCCCAGCGCCAGCTCGCCGGCTTCAACTACCGCGTGCACCACGAGGCGGTGGTCGAGGAGTTCGCCGACGCCTTCCCCGAGACCGAGCTCTTGCGCGTCGAGGAGATCTTCGGCAGCTGGGAAGCCGCCATGGAAGACCACTTCGCTGGCGGCGGCCTGCTCGACCAGCTGCAGCGCCGCTGAGCCACCCGAGCCATCGGAGACGAACCAGGCCCATGAGCATCCGCGCCCTTCCCTTCGCCATCGGCCGCGCCCCCAAGCGGGTGCTGCCGGGATTCGGCCTGTCGCTGGGCGTGAGCCTGCTGTTCGTGTCGCTGGTGCTGCTGCTGCCGATGACCGGGCTATTCGGCCAGCTGGCCGGGCTGAGCCTCGCCGAGTACTGGGCGATCATCAGCGACGGCCGGGTGGTGGCCAGCTACACGGTCACCATCGGCGCCGCCGCGGTGGCCGCGCTGGTCAACGCCGCCTTCGGGCTGCTGCTGGCCTGGGTGCTGGTTCGCTACGAGTTTCCCGGCAAGCGCCTGCTCGATGCCCTGATGGACCTCCCCTTCGCCCTGCCCACGGCGGTGGCCGGCATCACCCTGGCCACCCTCTACTCCAGCAACGGCTGGATGGGTCGGCTGCTGGAGCCGCTGGGGCTGCAGGTAGCCTACACCTGGGTGGGCATCGCGCTGGCCATGGCCTTCACCAGCATTCCCTTCGTGGTGCGCACCGTGCAGCCGGTGCTGGAGGACCTGCCAGTGGAGGTCGACGAGGCCGCGCTGACCCTGGGTGCCAGTGACGGCAGTGCCTTTCGGCGGGTGATCCTGCCCCACCTCTGGCCGGCACTGGTCACCGGTACGGGCCTGGCCTTCGTGCGCTCCCTGGGCGAGTTCGGAGCGATCATCTTCATCGCCGGCAACATGCCCTACGAGACCGAGATCACCGCCCTGATGATCTTCGTGCGCCTGCAGGAGTATGACTACGCCGGCGCCTCGGCCATCGCCTCGGTGGTGCTCTTCGTCTCGCTGGCGCTGCTGCTGGCCATCAACATCTGGCAAGGGCGCTTCATCAAGCGCCTGCATGGAGGACGCGGCTGATGCAACGGATCGGTGATGCCCCGGCGGTGCGCCGCACCCTGGTCGCCGCGGCCCTGTTGCTGGCCGCGCTCTTCCTGCTGCTGCCGCTGGTGGCGATCTTCGCCCAGGCCTTCGCCCAGGGGGTGGGGGTCTTCTGGAGCAATGTCAGTGACCACTACACCCTGCGCGCCATCGGCCTGACGCTGTTCATCACGGCGCTGACCATCCCGGTCTGCCTGGTGTTCGGCGTGGCCCTGGCCTGGCTGGTGACCCGCTTCTCCTTCCCCGGCCGGCGCGTGCTGCAGACCCTGATCGATATCCCCTTCGCGGTCTCGCCGGTGGTGGCGGGCCTGGTCTACCTGCTGCTGTATGGCCGCAACGGCTGGCTGGGCGGCTGGCTCGACGGCCACGACATCCAGCTGATGTTCGCCTGGCCGGGCATCCTGATGGTGACCATCTTCGTCACCTGCCCCTTCGTGGCCCGGGAGCTGATCCCGCTGATGCAGGCCCAGGGCTCCCGCGAGGAGGAGGCCGCCGTGACCCTCGGCGCGCCGGGCTGGACGATCTTTCGCCGGGTGACCCTGCCCAATATCCGCTGGGCGCTGCTCTACGGGGTGATCCTCACCAATGCCCGGGCGGTGGGCGAGTTCGGTGCCGTCTCGGTGGTCTCGGGGGCCATCCGTGGGCAGACCAACACCCTGCCGCTCCACCTGGAGCAGCTCTACCAGGACTACAACACCGTCGGGGCCTTCGCCAGCGCCGCCCTGCTGGCGCTGATCGCCCTGCTCACCCTGGCCGCCAAGGCCACGCTGGAATGGCGCGCCGCGCGCCAGGAGGCCCATCCATGAGCATTCGCCTGCAGAATATCGGCAAGCACTTCGACGCCGGCCGGCAGCGCACCCAGGCGCTGGAGCCGGTGAACCTCGACATCCATGACGGCGAGCTGATCGGCCTGCTCGGCCCCTCCGGCTCCGGCAAGACCACCCTGCTGCGCATCATCGCGGGCCTGGAGAGCGCCGACCCCGATAGCGGTGCGCGCATCCTCTTCGGCGACCGCGACGTCACCCAGGTGCACGTCCGCGACCGGCGCATCGGCTTCGTCTTCCAGCACTATGCGCTGTTTCGCCACATGACGGTGTTCGACAACGTGGCCTTTGGGCTCACGGTCCTGCCGCGCAAGCAGCGCCCCACCACGGGCGAGATCCGCGCCCGGGTCCACCGCCTCCTGGAGATGGTGCAACTCGAGCCGCTGGCCAACCGCTACCCGGCCCAGCTCTCCGGCGGCCAGCAGCAGCGAGTCTCCCTGGCACGGGCACTCGCCCTGCGCCCCGACGTGCTGCTGCTCGACGAGCCCTTCGGGGCCCTCGACGCCAAGGTGCGCCAGGACCTGCGCCGCTGGCTGCGCCACCTGCACGACGAGCTGGGCTTCACCAGCATCTTCGTGACCCACGACCAGGAGGAGGCCCTGGAGCTCTCCGATCGCGTGGCGGTGATGAGCAACGGGCGCATCGAACAGATCGACACCCCGGATGCGGTCTACAAGGCGCCGGCCAACCGCTTCGTGTTCGAGTTCCTGGGCGACGTGAACCACCTGGAGGGCGAAGTCCGTGACGGGGTGCTCACCTGCGGCGAGGCGCGCCTCTCGGCGTCACTGCCCGATGGACCCGAGGAGCTGCTGCTGCGCCCCCACGAGGTGCGTCTGGCTCCCGCCCCGACGCCCGAGGCAAGGCTGCCGGTCACCGTCACCGCCATCTCCCCGGTGGGGGCCGAGGTGCGCGTGGAACTGGCCGCCGACTGGCTGGGCGAGCCCTGGCTGGCCACGGTGCGCCATGCCGACTACGAGCGACTCGACCTGACCCGCGGCCAGCGGCTCTTCGTCATTCCGAGGCGCTGGCACCGCTTCAACGCTGAAACCACACAGCGGCGACAGGCCATGACGGCCTGATAGCCAGGCGTTCCCCCCGACACCTTGATGAACTTTGCGATATACAAGGCGGTCTGTGTCTTCGTCCCCGGGTCAAATCTCCAGCAGGAGACACCGCATGATGATAAAGATCGCCAAGCCGAGTGACTTGCACGAATTCGACGTGACGCCTGAGTCCATCTATCTCTCACGCCGACGGTTCATGGGGGGTGTCGCGGGTCTGGGCGCGGGGCTTGCCCTGTCCGGCAACGTGCGAGCCAATGCCGACTATTCGGATGTCCCCGAGGGCAATGCCCCGGCGTGGCTGAAGGAAAAGATCAGCGCAACCGAGTGGCAGGCCATCACTCCACGCGACCCCGACAAAGACACGCTGACCCCCTTCGATGATGCCAGCGGCTACAACAACTTCTACGAATTTGGCGCCGACAAGACCGACCCCGCGCGCCGTGCAGGTAGTTTGAAGACCGAGCCCTGGAGCGTGGTGGTGGATGGCGAGGTCAACAACGGTGGCCGCTTTTCCCTCGAGGATATCGCCAGGCCATCGCAGTTCGAGGAGCGTATCTATCGCCTGCGCTGCGTCGAGGCATGGTCGATGGTCATTCCCTGGCTGGGCGTTCCCCTGGCCGACGTGATCAAGCCCGCCGAGCCCACCAGCAAGGCCAACTACGTCCGCTTTGAAACCCTGGTCGACCCGGAGCAGATGCCGGGGCAGCGCTCATCATTCTCGCTGATCGACTGGCCCTACGTGGAGGGGCTGCGCCTGGACGAAGCCATGCACCCTCTGACACTGCTCGCCCTGGGCATGTACGGTCGTGAACTGCCCAACCAGAACGGTGCTCCCCTGCGGCTGGTGGTGCCCTGGAAGTACGGTTTCAAGAGCATCAAGTCCATCGTGCGCATCTCGCTGGTCGAGGAGCCGCCGATGAACACCTGGCAGCTGATCGCCCCCAATGAGTACGGCTTCTACGCCAACGTGAACCCCGAGGTCGACCACCCCCGCTGGAGCCAGGCCACCGAGCGTCGCTTGCCCAACAGCCTCTTCCGCCCCAATACCATCGACACCCTGATGTTCAATGGCTACGCCGATGACGTCGCCGAGCTCTACGCGGGCCTGGATCTGAGGAAAAACTACTGATGCCAGCGCAGCGCGTATGGCTGATCTGGCGCGTGGGTGTCTTCCTGGCGGCGCTCACACCGCTCCTGGCATGGGGCTGGCAGGTTGCCGCCAATGCGGCTGGCCCCGAGCCGGGTCGTTACCTGGTGCTGAATATCGGCCTCGGCGCGCTGTGGATGTTGCTGCTCACCCTGAGCCTGACGCCGCTGACCAAGCTCACACGCTGGAAGGGCTTTGCCCTGATTCGGCGCCAGCTTGGCCTCTGGGCGCTCGCCTACGCCACCCTGCACATGCTCAGCTACGCCCTGTTCATTCTGGGGCTGGACTGGGCCCTGCTGGGTAGCGAGCTGGTGAAACGACCCTACATTATCGTCGGCATGCTGGCGCTGATTGGCCTTGCCGTGCTGGGCGCCACGTCCAACCGCTGGGCAATGCGCCGCCTGGGCAAACGCTGGAAGCCTCTGCACAGACTCTCCTACCCCATCCTGGGGCTGATACTGTTGCACTTCTTCTGGGTGGTACGTGCCGACCTCGGAGAGTGGGCGATGTATGCCGTCATCGCCACCCTGGTCATGGCGACCCGCCTGCCGCCGGTGGCTCGCACGCTGCCTAG
>NZ_JACUUD010000068.1 GCF_014859505.1 Halomonas sp.
GGTGGGCGTTACTCGGCCAGGGCGGCCTCGGCCTCCTCGGCCGCGGTGCTACCGCCGCAGGAGCCACTGGAGACGTTGAAGTTGCCGCAGCGCATCGGGGCGCGCCAGTCCGCGATCAGGTCGCGGGAGCCCGGCAGGAAGTCGGACCAGGCATCGCCGACTACGGTGGAGGGTGTCTGCCAGACGATGTCGAACTGCCCGTTGTCCTGGATCTCGCCGATCAGCACCGGCTTGGTGATGTGGTGGTTGGGCATCATGGCCGCATAGCCGCCGGTGAGGTTGGGCACCGCCACGCCGATGATGGCGTCCTTGACGGCATCGACGTCGGTGGTCCCGGCCTTGCGTACCGCTTCCGCCCACATGTTGAAGCCAATGTAGTGGGCCTCCATCGGGTCGTTGGTCACCGCCTCCTCGTCGCCGGTCCACTCGATCCAGGCATCGATGAAGTCATAGTTGGCATCGGTATCGACGCTCATGAAGTAGTTCCAGGCGGCCAGGTGGCCGACCAGCGGGCCGGTGTCGATGCCGGTCAGTTCCTGCTCGCCCACCGAGAAGGCCACCACCGGGATGTCCGCGGCGTCGATGCCCTGGTTGGCCAGTTCGCGGTAGAAGGGCACGTTGGCGTCGCCGTTGATGGTGGAGACCACCGCGGTCTTCTTGCCCTCGGAACCGAAGCGGCGGATCTCGGCGACGATGTTCTGCCAGTCGGAGTGGCCGAACGGCGTGTAGTTGACCAGGATATCCGCCTCGGCCACCCCGAACTCCTCCTGGAGGTAAGCCTCGAGGATGCGGTTGGTGGTGCGCGGATAAACGTAGTCGGTGCCCGCCAGCACCCAGCGCTCGACCCCCACCTCGTCATGCAGGTAGTTCACCGCCGGGATCGCCTGCTGGTTGGGTGCCGCGCCGGTATAGAAGACGTTCTCGGAGGACTCCTCCCCCTCGTACTGCACCGGGTAGAAGAGCAGGCCGTTCAACTCCTCGAAGACCGGCAGCACCGCCTTGCGCGACACCGAGGTCCAGTTGCCGAAGACCACGTCCACCTCGTGCTGGGCGAGCAGTTCCCGGGCGCGTTCGGCGAACAGCGGCCAGTTGGAGGCCGGGTCCACCACCACCGCCTCGAGCTGACGGCCCAGCAGGCCACCCTCGGCGTTCTGCTTCGCGACCAGCATCTCCACCGTGTCCTTGAGCACCGTCTCGCTGATCGCCATGGTGCCGGAGAGCGAGTGCAGGATACCCACCTTGATGGGGTCGTCATCGGCCAGTGCCTGGCCGCCGGCCCCCAGCAGGGAGGCGGTCAGGAGCGCGGCGGTCAGGGGACGAAGCGGCAGCGTCTTGCGATGGGACAGGGTCATCAGAATCTCCTTGCTCCCCGAAGGGGGTCGTTGTTGTGTGGCAACAAGACAAAGCAAAGGCTGCGCCATCAGGCGACATTCCCCATAAAAATTTTAAAATACAATCAATTACCAGATCCCCTCGCCAGGCGGAAAGGGCCAGGATGCACCCGGTCAGTGCACTGGATTGGGCGCGGTGCGCTGCCCATGCATCATCCCGGTGAGGTCGCCCGCCCCGCCGCACCCGGACGGTGCACCCGTGGGCGGAGACCAGGATGCAACAGGGGCGCCGACGGTGTCGGCGCCCCTGTGAGGGATACGGCAGTTGGCCGGCGGGCAAGATGCCGGGCGGGTCAGGCCCGGGCGCGCAATTTGCGCATCAGCGGCTTGACCAGAGGCAACAGCAGCGACAGCGCGGCGATGATCAACAGCCACATGGAGATCGGCTTGTCGATGAAGGTCATCCAGTCGCCGCCGGAGATCTGCAGGGCACGGCGCATGGACTCTTCCATGATGCTGCCCAGGATCAGCGCCAGGATAAGAGGTGCCGCCGGGAAGCCGAACAGCCGCATCCCCAGCCCCACCAGGCCGAAGCCGAGAAGGAACAGCAGGTCGACGACGGTGAAGCTCATGCCGTAGACGCCGACCATGCAGAAGATCAGGATCAGCGACAGCAGCAGCGGGCGCGGCATCTCGAGGATCTTGGCGATATAGGGAATCAGCGGCAGGTTGAGGACCAGCAGCATGATGTTGCCGATATACATGCTGGCGATGACGCCCCAGAACACATCGGGCCGGTCCACCAGCATGGCAGGCCCGGGCGATACCCCCATGACCAGCAGGGCACCGAGCAGGACCGCCGTGGTACCGGAGCCTGGCACGCCGAGGGTCAGCAAGGGCACGAAGGAACCGGTACAGGCGGCGTTGTTGGCCGCCTCGGGTGCCGCCACCCCCTTGATATTGCCCTTGCCGAAGGTGTCACCATCCTTGGCGATGCGCTTCTCCATGCTGTAGCCGAGGAAGGAGCCGATGGTCGCACCGGCACCCGGCAAGACGCCCGTGAAGAACCCCAGCACCGAGCTACGGCTGATCGGGCCTGCGATCTCCCTGACCTCATGCCGGGTGAGCTTGAGCGAACCGATGGCATTACGTTCCGGCTCCTTGCCACCCCCTCCCCTGAGCAGCATGTAGAAGACCTCTGCCAGGGCGAAGATACCCAGCGCCACCACGAGGAAATCGATGCCATCCAGCAGGTGCGCGGAACCGAAGGCGAACCGCACCGTACCGGTCTGCAGGTCGATGCCGATGATGGAGATCATGATCCCCACCACGGCGGCAATCAGCCCCTTGACCAGGGACTTGTCGGAGAGCGATACCACCGCCGTCAGACCCAGCACCATCAGGGCGAAGTACTCCGCCGGCCCGAACGCCACGGCGACCCTCGACAGCAGCGGGGCCACCATCATCAGGAAGACGATGGAGATGGTGCCGCCCACGAAGGAGGCATAGGCCGCGATGGCCAGGGCCTTGCCGGCCATGCCCTGCTTGGCCATGGGGTAGCCGTCGAAGGAGGTGGCCACAGTACCGGCCACGCCGGGCGCGTTGAGCAGGATCGACGAACTCGAGCCACCGAAGATGGCCCCGTAGTAGACCCCTGCCATCAGGATCAAGCCGGAGGATGGTTCCATGGCGAAGGTGATCGGAATCATCAGGGCCAGGGCGCTGATCGGTCCCAGACCCGGCAGCATACCGATGATGGTACCGGCGAAGACGCCACCGAAGACATAGGCGATGTTCATGGGCTCCAGCGCGATGCCGAAGCCGAACATCAGGTTATTCAAGGCTTCCATGAACAGGTTCTCTCTCGCGGGCCGAACGTGTCCTGGGACATCAGATCGGCAGGATTCCGGTGGGCAGGTAGACTTCCATGATGCGCGTCATGGTCAGGTAGAGCGCCAGTACCACGCCAAGCGAGGTCGCCAGATTGACAGCGTGTCGACGATAGCCGTAATACAAGCCAAGACCGAAGGCCAGGGTCGTGGACGCCACCACGAAACCGATCGGCACCAGCAGCAGCGCATAGGCAATAATTGCCAGCGATGTGATCACGACCCGCGACCAGGGGCGCAGCAATAATGGCTGGTTCAGCGCCTCCTGGCTCGGTTCGTCGGGAATGTCCTGGGCCTTGGGTCTCTCCACGAACAGACACACGGCAAGGCCGAGCAGAGAGAACCCCAGCACCTTGGGAAAGAGGTCGGAATCGATCGGCCGCGGCAGGGGGAACTGGGGGATCTGGAAGGCCATCACCAGATAGCCCACCGAGAACAGCGCGATGATCAGCGCCAGGATCTGGTTGGTATTGAGTCGTGTCATGAGCATTCCACCTCGGGCCCATACCAGATGAAGCCTGGCGTCAAACCCAAGAGTCACGTTCGAGAAAATTGAGCCCTGTATGACCAGGGCTCAAGAGAGTCACTCCGGGTGTAAATCAGCCAGCGATCAGCGAATCAGGCCGAGTTCGGTCAGGACGCCGCTGAACTCTTCCTTCTGGGCGTCGAGGAAGGCGCCGAATTCTTCACTGTTCTGATAGGCGTCGAGCCAACCCAGTTGGTCACGGGCTTCCTGCCAGCCCTCGGTCTCGAGCATCTGCGCGAACAAGTCCTCGTAGTAGGCAACGGCTTCGGCCGGCATGTCGGGCGTACCCATGACACCGCGCCAGATGTCGAAGGTGTAATCGATGCCCTGCTCCTGGTAGGTCGGCACATCGGCCAGCGGCCCCCCCATTCGTTCAGGTGAGGAAACACCCAGGGCACGAAGCTGGCTGTCGGGACCCAGTTGCCCTGCCGCTTCGCCGGCACCGGTAATCACGGCCTCGACATGCCCCCCCATGAGGTTGGTCATGGCTTCGCCGCCTCCCGAGAAGGCGATGTAATTGACACCCGACGCCTCGAGACCGGCCGCGGAGGCCACGCCCGCGATGGCGATATGGTCCATGGAACCCGGCGCACTGCCGCCACCGACACTCATGGAAGGCGACTCGCGCATCGCATCGAAGAGGTCATTGAGGTCCTGGTATTCGGAATCCATCGGAACCAGCACGATGGAATAGTCGGTGATCAAACGCGCGATCGGCGTGAAATCGGTATGGTCGTAACGCGAGGTCCCGGCCAGCGGCACCAGGATGATGGGCGGGCTGGTGGCGAACAGCTTGTGGGGGTTGCCACTGTCGCCGGCGATCTGGGCCCAGGCCACGGCGCCACCGCCGCCCGGCACGTTGATGGCGGCGAAGTTCTGGTCGGCCAGGCCCTCCTGCTGGATCACCCGCGAGGTGGTGCGCACCAGGGTATCCCAGCCGCCGCCGGGGTTGGCGGGGGCAATGAATTCGATGGAGCGGGTCGGGGTCCAGTCGTCGGCCTGGGCGGTGCCGGCCAGGCCGGTCAGTGCGGCCAGCGGAAGGACGATGGCGGTGAGACCCCTGGAAGTGAACTTGGCGGTCATGGCGATTTCCTCTAGGCGGGTTCGTTGTTATGGAGCTACGGAGCGAACGTTAGAGGAGCCGCGCCAGGTATCACACCCTTGTGAACATAAGGGATAAAAAGAGCGTTCTGGGCATTGTGTCCATTCTGCTCACGGCGGCGAGCCCCTCACCCCTCCTCGCACCAGGGGGAGGCGTCCCCCACCAGGCGATAGCGGCGCTCCGGCCTGCCCACATCACCATAGCCCAGCTCGGCGCTCACCACCTGCACCGAGACCAGGAACTCCAGGTAGCGCCGCGCCGTGGAGCGACTGGCGCCCATCGCCCTGGCCACCTGCATGGCCGCCAGGGGGACTGGCGTCTCCTCCACGGTGGCCACCACGGCCCGCAGGGTCAGCCGGTCGATGCCCTTGGGCAGCTGGCGGCGCGGCCCGTCTGCCGCAGGACCGCCGGGCGCCGCCTCAGGCTTCACCCGGGCCAGCACCTGGTCGAGCTCCTCCTGGCTCATCTCGCCGCGGGCCGCCAGGACCGCCCGCTCACGGCGAAAGCGCGCCAGCATCTGGGCCATGCGCGTGGCCTCGGCGGGCTTGATCAGGTAGTCGAAGACGCCACCGCGAAGGGCCTCGCTGATGGTCTCCACCTCCCGGGCGGCGGTGACCATCACCACGTCGGTATGCAGGTAGTCGCGGCGCAGCAGCCACAGCAGCTCCAGCCCCTCGACGTCCGGCAGGTAGGCGTCGAGCAGCACCAGGTCTACCGCCTGTCCGCCGTCGGCCAGCAGGGTGCGGGCCTCCGCCCCGGAACGCGCCATGCCCACCACCCTGAAGCCCTGGCTCTGCTCGATGAAGGCGCGGTGGATCTCGGCGATGCGAAAGTCGTCCTCGATGATCAGGACTCCGTAGGCCTGGCCCTGGGCCGACTGGGGGTCGTTCGACATCTCTCCTCCTGTGACGGTCGTGGCGGTCGGGGAAGCTGGGATCGCTCAGGCCGTAGCCGGGTCGCGGCATAGCGAACGGTCGAGCACCACCGCGAAGCAGGCACCGCCCAGCTCGCTCTCCTCCAGGGTGACGGCGCCGCCGTGTTCGGCACACAGCCGCGCAACCAGCGCCAAGCCGATGCCGCGATGCTTGCCCGGTTTGGTCGAGAAGCCCTCGGTGAAGATCACCTCGACGTGTTCGGCGGCCACTCCGGGGCCGTTGTCCTCCACCTCGATCAGCAGCTGCTCGCCCAGGTCGGTGAAGAAGAGCCTCACCCTCGGCCCCTCCTCGTGCTCGCGCCCCTCCTGCAGGGCGGCATGACAGGCATTGTCGAGCAGGTTGCCGATCACCGTCATCAGCACCTCCTGGCCGATGGCGGTGAGCGGGGTGGAGAGCGAGCTCTGGTCGTCGATCTCCAGACTGACGCCGAGCTCGCGGGCGCGGGTCAACTTGCCAAGCAGGGTGCCGCTGATCACCGGATCGGCCACACGGTCCATCAGGAAGCTCATCTGCGCCTGCTGGTGGCGGCTCTCCTGGTGGATCAGCGCCAGGGCGTCAGCGATGCGCTCCAGCTGCAGCAGCCCGGAGATGGTGTAGAGCTTGTTGGAGAACTCGTGGGCCTGGGCGCGCAGCATGTCCACGTCGCGACTCGCCGCGGTCAGGGCATTGGAGAGGTCGACGATCTCGCGGCGGCTGCGGAAGGTGGCCACCGCGCCCTCCAGTTCCCCGCCATGCACCACCGGCACCCGGTTGACCACCACCGGGTGGTCGCCGAGCCACATCTGCTGGTCGAACTGCTGCTCGCCGCTCTCGAGCACCTCCAGCAGACGCGAGTTGGGCACCAGCTCCTGGATCGGCCGCCCCAGCGCCTCCGTGGCCTCGGGCAGGTCCAGGAATCGCCGCGCCTGCTGGTTGACCAGGGTGATCTCGCCCTCGCGGTTGACCGCCAGGATGCCTTCATGGATCGACTGGAGGATCGCCTCCTTCTCCATGGCCAGGCGGGCGATCTCATGGGGCTCCAGGCCCAGGATCACCCGCTTGAGGTGGTAGGAGAGCCCGTAGGCCCCGGCGAAACCGAGTACCACCATGAACGCCACCAGCCACCAGCCCAGGCTGGTGTGACGCCCCACGTCCAGGGCTACCCGGTCGAGCATGAAGCCCACCGAGACGATGCCGATGATCGAGCCTTCGGCGTCGAGCACCGGCGTCTTGCCGCGCATCGCCTCGCCCAGGGAGCCCTCGGCCTCGGAGACATAGGACTCGCCGCCGATCAGCGCCCGGTCGTTGTCGCCGCCGACCATGGGCAGGCCGATGCGCTCGGGCAACGGGTGGGAGTAGCGGATGCCGTCGGCGTTGCCCACCACCACATAGCGGGCGCCGGTGTCGCGGCGGATGCGCTCGGCGATGGGCTGGATGGCGGCACTGGGGTCGGGGTCATCGAAGGCCGCGACCAGCTCGGGAATGGCGGCCACGCTCCGGGCCACCGCCAGGGCCCGCTGGCCCATCTGGTCGCTGATGATCTCGGCCTTGCGGTGGTTGAGGTAGGCGCCCTGGGCCAGCAGCATGGCGGCCAGCAGCACGCCCACCAGCAGCATCACCTGGAGACGGAAGCTGCGGGTCAGCCAGTGGCGGCGCCCCCGGGGGCGGCGCAGGCGCCTGACCTCGACGATGGGGTCCGCGAGTGGGGACGGCATGGCGGGGTCTCGATGGAGAAAATCCCAGTATCGCATGTCATTCGAGGCGGAGGCATCCGGCCTCAGTCGCGCCTGCCGGTGTCCCAGCCCTCGGCCTCAGCTCGGGCGGCATCGAACCAGGCAAGGCGGTCATGGAGGGCCGCTACCCCGCCGATGATGATCAGGGTAGGCGGCTGAACCAACGCCTGCGCCAGCCGGGCCGGCAGGTCGGCCAGGGTGCCAGTGTGCACGCGCTGGCGCGCCGTGCTGCCCTGCTCGATCAGGGCCACCGGGGTGTCGGCCGCCAGGCCATGGGCGACCAACTGGCGGCAGATCTCCGGCAGTCCGCGCAGCCCCATGTAGAAGACCAGGGTCTGGCCGGGGCTGGCCAGGGCGGGCCAGTCCAGATCGGCGCTGCCGTTCTTGAGGTGACCGGTGATGAAGCGCACCGACTGGGCATGGTCGCGGTGGGTCAGCGGGATGCCGGCATAGGCGGCACATCCCGAGGCCGCGGTGATGCCGGGGATCACCTCGAAGTCGACGCCCGCTGCGGCCAGGGTCTCGAGTTCCTCGCCGCCCCGGCCGAAGATGAAGGGATCCCCGCCCTTGAGGCGCACCACCCGCTTGCCCGCGCAGGCCCAGTCGACCAGGGCCTGGTTGATGTCCTGCTGGGGCAGGCTGTGGTCGGAGCGCGCCTTGCCGACATAGAGCCGCCAGGCCTCGGGGTTGGCCAGGGCGAGCACCTCCTGGCTGACCAGGCGATCATGCAGGATTACCTCGGCCTGCTGAAGGCGCCGCAGCGCCTTCAGGGTCAGCAGTTCCGGATCGCCGGGCCCGGCACCGACCAGGCTGACCCGGCCGGGGGGCATGACCGATCCCGTGGGCAGGGCGCCGGGGATCTCGTCCCGAGCGGGGTGTCGCTGGGAATCGCGCTGCATATTCCTTGAACCTCGAAAACAGCCTGCTTGTTATGCGCCAAGGTAATTTAAGAGAGGCGCGTTTACCACTCGCCTCTGGGCACAAGGATATAACGCCTTACCCCGCGTCAGGGGCAGCACAGCGGCAGCAGAATCGACTAGCGCATGAGGGCCTCCACGCTGGCCACCTTGTCGTCCATGTGTTGCTCCCGATCGGTGCGGGTGCCGAGCTTGAGCGTGGTAGTGATGCGCGGCGAGCCCATCTCGTGCACCACCTCGTGGCAGCGCTTGACCACGGCCATCACCTCGTCCCAGGGCCCCTCGATGTTGGTCCCGTAGGCATGCATGCGGTGTTCGAGACCCGAGGCCCGGATCACCCGCTGGCAGGCGGCGATCTGTGGCGAGACCGAGACCCCCACTCCCAGCGGTACGACACAGAGATCAATGATGACGTGCATGGCGCTCACTCCTCGTTGCAAAACGTCGGGTTGGCAGTGAGGGAAGGGTTTCCCTCGGTTTTTTCTGCTGGTCTATGCTCAAGGCTACCGGACCCAGCAACGCGCGTAACGTCCGGGCCCGCCGCCAGCGACAGGAATTGCATCAAATCTGCTGGATCAGGAGGACTCCATGACCAGTGACAACTGCATCGGCCCCATCGCTCTGCCCGCCACCCGTGCCCGCCATGTCTTCGAACAGCTGCTGGAGGGCTCCGGGGTGGCTCTCAACGGCGATGCTCCCCAGGACCTGCGGGTCTACCATCCGGATTTCTTCTCGCGGGTGCTGCATCAGGGCACTCTGGGGCTGGGCGAAACCTACATGGACGGCTGGTGGGAGTGCGACAGGATCGACGAGATGGCCTGCCGGCTCCTTCGCCATGGCCTGGCCGAGCGCGCCCACACGCCCTCCGAACGCCTGATGTACCGCCTCCAGGCCGGTTTTTTCAACCTGCAGAGCAAGGCGCGCGCCTACATCGTCGGCGAGGCCCACTACGACCTCGGCAACGATCTCTTCGAGCGGATGCTCGACCCGACGATGTGCTACTCCTGCGGCTACTGGAAGGACGCCGGCACCCTTCACGAGGCTCAGCAGGCCAAGCTGGAGTTGGCCTGTCGCAAGCTCCAGCTCGAACCGGGCATGCACGTGCTGGACATCGGCTGCGGGTGGGGCAGCTTCGCCGAGCATGCCGCTCGCCGCCACGGTGCCGTCGTCACCGGCATCACCATCTCCCGCGAGCAGGCCGAGCTGGCCCGAAAGCGCTGCGAGGGGCTGCCGGTGACCATCGAACTCAAGGACTACCGCGACCTGACCGGACGCTTCGACCGCATCGTCTCCATCGGCATGTTCGAGCACGTGGGCCATCGCAACTATTCCACCTACTTCGAGACCGTGGCGCAGCGGCTGGCTCCCGAGGGACTCTTCCTGCTTCACACCATCGGCTCCAATCACTCCGAGATCACCGCCGACCCCTGGATCAACAGGTACATCTTCCCCAATGGGGTGCTGCCGTCGGCCATGTACATCACCAGGGCCAGCGAACCCCACCTGCTGATGGAAGACTGGCAGAACTTCGGCCCCGATTACGACCGCACCCTGATGGCCTGGCTGGACAACATCGATGCGCGCTGGCAAGAGATCGCCCACCGCTACAGCGAACGCACCCGTCGCATGTTCCGCTATTATCTGGCCGTCTGCGCCGGCGCCTTCCGAGCGCGCCACCTGCAGCTGTGGCAGGTAGTGTTCTCCAGCGATCGCCATGAGCGCTACGATGCCCCGCGATAGTCACGACGACACGAGGAAGCGCTGCCCAAGCCGACGCGCCACCTACCGAGAGATCACACCTAGGAGCGCCCGGCCAGGTGCTGGAGAAACCACCTGGCCGCCCTCGCCTCGACGGTCTCCAGGGTGCCGGGCTCCTCGAAGAGGTGAGTGGCCCCGGGCACGATCAGCAGTTCGCAGGCGCAGCTCATGCGCGCCATGGCCGCCTCGTTCAGGGCGATCACCGGGCCATCCCGTCCTCCCACCAGGAGCAGGGTCGGCGCCCGCACGGCGGCCAGGGCCTCGTCGGCAAGATCGGGACGCCCGCCTCGGGAGACCACCGCCCTCACCCGCTCCGGCCGCTGGGCGGCGGCGATCAGCGCCGCCGCCGCGCCGGTGCTGGCGCCGAACAGCCCGATCGACAGGCCACGGGTCCGCGGCTGCTCCGCCACCCAGTCCACGGCCGCGACCATGCGGGCGCCGATCAGGGCAATGTCGAAGCGCAGGGCCCGGGTGCGTTCGTCGATCAGGCTCTCCTCCGGCGTCAGCAGGTCGAACAGCAGGGTCGCCAGGCCCTGCTGGGCGAGGTGCAGCGCCACTCGGCGATTGCGGACACTGAAGCGGCTGCTGCCGCTGCCGTGGGCGAACACCACGATGCCCGCAGGGGCCTCGGGCAGCAGCAGGTCACCCTCCAGGACGACACCGGCGGCAGGCACCTCAACGGTATGCTGGACCAGCGGCATGGCAACTCCTCTCGACGGCACCGGCGGGGGCCGGTGATCTGGCTGAAGTGTAGCCAGCCACGCCGATGCCGCGCCAACCCGCAGGACAGGGGAGCGCCTGGCCGCTACACTGGATAGCCAACCAGTAACCCAACCTCGGCAGGGAGCGCCACGCCATGATCCAGCAGACACTCGAGCAGGTCTTCGGCTACCCCGATTTCCGCCCCGGCCAGCGGCCGGTGATCGAGGCCGTGGTGGCCGGGCGTTCGGCGGCGGCGATCTTCCCCACCGGCTCCGGCAAGTCGCTCTGCTACCAGTTGCCGGCCCTGCATCTGCCGCACCTGACGCTGGTGATCTCGCCGCTGCTGGCGCTGATGCAGGACCAGCTCGCCTTCCTGCGGCGCCACGGCATTGCCGCCGCCAGCATCGACTCCGGCCAGAGCCGTGACGAGGCCGCCGCGGTGATGGGCGGGGTCGAGCGTGGCGAGATCCGCATCCTGATGATCTCGGTGGAGCGCCTGAAGAACGAGCGCTTCCGCGCCTTCATCCGCCGCGTGCCGATCTCGCTGATGGTGGTGGACGAGGCCCACTGCATCTCCGAATGGGGCCATAACTTCCGCCCCGACTACCTGAAGCTCCCCGACTACCAGCGCGAGTTCGCGATTCCCCAGGTGCTGCTGCTCACCGCGACCGCCACCCCGCGGGTCATCGAGGACATGCGCCAGCGCTTCGGCATCGCCGAGGCCGACGTCACCCTTACCGGCTTCTACCGCCCCAACCTGGACCTGACCGTCGCCCCGGTGGCCGCCGAGTTTCGCCCCCGTGCCCTGGCGGCCTGGCTCAAGGCACGCCAGGGCGGTGAGTCCGCCTTTCCCACCATCGTCTACGTGACCCTGCAGCAGACCGCCGAGCGGCTGGCCGCCTACCTGAGCAAGGCCGGCATTGCCGCCACGGCCTACCATGCCGGGCTCGAGGGCGAGCGCCGCGGGGCGATCCAGCGCGACTTCATGGCCGGAGGCATCTCCTGCATCGTCGCCACCATCGCCTTCGGCATGGGCATCGACAAGGCCGACATCCGTGCCGTGGTGCACTTCGATCTGCCCAAGTCCATCGAGAACTACAGCCAGGAGATCGGCCGCGCGGGTCGTGACGACCAGCCGTCCGAGTGCCTGATGCTGGCTGGCCGCGACACCCTCGGCGTGCTGGAGACCTTCGTCTATGGCGACACCCCGGAGCGCCAGGGCATCGACCGCGTGATCGATGCCCTGGTCGAGGCCGCCGAGCAGCATGGCGGCGACTGGGAGCTCACCCTGAACGCCCTCTCCCGGGACAGCGATATCCGTCCGCTGCCGCTCAAGACACTGCTGGTGCAGCTGGAGCTGCGCGGCATCATCGCCCCTCGCCACAGCTACTTCGCCGACTACCGCTTCCGCCTGCATGAAGAGGCCGACGCCCTGATCGGGCGCTTCCAGGGCGAGCGCCGGGCCTTCGTCCAGGCCATCCTCGATGCCGCTCCCAGGGCGCGCACCTGGCACGCCCTGGACTTCGCGGCCCTCGAGCAGCTGGGGGCCGAACGCGGGCTGGACGTCCAGCGCGGCCGGGTGCTCACCGCCCTGGAGTATTTCGTCGAGAAGGGGTGGATGATCCTGGAGAGCAAGCAGCTCACCGAGGTCTACCGGGTGCTCGCGGCACCCCGGGACCCCGGCGCCCTCGGCGCCGAGCTCCACGCCTACTTCCGCGACAGGGAACAGGCCGAGATCGCCCGGCTGCACGCCATGCTGGCGCTGTTCGAGTCAGACGAGTGCCTGAGTCGACGGCTCGCCGACTGGTTCGGCGATGCCCGGGCCCCGACGCGCTGCGGCCACTGCTCCGCCTGCCGCGGCGAGCCCGCCCGGCTACCGGCGCCGCCGCTCCTGGCCCCGCTGGAGCAGCGGGAACTTGCCCAGCATCTCGAGGCGCTGGGCCCACGGCTTGCCGAGGATGCCGCCGGCGGCCCCGCCACGCCAGACCTGCTGGCGCGCTTCCTGTGCGGCATCACCACGCCGCGCCTCACCCGGCTCAAGGCCAGACAGCTGCCCGGCTTCGGGGCGCTCGAGGCCTACCCCTACGCCGAGGTGCGCGAAAAGACCTCAGCGCTGGCGGAAGCTTGAGCGGCGCAGGTTGCATAGCCAGAAGAAGTTCCGCACGCCCAGCATGACCGCATAGCTCGGCGCCCAGATCATCATCCAGAGGCTGAAGACCCGCTTCAGCCAGAGTGGGAGTCGCACCAGGGTCGGACGGTATCCGGAGGGGTTGGCGTATCGGAATCCAGGCATCACCACGCCATGGCATTATCCAAGATGGAACGATTCGAGCGGATAATCATCAGGGGTATAGTGAATCCCCGTACTGCAAGGAGACATCATGACAGACATCGCTCAAGCACAATGCGAAGCCTGCAGCATCGATGCACCACGCGTCACGCCTGAGGAGATAGAGACCTATGGTGCTCAGGTACCCGAGTGGCAGATCGTCGACCGGGATGGCATCATGCAGCTTGAACGGAGCTTCACGTTCAAGGATTTCGTGCAGGCTCTCGACTTCACCCAGCGTGTCGGCGAGATCGCCGAGAAAGCGGACCACCACCCGGCGATCCTCACCGAATACGGCAAGGTGACCGTGACCTGGTGGTCGCACAAGATCAAGGGCCTGCACAGGAACGACTTCATTCTTGCCGCCAGAACCGACGAGGTAGCGAAATAAATGTTCGAGCACATTGAGCGGGTTCCCGGGGATGCCATCCTCGGTCTGATCGAGGCCTTCAAGAAGGACACCAACCCCCAGAAGGTCGATCTCGGCGTCGGCGTCTACAAGGACGACCAGGGCAACACCCCGGTGATGCGCGCCGTCAAGCAAGCCGAGGCCCTGCTGCTCAAGAACGAGACCACCAAGACCTACATCGGCTCCCACGGGGCGCCGGAATACGGCGCGGTGGTTCTGCCCATGGTGCTGGGTGAGGGCTCCCCGGTCCTCGAGGCGAAACGCGCCAGCGCCACCCAGTCACCCGGCGGCACCGGCGCCCTGCGTCTGGCGGCGGACTTCATCGCCAAGCAGTTGCCCGGCAAGGCACTGTGGGTCTCCGACCCGACCTGGCCGAACCACCTGGGCATCTTCCCGGCCGCCGGCCTGACCCTGCACAAGTATCCCTACGTGGACGCCGAGAACCGTCTCGATTTCGACGGTATGCTGGCTGCACTGAAGCAGATCCCGGAAGGCGACGTGGTGCTGCTGCACGCCTGCTGCCACAACCCCACCGGCTTCGATCTCTCCAGGGAGCAGTGGCAGACCGTGCTCGAAGTGCTTCGCGAGCGCCACCTGCTGCCGCTGGTCGACTTCGCCTATCAGGGCTTCGGCGAAGGCCTGGAAGAGGACGCCTACGCCGTGCGCCTGCTGGCCGAGCACCTCGACGAAGTCATCATCACCAGCTCCTGCTCCAAGAACTTCGGCATCTACTGCGAGCGCACCGGCTGCCTGATCATGGTGGCCAAAGACACCGAGCAGATGGAGAACGTCCGCTCTCAGATCGCCATCGTGGCCCGCGAGAACTACTCCAACCCGCCGGCCCACGGCGGCGCCATCGTCAGCGAGATCCTGCACTCCGCGGAGCTCGCCGCCATCTGGCGCGAGGAGCTCACCGAGATGCGCGACCGCATCAACACCCTGCGTCGCGACTTCGTCGAGGCCCTGAAGCCCTACGGCCTGGACCAGAAGTATGCGCACATCGCCGAGCAGCGCGGCATGTTCAGCTACACCGGCCTGACGCCCGAGCAGGTCGATCGCCTGCGTGACGAGTTCGGCATCTACATGGTGCGCTCGGGCCGTGCCAACGTGGCCGGCTTCTCCCACGAGAACCTGCCCTACCTGGCCAAGGCCGTCGCCGCCGTCAACTGATCGCCGCACCGCCAGTGATGCCGACGCCCGGGCCCTGCCCGGGCGTCGTCGTTTGGGGTAGAGTCCGGCCATGTCCAGAACGCCCCACTCAAGAGGCTCTCCATGGCGACACCCCCAGGCAGCTCTCCCGTGCACTACCCCTGGTACAAGAAGGAGGATACCGACGCCTTCTTCGCCCTGTTCCAGAACAACATCGCCAACTTCGTCATCATCGCCATCACCATGCTCGGCATGGGCTTCCCGGCGTCGATCGTCTTCGGTCAGGTGCTGCCCGGTGCCGCGGTGGCCGTGATGGTGGGCAACTTCTACTACGCCTGGAGCGCGGCGCGCCTGGCCAGGAAGGAGAACCGGACCGACGTCACCGCCCTCTCCTACGGCATCTCGACCCCGGTGATGTTCGTCTTCCTGTTCGGAGTATTGCTGCCCGCCAAGGAGCTGACGGGCGACGCCGAACTGGCCTGGAAGGTGGCGGTGGCCGCCTGCTTCATCAGCGGTGCCATCGAGGCACTGATCAGCCTGATCGGCCGCTGGGTCCAGCATCACCTCCCCCGGGCGGCGATGCTCGGCGCCGTGGCCGGCGTGGCCCTGACCTTCATCGCCGGCGAGATGCTGTTCAAGACCCTGGAGATGCCGGTGATCGGCCTGCTGGTGCTGGCGATCATCATCGTCGGCCTGGTGGCCAGGGTGGCCATGCCCTTCCGGCTGCCCACCTCGCTGTTCGCCATCGTGGTGGGGACCGCCATGGCCTACCTGATCGGGGATGCCGGCGGCGAGCGCTTCAGCGACGCCTTCACCCATCTGGGCTTCTACCCGCTGCTGCCCAACCTAGCCTGGCTCGAGGGGCTGGGGCTGCTCTTCACCGGCATGCTGGCGGTGCTCACCGTGGTGCTGCCGATCACCCTCTACAACGCCATCGAGACCATGAACAACGTGGAGGCCATGGAGGCCGCCGGCGACAAGTACGACGTGCGCGAGTGCCAGGCGGTGGACGGCGCCGGCACCATGATCGGCGCCCTGTTCGGCGGAGTCTTCCCCACCACCGTCTACATCGCCACCGTGGGCGCCAAGTGGATGGGCGCCGGGCGCGGCTACAGCCTGCTCAACGGCGCGGTCTACGGACTGGCCACCATGTTTGGCCTGATCGCGGCACTCGCCGCCATCATCCCGGTCTCGGTGGTGGCACCGATCCTGGTCTTCGTGGGCATGTCGATGATCGCCACCGCCTTCCAGAGCAACGACACCCGCTACTACCCGGCGGTGGCGCTCGCCATGCTGCCCTACTTCGCCAACTACGTGATGACCCGCTTTGGCCGCGCCGCCGAGGAAACCGTCGCCGGCATCTCATCAGGGATCGTGCCGATGGGCCAGGGGGCCATGTTCATGGCGATCCTGATCGGCGCCATGACGGTCTCGGTGATCGACCACCAGTTCCGCCGCGCCGCCGCTTTCGCCGCGGTAGCCGCGGGCTTCTCCTTCGTGGGGCTGATGCATGCCCCGGCGCTCGCCCTCAACGCCGCCCCGGACTTCGTGATGGGCTACCTGGTGATGGGGGCGCTGTTCCTCTACTTCGCCTGGCAGCAGCGGCGCCTGGCCGAGGGCCGCACCTGACCACACGCAGGCGCGCCGGGGCATCCTGCCTCGGCGCGCTTGAGGGTTAGTCTCCGGGCCTCCTGCCCGGCGATGGGAGCATCAGGCCTCAGTTGGCCTCCCCGGTGACGTCGGTGTCGTCGATGTCGTCGTCACTGCCGACCATCCCCCGCAGCCGATCGCGAACGGCCTCGAGGCGACTCTTGGCCGGGGGCGCGGCATTCTCCACGGCACGGTCCAGGCCCGGGGCCTTGGTCCTGGCATCCGCCTCGACGTCGGCCTCGACATCCAC
>NZ_JACUUD010000006.1 GCF_014859505.1 Halomonas sp.
CGGGCCGTTGATCGGGTCGCTCTGGTGGCTCGGGCTGGGCATCGGATCGTTGCCGTCTCCGAAGCCGGACTTCCCGGCCTGATCGGTGCCAGGATACTGTGCTTCCCGACCCTGCGACTGCTGGCCGAGTTCATTTTCCTGGGCGCCTTGCTGGGTCATCTGCTGCTGTTTATTCAGCTGAGTGTCTTCATCCTGGGCAAGGAGGCCCTGGGTAAAGCCGATGCTCAGTGCGCCCACTGGGATGGCAAGTGCTGTCTTTTTCATATATTTCTCCGCCGATATGTCTTGTCTGGCAATCAGTAAGGTATGCGACTGCTGTGCATTGGCCGATATGACGGCACAGTGGCAGTCTTCAGCTGCATGCACTGCCTGTGGCCATGCAGCTCTTTGACAAAGGCGCCGTTTTCCCTGTGCTCATGGTGAAAAATCCTGTCGAGACACTTCCCTTGTCAATCACATTCCCAGACTAGGAAGTAAGGGCGGGTTTTTCTGTGTTCTATCGAACATAGCCTGGATATTTTATGAGACATAAAAAGACGTGGGCTCCTTGACTTCGCTGCCATGACGATCCGTTTTATGGCGAGCAGTTCGGCCCGTATTACTCCGGTTTCTACGACTACAACGAGTACTTTTTCGGCTAATCTGTTGCTGCGGGCCGAAGCGGTGCCCTCAACCCGCCTCATTCACGAGGGCTCTGATCGGGCGGCATGAAGAAGCTTTTTGCGCAGTTCTTCGGCACCTTCTGGCTCGTTCCACGGCGGTCGCTTTCTTTGCCGAGACTGGTGCAGTCGGCCATCTGTGTCTGACGGCTAAAGTGATCCATCTGCCCTATGGCGTGCACCCGTTCGCGCCGTAATGTGCATGCCCCTGCACCGGATTGCACCCGGTAATCGCCAACCCTGACGGCTATTACTGGGAGGTCGATCCGCCGGGGTTGACGCCGGAACCGGTGGTCGAGGTCAGATCTGGTGGTCGAAATAGAGGCCTGAACTTATCCCGGGTGATAATGAGGCGAGAGGCAGGTACGATGCTCGGCCCCGTCTTCCTCGAGACAAACATTGGCCCCCATGGAGTGGAAAGCCTTGCCCCTTGTTACTGAGCGGTCGGGTGCACGCGCCCTTGTCCTGATGCTGCTTGTAGTCGGGCCGCTGCTGCTGCCTCTGGGGCACTGGCTGGCGCCTATGGCCTTGCTGCTGGTCGCCGGCCTGGGCTGGGCCCATCGCCCGGTGCCGTTCGCGGGTACGCGGCCCCAGGGGTTGGCCATGGCCGCGCTGCTGAGCGTCGGCGCAGCGGACCTGGCGACCGGGCTATGGCACGGGGAAGTGGCGCTGGCCTTGCCGACGGCAGGGGCCGCTCTGTTGGCCGCCGCCATGGTGCCGGCGGCAACGTTGCTGCGTCCAAGGCTGGCCTGGTGGTGGGGTGGCCTCACGCTGGCCGGGGCTGGCAGCGGACTCTGGGCGCTGTGGCAGGCGGGCGTTGCCGGCGCCAGCCGTGCCAACGGCCATGGTGAGGTGAATGCGATCCTGTTCGGCAACCTGGCCCTGCTGACAGGACTGCTCTGCCTGGCAGGCCTGGGGTGGGCGTGGCAACAGAGCTGCCGTCGTCGCTGGCTTGTGGCGCTGCTGCTGGGTGCAGCGGGGGGGCTGTTGGCCTCGGCGCTTTCGGGTACCCGCGGGGGGTGGCTGGCGCTGCCACTCGCCACTCTGGTCTTCTATTGCGCCTACCTGCGCAGCTGGCCGGCACGCTGGCGCTGGGTGATGGTGGGTGCGGTGGCGATTGTGCTGGCGAGCCTCTACCTGGCGCCCCAGAGTGGGGTGCAGCAGCGGGTGGGCGTGGCCATGGAGGAGGCGGTGGACTACCTGGCGGGCGAACCGAACGGCTCCGTGGGGGCGCGGCTGGAGATGTATCGCGGCGCGCTGTTGCTGATCCCCCAGTCCCCCTGGATGGGTCGCGGCCACGGCGGCTACGCCGAGGCCATGAGCGAGCTGGTGGAGCAGGCAAGGGTAGCGCCTGGCCTGGACCGCTACTGGCATGCCCACAACGACCTGCTGGACGCCTGGGTGCGACGTGGCCTGCCGGCCCTGTTGGCTCTGCTGGCGCTCTATCTGCTGCCGTTCTGGGTTTTCACCCCCCGCCTGGTCGCCACCGACCCCGGAACGCGCAGCCTGGCGGTGGCCGGGCTGCTGTTGCCGGTGACCTTCATCGACTTCGGGTTGAGCTACGCCTTCTTCGCCTACCCGATCGGCATCCTCGTCTATGGGGGCTGGCTGGCACTCTTGCTGGCCTGCATGGCCTCGAGTCAGGGTCGGGATTGACTGCCAGCGGGTGAAAGCCCCGCGGCGGCCACCAGGGCGCGGGTGTAGTCGCTCCTGGGGTTCTCCAGCACCTCCAGGCAGTCGCCGCTCTCGACCACGTCTCCCTCCTTGAGCACCATGATGCGGTGGGCCATGGCGCGCACCACGGCCAGGTCGTGGCTGATGAACAGGTAGCTGAGGCCGCGGCGGGCCTGGAGGTCGCGCAACAGCGCCACCAGCTGCTTCTGCACGGTGCGATCCAGGGCCGAGGTGGGCTCGTCGAGCACGATCAGTTCGGGCTCGAGGATGATCGCCCGGGCCACGGCAATGCGCTGGCGCTGCCCGCCGGAGAACTCGTGGGGGTAGCGGTCGGCGCAGTCGGCGGGAAGCCCCACCTCGGCCAGGGTTTCGGCCACCCGGCGAGCCACCTCGACCTCCGTGAGCGTCGGCTGGTGGAAGCGCAGCCCCTCGCTGACGATATCCGAGACCGGCAGCCTGGGCGAGAGCGACCCGAAGGGGTCCTGGAAGACGATCTGCACCCGGCGGCGCAGCCGGCGCAGGGCGCCGCCGCTGAGGGTGTCCAGGCGAGTGTCGCCGAAGGTGATCTCGCCGTGGCTCTGGGTGAGGCGAAGCAGCGCCAGGGCCAGGGTCGTCTTGCCGGAACCGGATTCGCCGACGATGCCCAGGGTCTCGCCGGACGCCAGGGTGAGATCCAGCGGCCTGACCGCTTCGAAGGCCGGTGGGCGCTTCATGAACAGCTTCTTCGGGCGCTGGAAGCTGACCCCGAGGCCGCGGGCCTGGAGCAGCGGCGCACCGCGCGGGACCGCCACCGGGCGGCCCTCCGGCTCGGCGTCGAGCAGGGTGCGGGTGTAGGCGCTGGTCGGTGAGTCGAAGACTCGCTCCACCGCCCCCGTCTCCTGCTCGCGCCCCTGGTAGAGCACGCAGACCCGGTCGGCGTGACGCCGCACCAGGTTGAGGTCGTGGGTGATGAACAGCATGCCCATGCCGTGTTGGTCGCGCAGTTCGGCCAGCAGGGCGAGGATCTCCTGCTGCACGGTGACATCCAGCGCCGTGGTAGGCTCATCGGCGATCAGCAGCTCCGGCTCGTTGGCGATGGCCATGGCGATCATCACCCGCTGGCGCTGGCCGCCGGAGAGCTGGTGGGGCCAGACGTCGATCAGCTCCTCGGGGCGTTGCAGCTTGACCTGGCCGAGCAATTCGATGATGCGGGCCCGCGCAGAGCGCCCGGTGAGCCCCTGATGCAGGCGCAGGGTCTCGCCGATCTGCTTGCCCACGGTATGCAGGGGGTTCAGCGAGGTCATCGGCTCCTGGAAAATGAAGCCTACTCGGCCGCCGCGCACCGCCTGCCAGTCGCGTCGTCGCAGCCGGGAGAGGTCGGTGTCGCCCAGCCAGCGAGTGCCGCCGACGGCGGCATTGCCCGGCAACAGGTTCATGGCGCCCAGCGCCGACACCGACTTGCCGGAGCCGGATTCACCCACCAGGGCCAGGGTCTCGCCGCGGTTCACGGTAAGGGTCAGGCGATTCAGCACGTTGATGCCGTCGAAGGCGACGGAGAACTCCTCGAGGCGCAGCAGCGGGGAGCGGGACGAGGGTTCAGGCATCGGTCTGGCTCCTGGCGGTTGCAGTGGGCGCGCTCGCGGCCGGCACCGGGGTGGCGGCGTGGCGGACATGGCGGGGGTCGAAGGCGTCGCGCAGCCCCTCGCCGATGAACACCAGCAGCGATAGCATCAGCGACAGGCTGACGAAGGCGGTGATGCCGAGCCAGGGGGCGTGCAGGTTGTTCTTGCCCTGGGCCACCAGCTCACCCAGGGACGGCGAGCCCGGGGGCAGGCCGAAGCCGAGGAAGTCCAGGGCGGTCAGGGTGGTGATGGCGCCGGTGAAGAGGAACGGCACGAAGGTGAGGGTGGCCACCATGGCGTTGGGCAGCACGTGGCGCCACATGATCAGCCGCGGCGGCAGCCCCATGGCCCGGGCGGCACGCACGTACTCCAGGTTGCGGGCGCGCAGGAACTCGGCGCGCACCACGTCCACGAGCCCCAGCCAGGAGAAGAGCAGCATGATGCCGAGCAGCCACCAGAAGCCCGGCTGCACGAAGCTGGCCAGGATGATCAGCAGGAAGAGAACCGGCAGGCCCGACCAGATCTCGGTGAAGCGCTGGCCGATCAGGTCGGTCTTGCCGCCGAAGTAGCCCTGGATGCCGCCCACCAGCACCCCCATCACCAGGGAGCCGGCGGTGAGCACCAGGGCGAAGGCCACCGAGAGCCGGAAGCCGTAGATCACCCGGGCCAGCACGTCGCGCCCCTGGTCGTCGGTGCCGAGCCAGTGGCGCCCATCCGGCGGCGCCGGCGAGGGGCGCATCATCTGCATGTCCAGGGTCTGGTAGGAGAAGGGGATCGGCGGCCACAGCGCCCAGCCGTGCTCCGCGATCTGCGCCTGAACGAAGGGGTCGTGGTAGTCGGCGGTGGTGGGCAGGAAGCCACCGAACTCGGTCTCCGGGTAATCCACCAGCAGCGGCACGTACCACTGGCCGTCGTAGCGCATCATCAGCGGCTTGTCGTTGGCGATCAGCTCGGCGCCGATACTCACCACGAAGAGCGCGAGAAACACCCACAGCGAGACCCGGGCACGGCGGTTGGCCCGGAACACCGCCAGGCGGCGGCGGGTGATGGGGGAGAGGTCCTGCGTCAGGGTCGTGAAATAGGCTCTCATCGGCTCAGGACTCCCGTGTCTCGAAGTCGATGCGCGGGTCCACCCACACATAGGTCAGATCGGAGACCAGCTTCAGCAGCAGGCCGATCAGCGTGTACAGGTACAGCGTGCCGAAGATCACCGGGTAGTCTCGCTGCATCACCGCCTCGAAGCCGAGCAGGCCGAGCCCCTCGAGTGAGAAGATCACCTCGATCAACAGCGACCCGGTGAAGAAGATGGCGATGAGCGCCCCGGGCAGCCCGGCGATGATGATCAGCATGGCGTTGCGGAACACATGGCCGTAGAGCACGCCGCCATCGCTTGCCCCCTTGGCCTTGGCGGTGAGCACGTACTGCTTGTGGATCTCGTCCAGGAAGCTGTTCTTGGTCAGCATGGTGAGGGTGGCGAAGCTGCCGATGGTCATGGCCACCACCGGCAGGGTGATGTGCCACAGGTAGTCCTTGACCTTCCCCCAGGTGGAGAGCTCGTGGAAGTCCGGCGAGGTGAGCCCGCGCAGCGGGAAGAGATCCCAGTAGCTGCCGCCGGCGAAGAGCACGATCAACAGGATCGCGAACAGGAAGCCGGGGATGGCATAGCCGACGATCACCAGCCCCGAGGTCCAGACGTCGAAGCGCGAGCCGTGGTGGAGCGCCTTGCGGATGCCGAGCGGGATCGAGATCAGGTAGACCAGCAGGGTGGTCCAGAGCCCCAGCGAGATCGACACCGGCAGCCGCTCGATCATCAGCTCCACCACCGGTCGGTCGCGGAAGAAGCTGGTGCCGAAGTCGAAGGTGGCGTAGTCGCGCATCATGCCGAGGAAGCGCACGTGGGCGGGCTGGTCGAAGCCGAACTGCGCCTCGAGCTGCTCGATGAAGCGCGGGTCGATGCCCCGCGCCCCGCGGGACTCGTCGCGCACCATCACCTCGCCGCCGGCCTCCAGTCGGGTGCTGGCCATGGCGTCGGCACCCTCGAAACGGGCCAGCATCTGGTCGATGGGGCCGCCCGGAGCGGCCTGCACGATGATGAAGTTGAGCAGCATGATCCCGATCAGGGTGGGGATCATCAGCAGCAGGCGGCGCAGGATATAGCGACTCACGAGGGCAGCTTCCTTGTTCGTGTTCGGGGCGGCATCAGCGGCGACGCAGGCGCTGGTTGATCTCGGCTTCCCGCTCGGCATTCACCCACCAGGCGGCGAGGTCCAGGCCATAGGCGGGGAAGGGTTCGGGCCAGCCGAACTTGTCCCAGATGGCGATGCGGGTCTCGCCGGAGTGGTAGTGGGGAATCATCGGGAAGCGCCACAGCAGCACCCGGTCCAGGGCGCGGGCGGTGACGTTGAGCGCCTCGCGGCTGTCGGCACGGATCAGCCGATCCACCAGGTCGTCCACCACCGGGTCGGCCAGCCCCATCAGGTTGCGGCTCTGTGGCGTCTCGGCGGCGGCGCTGGTCCAGAAGTCGCGCTGCTCGTTGCCGGGGTTGTTCGACTGGGGGAACTGGCCCACGGTGATGTCGAAGTCGAAGCTGCGCAGGCGGTTGAGGTACTGGTTGATATCGACGATGCGGATGCTGCCCTGGATGCCCAGGCGCGCCATGTTGCGCAGCATCGGCTGGGTGACGCGCTCCATGCCGGTATCGAAGAGCAGCACCTCCACGGTGAGGGGCTGGCCGGTCTCGCCGTGCACCAGGCGATCCCCTTCCACCTCATACCCGGCCTCTCGCAGCAGATCCAGCGCCAGGCGCAGCCGCTCGCGAAGTTCAAGCGGGTGGTCGAAGGGCAGCGGCTCATTGAACAGCCGCTCGGGCAACTGGTCCCGCCAGGGCTCGAGAAGGGCCAACTCGTCGCCCTCTGGCAGCCCTTCGGCTGCCATCTCGGAATTCTGGAAATAGCTCTCGGTGCGCCGGTAGGCATCGTAGAAGAGATTGGCGTTGAGCCAGGGGAAGTCGAAGGTCAGCGAGAGCGCCTCGCGCACCCGGGGATCGCTGAAGCTGTCACGGCGCAGGTTGAAGACGAAGGCCTGCATGCGCGCCGGCTGGCCGTCCGGCACCGCCAGGCGGCGCACCAGGCCGTCGCGATAGGCGGGGAAGTCGTAGCCGATGGCCCAGGTGGCAGCGCGGGCATCGATGCGGTAGTCCAGCACCCCGGCCTTGAAGGCCTCCCAGGCGATGTCGCGGTCGCGGTAGTAGTCGAA
This sequence comes from Halomonas sp., assembly GCF_014859505.1. Lineage (GTDB taxonomy): Bacteria > Pseudomonadota > Gammaproteobacteria > Pseudomonadales > Halomonadaceae > Halomonas. Next base: position 7,190 of record NZ_JACUUD010000006.1, read on the forward strand.
GACCAGCCGGTCGATGTTATGGCGCCCGCGCTTCACCGGCAGGTCCCGGCCCCAGTAGTCGGGGTCGCGCTGATAGACGATGCGCCGGCCCGGATCGAGCTCACCGATACGGTAGGGGCCGGAGCCGGGGTGGGCGGCCAGCGTCGGCGCGGTGAAGTCGTGCTCTTCCCAGTAGTGCCTGGGCAGCACCGGCAGCTGGCCCACGATCAGCGGCAGCTCACGGGAGTGGACCTCGGCGAAGTCGAAACGCACGGTCTGATCACTCAGGGCGGTAACGTCTGCCACGTCGGCGTAGTAGGCACCGTAGAAGGGGTTGCCCTGCTCGGTGAGCAGCTCGAAGCTGTAGACCACATCGTGGGCGGTGACCGGCTCGCCGTCGTGGAAGCGCGCCTCGGGGCGCAGGTCGAACTCGATCCACTCCCTGTCGGGGTCCAGGCGCATGCCGGAGGCGAGCAGGCCGTAGACCGTGAAGGGCTCGTCCGGGTTGCCCTCCACCAGGGTGTCATAGATCTCGAAGAGCCCTGCGGCCGGAGTGCCGCGGATGATGAAGGGGTTGGTGGAGTCGAAGCTGCCGCCCACCGCGGCCTGGGTCAGGGTGCCGCCACGGGGAGCCTCGGGATCGACGTGGGGGAAGTGGGTAAAGCCCTCCGGCAACTCGGGTTCGTCATATAGCGCCAGTCCATGGACGGTAGGGATCTCGTCCGGGGTGGCCGCCGCCAGGCTGGTCGAGCCAGCGGCCATGAGGAGGGCCACAAGAGCCCCCGGCAGCAGATAGGCCAGGGGCAGGCGGCGCAGGGTGACGGGCATCGGCGACATCCTTGGTCGGTGGCAGCCGATCCGCAGTGGGAGCGGCAGTAGTCGGCCAATAAGGTGTCAGGCCCTCAGCGGCTTGGCAAGCCTCTCGGTGCCGCTCCTGTCGTGGTTGCCGTCCTTGTCAGCGAGAGGCAAGGCTCTCGCGGGGCAGATCGAGGACCTGACCGGGCTGGAGGAGGTCGTCGTTGAGGCCGTTGGCCTGGCGGATCTGGGAGACGCTGACGCCCTGTCGGGAGGCGATCGCCGAGAGGCTGTCCCCGCTCTGCACCACGTACGTCCCCTCGCCGCTGCCGGCCGGCGAGGCGGGTGTCTCCAGGCGAGCCATCAGGGTCTCGGCACGGTCGGCCGGCACCAGCAGGACCCTGGCCTGACCGGGGTGGGCCGTGCCATTGCCGAGAGCGGGATTGAGCTCGGCCAGCTCGCCTCGGCTGGCGCCGGAGAGGCGGGCGGCCTCGTCCAGGCCGAGCGGGCGATGCACGGGGATCTTGGCGAAGGCCGGCGCGTCCTCGATCTCGGGGAGGGCGACCCGGTATTGGTCAGGATCATTGATGATGGCGGCGATGGCTTTCAGCTTGGGGACGTAGTTCATGGTCTCCCTGGGCAGGGAGAGGCTCCAGTAGTCCCCGGCATGGCCCTGAGCGACGGCGTTGCGACGCGCCCGGTTCACGGTGCCGGCACCGGCGTTATAGGCGGCCAGCGACAGCTCCAGATCGCCTTCGTACCACTGATCGGCCTGCAGCTCCAGGTAGTCCAGGGCGGCACCGGTCGAGGCCACCACGTCGAGGCGACCGTCATAGCCGCGTGCCCGACGCAGGCCCAGGGCGTCGCCGGTGCCGGGCATGAACTGCCAGAGGCCCGCGGCGCCACGGTGGCTGCGAGCGGTGGGATCGAAGGAGCTCTCCACGAAGGGAATCAGGGCGATCTCGCCGGGCAGGCCGCGTTCCTCGACCTGCTCGACGATCCAGGCCAGCCAGGGGCGGGCGCGCTCGGTGATCTCGACGATGTTGTTCGGGCTTGCGCGGTAGTGGTCGATCCACTGCTGGACCCGCGGCTCGTCGAGGCTCTCCTGCCACTGGAAGCTGGCGCGCAGCCGGCTCCAGGCGTCGCGGGGCTCCAGGGCCAGGGCATCCCAGAAGTGCTGCTCTGTCGGCAGTTGAGGGGCCTGAGCGGTCTGGGGAAGCGCGGTGGCGCCCTGACGGGCGCTCTGGCGCTGCTCGAGGGTCAGGGTCGCGGCCTGGCTGTAGACGCCGCTGGCGAGCAGCGAGCCGAGCAGGGCAGTGGTGCTGGCAAGGCCGATCAGCATGCGTCGCTTGGTGTGGTAGGTCATCCGGAAGAATTCCTCCTGGTCGTGTGCGGTACCGCCGACAGCGGGGCAAACCGCATGACGTCCAATCGGGGCAAGGTCAAAAACTGTCTTTCCAGCGGCGCAGCGTGGCGAAGGTGGCCACGCTGCTGTCGGTGTCGCCATGGGCCGAGGCGGACTGGCGCACGCCGGCATCCTGGCAGCGCAGGAAAGGGTTGATGCGTTTCTCGCGAGCCAGGGAACTCGGCAGTGTGGGGCGGTCGAGTTCCCGGGCGCGCTGGCACTCTTCCATTGCCTTGGCCACATCCGGATTGTGGGGGTCCGCGGCCAACGCGAAGCGCAGGTTGGCCAGGGTGTATTCGTGGGCGGCGAACACCAGGGTGTCATCGGGCAGCGCCGCCAGCTTGTCGAGAGATTCGTGCATCTGCTCGGGGGTGCCTTCGAACAGTCGACCGCAGCCGGCGCTGAACAGGGCATCGCCACAGAACAGCAGCGGCGGAATGCCGGCGGTAAAGAAGGCGATATGATCCAGAGTGTGCCCCGGCACCTCATGCACCTCGAACAGCCGGCCCATGGCGCGAAACTCGTCACCCTCGCCGACTCGCTCGTCAATACCGGCGAGATCGGGGTTGTCGGGGCCGATGACACGGGGCGCATAGCAATCGATCAATGTCGACAGGCCGCCGGTGTGATCCTGGTGGTGGTGGGTGATCAGCACCGTCGAGAGGGTCAGTCCCTCACGCTCGATCAGCTCGATGACAGGGGCGGCATCGCCCGGGTCAACCACGCAGATTTCGGAACTCGTATCCTGGCGCAGTAGCCAGATATAGTTGTCGCCAAAGGCGGGAATCGGTGTCACGCTCAACATGGGAATGGCGTCCTGAATGGGCATGAACGGGTCGCAAAATCCGCCCAGAATGGAGGAGCCTGCTGTCGATGTCAATTTCCCCCACGGTTTCGTCTCTGGCCGCGCTGGTGCGTGATGGTCGCCGCTTCTGGGCCACCCCCGGCGGTCAGGCGGTACGCCAGGCCGAGCGCGCCTGCCTGGGCCCGGTGTGCGAGCGGCTGTTCGGGGTCCACAGCCTCGAGCTCGGCATGGATGGGCCCCTGGCAGACATGTGTCCGGTGCGCCATCCCATGACCTGGGCCCCGACCCGGGAGTTGGCGGAGCACCCTGCCACCCTGGTCTGCTCGCCCGAGGCGCTACCCCTGCCCGACGGCTCTCTGAGCCTGGTGGTGATCCATCATCTCCTCGAGGTGGCACCCGACCCCCACCGCACGCTGCAGGAAGCCGCCCGGGTGACCCGGGACGACGGACGGCTGATCATCTTCGGCTGGATGCCTCTCTCGGCGGGGGCCTTGCTGCGGGTCATGCCCGGTCGTCGGCGTCGCCTGCCCTGGCGGGGCCAGTGGCGCACCCCGGCGCGCCTGCGCGACTGGCTGACATTTGTGGACTTCGAGATCGAGCGGGTAGACTACTGCGGCTTTCATCTGCCCGGCGCGCTGCCCTGCAATGCGGCCCTCGAGACCCTCGGGCGACGGCACAATCTGCCGCTGGGCGACAGCTACATGATCCAGGCGAGTCGGCGCCCCCAGCTGGCGCAGAGCCAGGGCTCGCGGCTTGGCTTCGCCTCGCCCTTCGGCGGCTCCGCCCTGGGCGCGACCCGGCTGGGCCAGTCGCGGTTTCTGCCCGACCCCTATTCCCTCAACGATCAGGAAAGGAAGACAGAGGTTGACTGAAACGCTGACCGAGAAGGTTGCCGATAAGGGGGGCGACGCCTTGCCCGAGGTGATCATCTATACCGACGGTGCCTGCCGCGGCAATCCCGGCCCCGGCGGCTGGGGCGCCCTGCTCAGGAGCGGCCAGCATGACAAGCCGCTGAACGGGTTCGAGGCCCGCACCACCAACAACCGCATGGAACTGATGGCTGCGATCATGTCGCTGCGCGAGCTCAAGCGGCCCTGTCGCGTCCAATTATGGACCGATTCGGAGTACCTGCGTCGCGGCATCACCGAGTGGATCCACAACTGGGTCAAGCGCGGCTGGAAGACGGCCGGCCGGCAGCCGGTGAAGAACGCCGAGCTATGGCGCGAGCTGCTCGAGGAGACCCACCGTCACCAGATCGAATGGCACTGGGTGAAGGGCCACAGCGGCCACCCGGGCAACGAGCGTGCCGACCAGCTTGCCAACGAGGCCATCGATGCGGCGCACTCCCGGGCCTGAGCCGGTCACCGTCATCCCCATCCTTTCCTGAGTCAGAGAGTTCGCCATGCGTCAGATCATTCTCGACACCGAGACCACCGGCATCGACCCCCGGGAAGGCCATCGCCTGATCGAGATCGGGGCGGTGGAGATGGTCAACCGCCGGCTCACCGGCAACACCTATCACCAGTACATCAATCCCGAGCGGGAGATCGAGGCCGAGGCGGTGGGGGTGCACGGCATCACCGACGAGCGGGTGGCGGGCGAGCCGCTGTTCGCCGCGATCGCCGATGAGTTCTGGGCCTTCATCGAGGGCGCGGAGTTGGTCATCCATAACGCCCCCTTCGATGTCGGGTTCATCGATCACGAGCTCGAGCGCCTCAACCTGGCGCGCGGCGAGCCGCGGCTCGGGCCGGTCGCGGCACACTGCGGGATCCTCGATACCCTGGTGATGGCTCGCGACAAGCACCCGGGGCAGCGCAACAGCCTCGACGCCCTGTGCAAACGCTACGAGATCGACAACGGTCACCGGGTCCTCCACGGCGCCCTGCTGGACGCCGAGATCCTGGCCGATGTCTATCTGGCCATGACCGGCGGCCAGACCGCGCTCTCTCTGGACGCCTCCGGCGCGGGCGAGAGCGGCGTGGCCGGCAGCGGCGGGATGGCGATTCGCCGTCTCTCCCTGGAGCCGGGTCGCCTGGCGGTGCTGTCCCCCAGCGAGCAGGAGCTGGTCGCCCATCGTGCCAAGCTGTCGAAGATTCGCGAGGCGGCCGGTGAGTGTCACTGGGATCGCATGGGCGAGGGGGTGGTGCACTGATGCTGCGCCGTGAGCTGCCCCTGGCATCGACGGCAGGGCGGGTCATCCACCTGGCCGAGGGGCGCATCGCCCCGGGGCCGGATGGCGACCTGCTGCAACCGCTGCAACCCTGGACAGCGGCCATGCAGCCGCTCTGCTACTGGAACGACGAGCCGGTGGCGCTTTCACTCGAGGCGGTGCCGGGGGAGGACTGGCAGGATGGGCGGGGCTGGCTGGCCCGGCTGCCGGAATCGCGCTTCGCGCTGCTTTCCACTGCCCTGCAGGTGGGTGCCTGGCTGCGCGATCACCGCTTCTGCGGGCGCTGTGGTGCCCCGGCCGAGCGCCTCGATGCCGAGTTCGCCATGCACTGCCACGGCTGCGGCCACCGCAACTACCCGCGCATCTCGCCCTGCATCATCACCCTGGTGACCCACGGCGATGCCCTGCTGCTGGCGCGCAGCCCGCGCTTTCCGCCGGGGCGTTACTCGACCCTGGCGGGCTTCATCGAGCCCGGCGAGTCTGCCGAGGAGGCGGTGCGTCGCGAGATCTTCGAGGAGGTGGGGCTGCAGGTGGGCAGGGTTCGCTACTTCCGCAGCCAGGCCTGGCCCTTTCCGCATTCGCTGATGCTGGGCTTCTTCGCCGAGGCGGCCAGTCGGCGCATCCGCATCGACGGTGTGGAGATCGCCGACGCGGCCTGGTACTCGCCACGGCGCCTGCCGTCGCTGCCACCGCTCTATTCGATCTCGCGGGCGCTGATCCAGACGCATCTGGACGAGGTCGCTGCGCGCTAGGCGCCGGGCGCGAGCGCCAGCAACGCTGCGGGCCGCCCGGTGGCGGCCCGCAGGGGGAAAGTTCTTCCGCGGCGCTCAGCGCGCGGGAAACAGGCTGGTCAGCTTGGTGGCCAGCATGACGTTGCCGGTAGCCTTGAGCTTGCCGGTCATGAAGGCGGTCATGCCGTTGACCTCGCCGTTCATGATGCCCTTGAGGGTGTCGGTGTCCATGCTGAGGCTGACGGAGGGGTCGTCATGCTCGCCCTCCTGGACCTGCAGGTTGGCGTCCTTGATCACCAGATAGTGGCTGCCGGCATCGCTGAAGTGAAACTGGAAGATGTCATCCATGCCCTGGGCGGCCCGGGCGTCAAAACGGGATGTCAGCTTGTCGAGGGTGGAGAGGCTCATCGCGGCTCCTGGTATGTGGGAGGGTAGTCACGGCTCAGGTTATTTCAAACGACTGTTTCATTCAAGCGCCTTGACGCCGAACGGGCCGGCAGTGGCCTTCGCCTCATCCGACCCCGACACAGGGCTCACAAGGCCACTAATCCCAGGATAAGCGTGGGCTCTCCCCGTCCTACCCGGAACTCAGGCCATGCCGATGTCCTGTCGCATCGGCATAGTGACGGGTCTGGAGGGGCAGCAACGCTTTGCGCAGAGGTGCAGTGGTATCACTGAGGCCCCAGCGTTTGCTGGGGGAGTATCGACCTCGAGTGGGTGTATCATCGCTCCCCAGTAATTGCCGGTGGAAAAGTCGAGTCAGCTGCTGCAGGTGTTGCGCGATATCCCGGCGACACACGGGGTACTGGCTGAGCAGCTCAAGCACACACAGCGCCCGCTGGAACTCCTCACGGGGCATCACATCGCGCAGCTGCTCCAATTCCGTCTGCGTCGGTCGATAGCCCCGGTACCAGACGGCTTCGGCAAGCTGCTTCACATCATCGACTGCATGCTCGAGAGGCCGTGAACCGACTCGATACAGTCGTTTATGAGTGAAGGATACTGCCATACCTAGGCCTCGCCACGATGATAGTCGTCTATCACCACGTTCAAATTGCCCAATATACGAGCTTCGTCGCCAACGTAATAGCCGATCGCCTCTCGAGCGAGGCGTTCAAATTCACCGATGTCAACATGAGGAAGCTGGAGGAGCACCTGAATATCCTGCTGATCGCGGTCGCCAAAGCGATCTAGCTTGGAGATTGCCACGTCGATCGCGCTGGCGACGTAGACTTCCACGTTGGGAACCCTGCTTTCCGTCACCAGCCGAATGACACGATCCTCGTAGTCTTCATGCAGCGGGGCGAGTGTCGTGTTGAAGCTGCCGTCAAGCTCCAGCATCTGCGTCACACCTTCTTCGTCCGTGAACACATAGGCATCTTCACCCAGAAGGGCAACAATTTCGGACTTTTCGGCATAGCCGTGTGACGCCACCTCGGCATCAACATCCGCGCTCCCACGTGTCCGCGTATGGATATGGACGGCACAGCCACCGAATACAATGACTTGGAAGGTGCCCCTCTCGCCACCGGCGTACACCGGCTCCAGCACATCAAAAAATTCCACCAGCGCGCGCCCTAGTGCCGTATCGGGTTCGATGGTCGGATATATACCCGGCTCTATGGGCATTCGCACTCCCCATGCTGATGATGTGCTGTTTTCTCACTCACGATACCATGCCAGTGCCTGTATCAAGAGTGGAGAGCATCATGAACGATTGGCTGGCCGATTTCGGCATGTTTCTGGCTCAGCTGGTGAGCCTGGTGGTAATCATCGCCCTGGCGGTGGCACTGGTGGCCCGCCTGCGCGGCGAGGCCACCGATCGCACCCGGCTGAGCCTCGATGAGCTCAACGATGCCCGCGACTACCGCCGCCGCCGGCTGACCCTGGCCGCCAGTGAGCCCGGGGCCCGCAAGCGTCTCATCAAGGGCTTTCGTCGCGAGGACAAGGCCCGCGACAAGAGCGGGCGCAAGGGGGAGAAGGCGCGCGAGCCCATCGCCTGGGTGATCGACTTCCACGGGGACATCCGCGCCAGTGCCACGGGTCGGCTGGCCGAGGAGGTCTCGGCGCTGATCGAGGCCGCCGACAAGGGCGATGAGGTGATCGTCCGTCTGGAGTCGGCCGGTGGCCTGGTACACGCCTACGGGCTGGCGGCCGCCGAGCTGGACCGGCTGCGCGAGGCGGGTCTCCGCACCACGGTGTGCGTGGACAAGGTGGCCGCCAGCGGCGGCTACCTGATGGCCTGCGGCGCCGACCAGCTGCGCGCCGCGCCCCTGGCGGTGGTGGGCTCCATCGGCGTGGTGGCTCAGGTGCCCAACGTGCACCGTCTGCTCAAGCGCCACGACATCGATGTGGAGGTGCTGACCGCGGGGCGCTACAAGCGCACCCTCACCGTGTTCGGGGAGAACAGCGAGGAGGGGCGTGAGAAGTTCGTCGACGAGCTGGAGGGTATCCATGAGCTGTTCAAGCGTCACGTTGCCGAGCGGCGTCCGGCGCTGGATATCGAGGCGGTGGCCACCGGGGAGACCTGGTACGGCCGCGACGCCCTCGAGCAGGGCCTGGTGGATGCCCTGGGCACCAGCGAGGCCTATCTGGTGGAGCGCATGAAGGAGGCTCGGGTCATCCGGCTGCGCCTTGAGCCGCGCCGCCGCCTGGCGGATCGGCTGGGAGCGGCGGTCTCGATTGGCGTGGAGAGGGCGCTGGAGAAGGGCCTCGAGGTGCTGGAACAGAGCCCGCTTCGCCGACGCTAGTCGGCCAGACCCAGCCGGCCGAGGGCGTCGATGATCGTCCGCGCGCTGTCACCCTGCCAGGAGTAGTAGATGGTCTGGGAGGCTCGCCGGGTAGAGACCAGGTTCTCCCGGCGCAGGATCGCTAGATGCTGTGAGAGTGCCGACTGGCTGAGGGTCAACTGGCTGTTGAGCTCGGTCACAGAGAGCTCCTGCCCGTCCAGCAGGCACAGGATGCGCAGCCGGTTGTCGTTGGCCATGGCCTTTAGCAGCGCCGTGGCCCGGTCGATGGCGGCATCCCCCCCGGCGATGAGGCGCGCTGATGTGCTGTTGGAATTGCCCATGTCGATTCCCCGCGCTGGTCAGGCCATCCTCTTCAGCTAGATGGCGAGCGTGCTTTGCTGATTTAGCACTTGATCAAAGCATAGACCACCTGGCCGGGAGTGGGAGGGTGCTCCCCTGCGTTGAGAGGGGGTTGGTTGCACGTCATGTTGTTGACAATCCGCCTCCCGATCTCTCCACCTTTTGTCGAAAGTTAGCCTATCGTATGAGTGCGTCGGCGGAGAACTGCATTACAGTGTCAACAATCATTCGATGCCACTGACCTGCCACGGGACGAACATGAGCACCTACGCCAACGAATTTCGCCGCTCCATCGAGCAGCCGGAGAGCTTCTGGGCCGAGCAGGCCCGTCGCATTCCCTGGTTCAAGGCCCCTACCCAGATTCTTCACTATGACGAGGCCAACCATGCGCGCTGGTTTGCCGACGGCGAGCTGAACATCTGCCATGCGGCGCTGGACCACCACGTGGAGCTGGGGCGCGGCGATCAGCCGGCGATCCTCTGGGACTCGCCGGTCACCGACAGCAAGCGCACCCTGACCTATCGGGAGATGCGCGACCAGGTCGCCAGCTTCGCCGGTGCCCTCAAGGGCCTGGGAGTGGAGAAGGGGGACCGGGTGGTGATCTACATGCCCATGGTGCCCGAGGCGCTGGTGGCAATGTATGCCTGCGCACGCCTGGGGGCCGTGCACTCCGTGGTGTTCGGCGGCTTCGCGCCCCACGAGCTGGCCGTGCGCATCGAGGACGCGACGCCCAAGGTGGTGGTGGCGGCCTCCTGCGGGGTCGAGGTCAACAAGGTGCTGCCCTACAAGGGGATCATCGATTCTGCCATCGAGCAGAGCAGCCACAAGCCGGACGCCTGCGTGATCTTCCAGCGCGAGCAGCACACCGCCGAGCTGGGCGCTCGCGACCACGACTGGGCGGCCCTCACGGCCCAGGCCGAGCCGGCCGACTGCGTGGCGGTCAAGGGCACCGACCCGCTCTACGTGCTCTATACCTCCGGTACCACGGGCAAGCCCAAGGGTGTGGTCCGCGACACCGGCGGCTACGCGGTGGCACTGGCCTACTCCATGGACGTCATCTACGACGTGGCGCCCGGCGAGGTATTCTTCTCGGCCTCGGACGTGGGCTGGGTGGTGGGCCACTCCTACATCGTCTATGCGCCGCTGCTGCGCGGGGCCACCAGCGTGGTCTACGAGGGCAAGCCGGTGAAGACTCCGGATGCCGGCGCCTTCTGGCGGCTGATCAGCGAGTACCAGGTGAAGAGCTTCTTCACCGCGCCGACCGCGTTCCGGGCCATCAAGAAGGAGGACCCGGACGGCAAGTTGCTCGAGCAGTACGATATCTCCTGCATGAAGGCGCTGTTCCTGGCCGGTGAACGCCTCGACCCGCCCACTTTCCACTGGCTCGACGACCTGCTCGACGTGCCGGTGATCGACCATTGGTGGCAGACGGAGTCCGGCTGGCCCATCGCCGCCAACCTCCATGGCCTCGAGCCCATGCCCACCAAGGCGGGCAGTGCCACCGTGCCGGTGCCGGGCTTCGACGTGCAGATCCTCGATCGCGAGGGCGAGCGGATGGGACCGATGGAGCAGGGCAGCGTGGTGATCAAGCAGCCGATGCCCCCGGGCTGTCTGGTGGGAGTGTGGGGTGACCCGCAGCGTTTCCACTCGGCCTACATGTCGGCCTACCCGGGCTACTACCTGACCGGTGACGGCGGCTATGTGGACGAGGACGGCTACCTGTTCATCATGGGCCGTACCGACGACGTCATCAACGTGGCCGGCCACCGTCTCTCCACCGGGGAGATGGAAGAGGTCGTCGGCGCTCATTCGGCAGTGGCCGAGTGTGCGGTGATCGGCATCCACGATGCCCTCAAGGGTCAGCTGCCCATCGGCCTGGTGATTCCCAAGGACGGCTTCGAGGGGCGTGAGGATGACCTCGAGCAGGAGCTGATCGCCCTGGTGCGCGAGAAGATCGGCCCCATTGCCTGCTTCAAGCAGGTGCTGGTGGTGGATCGCCTGCCCAAGACCCGCTCCGGCAAGATCCTGCGCAAGCTGTTGCGCAGCATCGCCGATGGCAAGGAGTTCGGCATCCCCTCCACCATCGACGACCCGGCCAGCCTGCAGGATGTCCACGAGGCCATGAAGGCCCGCGAGGTGGGCGCCGCCCACGAGGCACGCCAGGTCTGACCGTCCGGTTGCCGTCGCGGCACCCGCCACGATGGTAGCCGCGATAGCCGTGCCCTCCGTGACGCCGCCTTTCGGGGCGGCGTCTGCGTGGATGGGCATGGCAAGCGGCGGGCACGATCCGTATAATGCTCGACCGCACGCTGCCCCCGGCAGCTCGTTCCACGAGGGTTCCCTCACCCCTCCCGCAAAAAAAGGATGCCATCATGTTTACCCTTTCCGATACCCAGCAGCGCCGTCTGATGGCACTGCTGATCACCTTCCACATCGCCGTGATCGCCGCCAGCAACTATCTGGTGCAGCTGCCGTTCACCCTGTTCGGCTTCCACACCACCTGGGGGGCCTTCAGCTTTCCGTTCATCTTCCTCGCCACCGACCTGACCGTGCGGCTGTTCGGCAAGGAGCCGGCCCGTGCCATCGTGATGCGGGTGATGCTGCCGGCCCTGGTGATCTCCTACGTGGTGTCGGTGGTGTTTCCGCGGGGCAGCTACGCCGGCCTGGAGGCACTGGGGGAGTGGAACCTGTTCGTGGCGCGCATCGCCGTGGCCAGCTTCATGGCCTACCTGCTGGGCCAACTGCTCGACGTGCACGTCTTCGATCGCCTGCGGAGCCTCAGGGCCTGGTGGGTGGCGCCGGCGATCTCCACGGTGCTGGGCAACCTGGCCGATACCTTCGCCTTCTTTTCGATCGCCTTCTACCACAGCCCCGACCCCTTCATGGCGGCCAACTGGCTGGAGATCGCCTGGGTCGACTATGTCATCAAGCTGGGCATCAGCCTGCTGTTCTTCGTGCCGCTTTACGGCGTGCTGCTGGCGACCCTGAGCCGCCGCCTGCTGGCGGCCACCGATGCCCGGACGCCGTCCGCCTCGACGGTCCGAACCCGTCCCTGACAACGGCCGGGGAACCGGCCAAGGAGAGAGTGCCATGTCCGTAGAGCTCAACTATCAGGATACCGGCGGCGATGGCGTGCCGCTGGTGGTCATCCATGGCCTGTTCGGCAGCGCCGACAACTGGCGCTCCCACGTCAAGGCGTGGGAGGCGACACGGCGGGTGATCACCGTGGATCTGCGCAACCATGGCCGCTCTCCCCACATCGAGGGGATGGGCTACGACGCCATGGCCGAGGATGTGATCCGCCTGCTCGATCGCCTGGAGGTCCCCCGCGCCCACCTGCTCGGCCACTCCATGGGCGGCAAGGTGGTGATCACGCTGGCTCGGCTGGCGCCTGGCAGGGTAGCCTCTGTGATCGTCGGCGACATCGCCCCGCTGGCCTATGGCCACGACCACGACAGGGTGTTTGCCGGCCTGCGCCGCCTGGAGGAGGGCCGGCCTGCCAATCGTCGCGAGGCCGACGCCCTGCTGGGCGAGCATGTCACCGAGCGAGCGGTGAGGCTGTTCCTGGCCACCAACCTGGAGCGTGCCGAGGAGGGCGGTCTCAGGCTGCGCCTGGGACTCGACGAGATCCAGCAGGATTACGAGACCATCATGGGGCCGCCGGCGGGTGAGGGGGTCTTCGCGGGGCCTACCCTGGTGCTGCGCGGCGCCCACTCCCACTACGTCACCGATGAGATGCTCCCTGCCCTGAGAGAGGTGCTGCCCGAGGCCGAGGTGGTGACCCTTCAGGCCGGGCACTGGCTGCATGCCGAACAGCCCGAGGCCTTCCGCGACGCGGTCAACCGCTTCCTCGCCGAGCGCTGATCCGGGCGAGGCGCCGTCAGGGCGCGCCCAGGTCGACCGCCAGCTTCCCTACCGGCGTGAGGGTCTCGAGCAGGCCCCGCTCGTGCAGGAAGGCCTCGAAGCGCGCGTAGCCGCCATGGTCCAGGGCGGCGGGACGGGCGCTCAGGCGCAGCAGCATGGCCAGCCAGGTGTCCCGATTCGCCGGGGTGTCCAGGGTCGGCTCGTTTACCGCCAGCAGCGCCCAGGCCTCCTCCGGATGCTCCAGGCTCCAGGCGGCGGCCTCGGCCAGGGCCTCGAGCAGCCGCCGCAGGCTCTCCTTCTGAGCGCCGAGCCGGTCGCGGTTGGCCACCAGGATCAGCCCCTCATGGCGCGGAATCCCGTGCTCCTCCAGGGCCAGCAGGCGCGTGGTCACGCCCTCGTCGCCCAATTGCCGTGGCAGCGCGAAGCGCTGCGGTGTCATCACGCCGTCCAGGTCCTCATCGACCATCTGGACGACGGCACTGAAGTTGACGTCCACCAGGTCCAGCTCCTCGAGGGCAATACCGTGGGGCTTGAGCAGTGCGGGCAGCAGCAGCTCCCGGCTCTCCTCCATCGAATAGCCGATCCGCCTGCCCGCCAGTTGGGCCGGCGACTCCATGATGCCGTCGTCTCGCAGCAGGAGCCCCGCCAGGGGAAGGTCGACCAGAGTGCCGACCCGAAGTAGCGGCAGGCCGCGATCCACCTGAAGATGCAGCAGCGGTTGGCGACTCACGGCAAGATCGATGCGGCCGGCGGCCAGCAGCCGGGTCGGCAGGGTGGGGTCGGCAGGGGTGGTCAGGGTGATCTGCAGGCCATGTCGCGCAAAGATGCCCCGGTGCTGGGCGATCAACAGGGCGGCGTGCTGGGGGCCGGGGTACCAGTCGAGCATGATCTCCAGGCGCTTGAGCGGTGGCGGCTCGAGCGGCTCCGGGGGCGTGAGTGTCACCATGGGGCCCTGCTCCATGATCGCTGCCGGCGCACTGGCCTCTTGGGCCGGCGAGGTGCCATCGGGTGTCATCGCGGCTTCGACGTCCCGCTCGCCGGTATCGTCGACAGGAGGCGGGGACTCCTCGGCATCAGCCTCCAGGGGGGGTGCCTGGGTCATCTCCGTGATCTGGTCGTCGATGCCTGCCTCAAGCGCCGGGACCTCGACTACCGTGACGCGGGTATTCAGTCCGTTCCGGCGGAGGTCGGGCACGGTCAGGGGTTCGGCCTCCCTGGCCTCCTCGGCCACCACGGTCGGGGCACTTGTCATCAGCGCCGCCGTCGTCAGGGTCGCCATCAGCAGGGTGAGGGCGGAAACGACGACGGACTGGAACCTGGGAGGGGCGGGATCGGGCATGCAGTGGCTCCGGCTGTGGTGCCGGTTCACGACCGGCCGGCGGCAGCAGAGTGTATCCGCTGCCGGGAAGGGCTGGCCAGCCCTTCCCGGCAGCGTCGCACCGCTTCTGGCCACGTGCGATAATGCCAGATATGCCGCAACGAGGATGCCATGGACACCGTCAATACCCTCTTCCTGCTCAGCGGCCTCCTGATCGGGCTCAGCGTCCTGGCCAGCCGTCTCTCCAGTCTGGTGGGCTTTCCCCTGCTGCTCATCTTCCTGGGCTTGGGCATGCTGGCGGGGGAGGAGGGGCTGCTCGGCATCGAGTTCGACAACTACTCCCTGGCCTTCGTCATCGGTCACGTGGCGCTGGCCATGATCCTGCTGGACGGTGGGCTGCGTACCCGGCTCAAGACCTTTCGGGTTGGCTTTCGCCCGGCCCTGTCCCTTGCCACCCTGGGCGTCTTCATCACTAGCGGGATTGTCGGCGTGTTGGCCATGTGGATCTTCGACCTCACCCTGATGCAGGGGCTGCTGGTCGGTGCCATCGTGGGCTCCACCGACGCCGCCGCGGTGTTCTCGATGCTCAGCGGCCGCGGTGTCAACCTCAACGAGCGGGTGAGCGCGACACTCGAGATCGAGTCCGGCACCAACGATCCCATGGCGATCTTCCTCACCCTGGTGCTGGTGGAAATGCTGGTCGGGGAGCTGAGTGGCACCGTCGATACCCTGCTGATGCTGCTCCAGCAGTTTGGCCTGGGGCTGGTGATCGGGGTGGGCGTGGGATGGCTCAGCGGCAAGCTGCTGCGCTGGGTAGACCTCGCCCCCGGCCTCTATTCCCTGATGGCCCTCGCCCTGGGCTTCGGCGCGTTCGGCATCACCAGCTTCCTCGGCGGCAGTGGCTTCCTGGCGATCTATCTGGCGGGGCTGATGATCGGTAATCAGCCCGGGCGCCATATCAACTTCATCCTGCCGGTTCACGACGGCCTGGCCTGGTTGAGCCAGATCGGACTGTTCCTGGTGCTGGGCCTGCTGGTCAATCCCCGCGAACTGCTCGAGGTTGCGCTTCCCGCCAGCCTGGTGGCGCTGGCGCTGATCTTCGTGGCCAGGCCCCTGGCGGTCCTCATCAGCATCAAGCCCTTCTTCAAGTTCCGGTGGCGCGAGATCGGTTTCATCGCCTGGGTGGGCCTGCGCGGTGCCGTGCCCATCGTGCTGGCGATCTTCCCGGTGATCGGCGGCGTGGAGAATGCCTCGCTCTACTTCAACGTGGCCTTTGCGGTGGTGCTGCTCTCGCTGCTGATCCAGGGCGGGACCCTGGGGTGGATGTCGCGGCTGATGCGGGTGCAGGTGCCGACCACCGTCACCCCGAACCAGCGCGGCCCGCTGGGTATTCTCCCGGAAAACGACTTTGAGATGTTCGTCTACGAGGTGGAGAACTCGGACCTGGAGGATGTGCCGATCCGCCTGCTGCGCTTTCCCTCCGGCGCGCTGATCTCGGCACTGTTCCGCGATCATGTGATGTTGCACCCCAAGGGCAGCACCCGCCTGCAACTGGGAGACGTGATCTGCGTGATCGGTCGCAGCGAGGATCTGCCGGCGCTGAATCGCCTCTTCAATGGCGATGCCAAGCTCAAGCAGGAGCGCGCCTTCTTCGGCACCTTCACCTTCGACGGTGAGGCCCGCATGCAGGACATCGGCGACGCCTATGGCTTGACGCTCAGTCCGGCAGAGAGGGACATGACCCTGGCGGATTTCATCTCCCTGCGGGTAGGCGGGCATCCGGTGGTGGGGGATGACGTGGACTGGCACGGCATTCACTGGGTGGTCAGCGAGATGCAAGGCAACCTCGTGACCAAGGTGGGCCTGAGGCTCTACTGAACGTCCCCTTCGTCTCGCCTTCTGCGAGTCCCCGGGAGACCCGCCGGCGGCGTCCGTGGGGACTCGTTGTTGCCGAGGTGAATCTCCACCTGGTGCTCTCGGCCATCGTCGCATAGCGTGATGACCGGGTCCGGCAGGCGGACCCCGTCGAGTCGGGTGATCGGCGGGTGATGCTTGTCATCACCCGCCTGGCGGATCGTGATGACGTAGCTGGTGCCGTGGAAGCGATACCGCAGGCGGATATGGGGCCAGTCCGCGGGCAGGCAGGGCGTTATGGTCAGGCGGTTGCCTGCCTGCTGCAGGCCGAGCAGTGACTCGCTGATCAGCCGATACATCCATCCTGCCGCGCCGGTATACCAGCTCCAGCCACCGCGCCCCACGTGGGGCTCTATGGCATAGATGTCGGCAGCCACCACGTAGGGTTCCAGCCGGTAGCGGGCCATCCCGGCGGCTGAGCGTGAATGCTGTACGGGGTTGAGCATATCCATCAGCAGCCAGGCCCGCTCGCGCTGGCCGAGGCGGGCATAGGCCATCGCCGCCCAGATCGCGGCATGGGTATACTGCCCGCCATTCTCGCGCACGCCTGGTACATAGCCGCGAATGTAGCCGGGCGTCGGGCTTGCCTTGTCGAAGGGCGGGGCGAGCAGCTGGACCAGCCGCTGATCGGGGTGCACCAGGTGGGTGAAGACCGCCTCCATCGCCTGCTCGGCGCGCCGCGGGTCGCCGGCGCCCGAGAGTACCGCCCAGCTTTGCGAGATCGAGTCGATACGGCATTCGTCGGCTGACGCCGACCCCAGCGGCGTGCCATCGTCGAAGTAGGCGCGGCGATACCAGTCGCCGTCCCAGGCGTGCTGGTCGAGACTGTCGCGCAGCGTGCGGCGCGAGGAGCGGCAGCTCTCGGCCGTCTCCTCATCACCGTAGCGCTGCGCCAGCTGACCGAACTCCTCGAGGACCTGGCACAGGAAGAACCCCAGCCAGACGCTTTCGCCGCGGCCTTTGATGCCCACCAGGTTCATGCCGTCGTTCCAGTCCCCCGAGCCCATCAGCGGCAGGCCGTGCTCCCCGAACCGTTGGCCGTGGCGCAGAGCGAGCAAAGCATGCTGGTAGAGACTCGCCTCGCCGGGGGCGCGGTCAGGCAGATCGTAGTAGGCCTCATCGTCTTCACCGACGGCGCGTCCGTCCAGGAAGCCGATCGGGCGATCGAGCACCTCGATATCATCGCTGACTCGTACGTAGCGACAGAGTGCCAGCGGCAGCCACAGGTAGTCGTCGGAACAGCGCGTCCGCACGCCGCGACCCTGGGGGGGATGCCACCAGTGCTGCACGTCCCCTTCGCGGAACTGGCGACTGGCACACAGCAGCAGCTGGTCGCGCAGGCGCTCGGGGGCGGCATGCGCCAGCGCCATGCTGTCCTGCAGCTGGTCGCGAAAGCCGAAGGCGCCACCGGACTGGTAGTAGCCGCTGCGCGCCCACAGCCGGCAGGCCAGGGTCTGGTAGAGCAGCCAGCCGTTGGCCATCACATCCAGCGCTGGATCGGGCGTCTCGATCTGTAGCGCGCCGAGGGTGTGCCGCCAGTGGGCCTGGACGCCATCGAGGGCCTGGCTGGCCGACCCCGGGACCCGATAGTGCTGGATCAAGGCATCGGCCTGCTCGCGGTCAGGACCCACGCCGAGCCGGAAGATCACCGTCCGGCGTTCGTCCGGTGCCAGCGAGAGCTTGACCTGCAGGGCGGCGCAGGGGTCGAGGCCGGCGCCGACCGTGCCGGAGAGGTGGGTTCGCGCAAGGGCGGCGGGCGCCTGGAGGCTGCCGTTGCGACCGATAAACTCCTGCCGGTCGCCGCTCAGCGTGCGGGTCGGGTCGTCGACGTCGAAGAAGGCCACCTGCTCGCTGAGTTCACGATGAAAGACGTTGCGTGCCATCAGGGCGCCACTCGTCGCGGAGATCTCGGTGGTCACATGCATGGCGGTCCTGGCAGGCAGGTCGCCGAGGACCCATTCGACGTAGCCGGTCGCCGACAGCTGGCGCATCCGTGCCGACAGATTGTGCACCTTCAGCACCGAGAACTTGATGCTGGCGTCGAGCGCCACGTAGATCCACAGCTGCGAATTGATTCCGTCCTGTTCGGACTCGAACACGCTGTAGCCGAAGCCGTGGCGCACCAGGTAGTGGGCATTGCTGCGCACCGGGAGCGGGGTGGGCGACCAGAGATGGCCGCTCTCCTCGTCGCGCAGATAGAGCGCCTCGCCGCTGGGGTCGCTGACCGGGTCGTTGTGCCAGGGGGTCAGCCGGTTCTCGTGGGCGTTGAGGTGCCAGCTGTAGCTGCCGCCGCTCTCCGATATCACGCAGCCGAAGTCGGGATTGGCGATCACGTTGACCCAGGGCGCGGGGGTGCGCTGGCCGGGACCGAGCTGGATGACATACTCCTGACCGTTGGCAGTGAAGGCGCCAAGCGGGTTGCTCAGGATCAGCCCTTCTGGCGCGACAGGGGGGCGACTCCCCGCCGCCGGGCGGCTGTCCGTCACCCTCAGCAGCGGGGGTCTGGCATCCTGGCGCTGGCGCTGGTCGAGCTGCTCTTCCAGGCTGCCGTGGCTGTCGAGGATGATGGCGCGTGCCACCGCCTGGAACAGCAGGCGATCCTCGCCGGCGATCTGCTCCAGCGGGCGTACGAAGATACCGCCGGGCCGGTCGATCTGGCTGGCCGCGCTGCCCGAGGCGATCAGCCCCAGGATCTGTTCCTGAAGCTGCTGGCGGTAGACGGCGTACTCCTCGTTCCAGATCACCAGGTCAACCGCCAGGCCCTGGAGGCGCCAGTGGGCGTGCGCCTGGATGAGCTGGCGGACCAGCGCCAGGCTGGCGCTGCTGCCCACACGCAGCAGCACGATCGGCAGGTCGCCCGAGATGGCATAGCTCCACAGCGCGGATTGTCCGCGCCGGTTAGTGGCGATGATGGCGGGGTCGGCGCGCAGGGCGGGGTGTGCATAGAGGACGGCGCTGGCCAGTCGTGCATGCAGCTGGGCGTCGGCCTCGCTGGCATCGAGCTGCTCGAGGACCACCTGGCGATGGGTCCAGGTGAGCTCGAAGACGCGGTCGGCCAGATGGCGGTCCTGATACTTGGCGATCAGGCACTCGGCGTCGGCGCGCGACCCCGCCATCCCGGTCACCAGATCGAGCGTCACGGCGTGGTGGGGCTCGACGCAGAAGGCCCGGCGGATGGCGGCGATCGGGTCGAGCACCGCGCCGGTCTGGCCGGACAGCGACCCGGGGTGGTCCATGGCCAGCGGTGCCGCAGGGTCACGGCAGCGGCCGATGAATCCCAGCCGATCCGTTTCGTAGCTGGCCGCCGGGCTCGGGGCATCTCGTACGATCAGCAGCTGGAACATCCAGGGGGAGGCCTCTTCCGGGGCCCGTGAGCGACGGTGGCAGAGGATCGCACTGTGGTGAGCGATGATCTCTGTCTGCACGAACAGGTTGCTGAAGGCGGGGTGCAGGTCATCCGTGGCGGCGGGGGCGATGACCACCTCCGCATAGCTGGTGACCTCGAGCTCGCGGCGCTGTTCGCTGTGGTTGGTCAGGCGAATCCGGCGCAGTTCGATGTCATCCTCCGGCGATACGGCAATTTCGGTGTAGGTCTCCAGCTCGCCGCTGCCCACATCGTCGCGGCGACGGTACTCGGCGCGCCCCTCGGCAAAGATCGCCTCGTAGTGGCTGCCGGGGGTGCGCGTCGGCTGATAGGCATTGGACCAGACATGGCCGCTGTCGAGGTCGCGCAGGTAGCAGAAGGTGCCCTGGTGGTCCCGCGTCGGGTCTTCACGCCAGCGGGTGACCGCGAGGTCGCGCCAGCGGCTGTAGCCACCACCGGCATTGGTGACCATGACGTGATAGCGCCCGTTGGAGAGCAGCTGCACGGCCGGGGTCGCGGTATCGGCCGTGTCGAAGACACGTATCGGCGGGTCGCTGCGGCCGCTTTCGGTATGGACTTCCGCCAGGCGAGCCACGTGGGTGAACAGGGGGCTGGCCCGAGGGATCCGCTCCTGGAGCAGCAGCAGCACCGCCTGCAGGTGGCGGTCCGCGCTGAAACGGCGCTGCATGGGCTGCGCCAGCAATAGGTGGGCCAGGGCCAGCAGGCTCATCCCCTGGTGGTGAGCCATGAAGGTTCGCACCAGGGTCTTCCGGGAGCCGCGGCGCTGGCGTGCGGGGCTGTAGTCTACCGCCTCGTAAAGCCCGAACTTGCCCATCACCCCATCACGTGCCAGCCGCTGCAGGTTATGGCAGGCCTCGACGGGCGCCACCATCAGCGCCATCGCCGAGGCATAGGGGGCGACCACCAGGTCCTCGGCCAGGCCACGCTTGAGACCCAGGCCGGGGACCCCGAAGGCGCGATACTGATAGTTGAGTCTGGCATCGACGGTGTTGTAGGCCGACTCGGAAATTCCCCAGGGCACGCCGCGCTGCCTGCCATAGTCGATCTGGCGAGCCACGGCCGCGCGACACGTCTGGTCGAGCAGGGTGTTGGGGTAGGTCGGCATCACCAGCATCGGCATCAGGTATTCGAACATCGAGCCGCTCCAGGAGAGCAGAACAGGCTTGCCTCCGGCGCGGGTCAGCAGTCGGCCGAGGCTGAACCAGCTCTCCTTGGGCAGCTGACCCAGGGCGATGCCCACGAAGCTGCTGAGCCGGGATTCCGAGGCGAGCAGGTCGTAATAGCCGCTGTCGAGGCGTTCCTCGGTGACGTTGTAGCCGATGGCGAGCAGGTGCTTGGTGCGGTCGAACAGGAAGCCATATTCGACCCGGGCGAACTCGACGCAGCGGGCGGCAAGCCGCTCGAGAGCGTCGATACGCTGCCTGGCGCGCCCCTGAGCCTGCTCGATCACCTCGTGCAGCGGGTCCGCCTGGGCATGATCGCTGGCGTCTTGCATGGCTGGCGCAGGCATCGCGGCGAGCAGGCGATCGAGGGCGCCGAGGTCGCGTAGCCTGGGCAGTGGAAGCGTGGCAAGCGTCCTGCCGAGCGGGGAGTCGTCAAGACGTTCTGCGTGCGCCAGCCAGGGCGCCAGATCATCGAGTTCATCGAGCAGGTCCTGGGCCTGTCGATGCAGACAGAGGGCCCACTGGTGCGGGTCTTCCTCGAGCCACGGCGTCTCGGGTGAGGCGCTGGCCTCGGGCTGCAACACCCTGGCCAATGGGCGCATCGCCTCGACCAGCACGGCAGAGGCGCCGCTGAGCCGGGTCAGCGCCTGATACCAGGTCGTCAGGCTGTCCTGTGGGGTCGCACTGGTGCTGTCCAGCAGCTGCCGGTAGGCCTCCAGCGGCCCCTGTGCGGTGGCGCCGCCACACTCCTCGATCAGTGCCAGGGTATCGCGCAGGCCCTGCCAGCAGCGCGGTGGCAGGATCGGTGCATCCGCCATCTCGAGTAGACCACGGCTCAGGGTCAGCAAATGGCCCGAGAGGTTGCCGCTGTCGACGCTGGAGACATAGTGAGGCGGCAGCGGCTGGAGGGTCTGGGTGTCGTACCAGTTGTAGAAGTGGCCGCGGTAGCGAGGCAGGATCCCTAGCGTGCCGAGGGTCCGTTCGCTGCGCGTCATCAGGCCAGCCGCCGTGAGATAGCCGAAGTCATGGGCCGCCAGGTTGGCCAGCAGTGCCATCCCGATGTTGGTCGGCGAGGTGCGATGGGCCAGGGTGATCTGGCGATACGCCTGGATGTTGTCGGGTGGCAGCCAGTGGTCCTCGGCGCTCATCATCTCTTCGAAGAAGGCCCAGGTGCGCCTGGCCAGACGCTGCAGGAAGCGGGTTTGCTCGGCATCCAGCCGGGAGGGGCGCGGCGGCTGCGGACGGCTCGTCCACCAGGCCAGCCCCGGGGCAATTCCCCACAGGGTAAGGAAAGGAGCCGCGGCGAGCAGCGTCAGCGGCTGGGTGCCGGCCAGCCACAGGGCGATGGCGCCGGCGAGCACCGGGGAGAGCCACATCTGTCCCAGCACTCGACCCAGGCCCTCGTCTCTTCCAGGCGGGGCGGTCGCCCGACAATCACCAGAGGGAACCCACTCAAGCAGGTGTCGGTGGCTGACATGTCGTCGCCACAGGGTGCGCAGGATGGCGTCCAGGTGAATGTAGGCCTCGTAGGGCAGGCAGCTGACCTGGAAGCCGAGCTGGCCCGTGCGTCCGGCCAGGTCGCGGGTCGTGCATGCCAGGTGTTGCCCAAGCGGACGTTCGCCGGGCTTGCCCAAGAGCTCGCGGATGATGTCGACGATCATCGGCATCGCCAGCAGCGTGATGGCGCCGAGAGTCCAGACCCAGGCGGTGGCGGGCAGCGTCCACCCCAGCAGCAGCAGCGCCGTGAGGGCGATGGGAAAGAGGCTGCGGCGCAGGTTGTCCAGCAGCTTCCAGCGTGACAGCAGCGGCAGGGGTATGACGGGTTGGCCGTCCTGTTCGCCGTGGCCCGCGGGAGGATGCCGGCCCAGCCAGCCGGTGAGCTGCCAGTCGCCGCGAATCCAACGGTGACGGCGCTTGATGTCATCGAGGTAGTGGCTGGGGTGATCCTCGTAGAGAGTGATGTCGCTGACCAGTCCGGAACGGGCATGGCAGCCCTCCAGCAGGTCATGGCTGAGAATGAGGTTCTCGGGGAAGCGCGTGCCGATCGCCCGCTCGAAGGCGTCGACCTCGTAGATCCCCTTGCCGATATAGGACCCCTCGTCGAAAAGGTCCTGGTAGAGATCCGAGATGGCCCGGGTGTAAGGGTCGATGCCGGCCTCACCGCCGAACATCCGCGCGTAGCGGGATCGGTTGGCGCCTTCGAGGCTTGCCGCAATGCTCGGCTGGAGAATGCCGTGGCCATCGATGACCCGCCCGGTCAGGGGCGCATGACGAGGGCGATTGAGCGGATGGGCCATGGTGCTCACCAGCTGGCGCGCGGCATCGCGGGGAAGCTGGGTGTCGCTGTCCAGGGTGATCACGTAGACCACGCTCGACAGCGGTGAGGTATCCCCGACAATCAGCGTGAAGCGCTTGCGGCCGTCGGCCTCCTGGCTGCCGCGCAGCAGCGCGTTGAGGTCGGCAAGCTTGCCGCGTTTGCGTTCGTGTCCCATCCAGCAGCGCTCCCGGGCGTTCCAGCAGCGAGGGCGGTGAAACAGATAGAGGGGCGTTGCCTCGCCGCCGAGGTCTCGCCATTGATCGGCATAGGTGGCGTTCAGCCGTTCGATGCCGTCGCGCACCCGTGTCAGCAGGGCATCGTCATCGGGTAGCGTGGCCTCTTGGGCATCGCTGAAATCGGTCAGCAGGGCGAAGTGGAGATGGGCATCCTGGTTGGCCAGGAAGCGTACCTCGAGAGATTCCAGCAGCGAGTCGATGCCGGCCGCGTCCGCCAGGAGCGTTGGTGTGACGACCAGCGTGCGACAGCTGTCGGGGATGCCGCTCCTGACCTCCATGCGCGGCAGCGTGCGCGGTGTCACCATCAGGGTCGCCAGCCGGTTGACCAGCGACACGGCGCTCTGACTGCTGACCAGCAGCGAGAGTAACGCGACCCCCGCTATCCAGCCCGGTGGCGCCGGCTCGGTGAGCCGCGACCCGGCGGCAAGCAGCAGCACGGCGCTGATCAGCAGGGTGAGGCCGACGATGGTGCCCAGGTAGAAGGGCAGGGCCCGCCGCCGCATACGCACGCCCAGGCGGTGGAACGCCGAACGGCTCACCCTGGCCACTCGGGTCAGGTCGGCGGAGCCACCACCGATCAGGTAGTAGCCGACGTGTCGGGCGCGTTCGGGATCGGCGCCTGGCCGGGGGGGCGAGGCAGCGAGTTCGACGGCCAGCCTCGCCACGTCGCTTTCGTCGATAGGCGACTGGCTGGCCAGGGTTTCCACGATATGCCGATAGCGGTCACGGGTGGCGAAGTCCATGCGGGGATAGATGCCGCTGGGGTCCTCTCGCAGGGTTCGCTCGACGGCGCTCTGGGTCTCCACGAACTCCTGCCAGTCGATGGCACCGATGATCCGCAGGCTGCCGACGCTGTTGCTTACCGATACCTGGTCGGATGCCTGCTGCTGATTGGCGATCAGGATGTGCTGTTCGATGCTGGCGCCCGCGTCAGAGAGTCGCTGCTCGATCCAGGAGAGCGGTAGCGAGAGAGACGGGCCACGCCCCTGCAAGCGCCTGGACAGCACGGCCACGAACTCGCTGCTCATGAGCGGCTTCGAGCGGGCCATGTCGGCGACCTCCAGGATCAGGTTCTGGGGGGCGTTCTCGGCAGTCGCGACCATGCGTGCCGCCCACATGTCGGCAAGCTGGCGTTCACCGAGCGCGGCATCGAGTCTGTCTGCTACCTGACGCAGGTTCTCGATCAGCGCCAGGCGCAGCATGATGGGAATGGCCCACAGTTCGCCCAGTGTCAGGGTGATGTGGCGCTGATACGAGGCCACGAAGCGGCTCAGGTTGTCGAAAGCGAGATGACCATCGCCGTGGGCGATGGCTTCCATGGCAATGTCGTAGACGCGCGGCCGACCCGCGGAGGGGCCGCTCAGGAGCCTGGGGAGTGCCTTGCTGTAGCCGGGTGGCAGGTGTCGCTTGGCGGTCAGCATCTGCTCCTCGAGCAGATGGAAGTTGTCCAGCAGCACCTCCCCCGCGGGAGCAATGCGCTGCTCCTCGGCCACGGCAGTGGTCAAGCGGTTGCAGCTATCGACCAGGGCCTGTTCGTTGTGGCGCAGGCGGGGCAGCAGCAGATCGGATGCGTGGCCGGTTGCGAGCTGATGGCGGTTGGCCAGCCACTCTCCGTGCGTCTCCATCTGGGCGGCGCTGAACAGCTCGGCCCGAGGCGGGGGCGTGGCCTCGTGGCCGGACGCCCCCTGGCGTCTGGCATGGCGCCATTGCCTGAACCGGTAGCGGCGTTCGCGGTAGGCATTCAGGAGTGTCACGGCGAGCACTCGGTGTCAGCCCAGAACCGACAGCACGGCCAGCATGACCACCGTCGTCACGATTACCCAGAGTATGTTTTTCATGTTGGTTCCATTTGTTGGAAAGTGTTCCTGTCCGGGGTGAGGTGGATAACGCCGATGTTTATTTATGCTAGGTGGTCAAGCATCGGGCGTCGATGTGATAAATGCTATGCAACTAGGCTTATCGGCTGGATATGATCATCAGGGCGATGAACAGGAGAACGATGGAAGTCGATATGGCCGCATTCTTGAGATTTGGTATGATATCTCGCTAGGAGTTTTTAATGGTTTGCTGATAGGAAATATTAGTTGTGGGCATCATAATGTTGGTTGAGCTGGCTGAGCCACGTTAAAAGCGGAAAGCGAATAAACGCTTTCCGCTTTCGGGACTGCCCCTGACAAGCCGGGGAAGGGTACCGTTAGTTGGCGTCGTGCTCGTAGTCGTCGGCCTCCTCGAGGGTGTCCTGGTCGGCGTTGATGCGTACGACGTAGTCGTCGTCCTCCTGGGACAGGACCACGCCATCCCAGTCGATGGCGACGACTTTCTCGCCCATGCCCATCAGGCCGCCCATGCTGACCACCAGAGCGATGATCTGGCCATTCTCGTCGAGCAGGAAGTTGTCGATGCTGCCGATCTTCTCGTCGTCGCTGGCCATGCTCCTGACGTCAGCCCCCATCAGGTCACTGGCGTGAAGCGTGCCACTGGGCTGTTCGGTCAGGAAGGTGACTTTCGTTCCGGCATAATCTGTCTTGTCGGCATGTTCGTCGGCCACGGAAACACTGGCGGCCAATAGCATGGCCGGGGTAAGCGTCAGACTTAACAGGAAAGGCTTGATCATGTTCATGACATGCTCCTTGTCTACGGGTCGGTGCGTTTTCGGTGGCGCTTCACTCCTTGAGGCGCGTAGTGCAACATCCTGTTCTGGCACGTCCGTCGCCACACTCACGCAAGAGTAGGCCGATAAGTTGTTGTGGTCTGTGCGCTGGCGAACGTTGGAAAAATGGCCAGAATAAATCACGCTGCGTTGTCCGAGTGATTATCGAGGCGCACTCCCGACATGTTGCCGATTTCGAGGCGGCATTGCGCTTCTTCGTCACTTCATGCTTACAGGGTCTTGCCAAGCAGGCGCGGGGGAGTCAGCAGCGGAACCCTGCAAAGCACCGCGGCGGTAGCGGGTAAATGATCAGGGCTTGCTGATCTCATGGCCGATGACGCCGCCTACGGCCGCACCACCGACGGTGCCGACAGCCGAGCCGCCGGTGAGGACAGAACCACCCACGGCGCCCACGCCTGCGCCGACCACCGTGCCTTTGTCCTGTGTCGACATGCCGGAACAGGCGGCCAGAGAGAGCGAGACCAGCAGGATGGACGTCGCCAGCAGGGAATTTCTGACAGATTTCATGAGGGTGTGACTCGGGTTGAGGATCTTGGCTGCAGCGGCTGTTCGCTTCGGCGGAGCCGCTGCGAGGGACTGCTATCCTCAGAATAGTGGCAGGACGAGGGTCTTATCCGTTGGCTGCCACACATAGCCGTGACGAAGGGGCGCAGAGACACCCCAGGGGATCTGGGCGGCTGGCGCCGTTGATGTGGGACACGGAACCCGCAGCCCGGGAACGACGGACAACGGGGTGCGTCAGGTCATGAGCGCGGCTGCAGTCGAATGTCGATGCTCACCTCGATGGACTCCTCGGGACTGGCAAGCCAGATCATCCCGTCCTGGAGCGTGGCGTTGAGGTCCATACCACGGGCCGCGAGTCTGGCCAGGGCAGTGACGCTCTCGGGAGCGACATCGATGACCGTGAGGTTGGAGAGGCTGCGCAGCTTGCCGGCGAGCTGCTCCCACCAGAGCCGGGAGCCCTGGCCGCCATAGGTGTAGATCACCACCTGTTGCGCACGGCCGCAGGCCCGTCGTATCTCGCGTTCGTCCGGCTGGCCGAGCTGAATCCACAGTTCGATCTCGCCTGTGAGGCTCCTGCGCCAAAGGTCTGGCTCGTCATCGGCGCTGACGCCGCGCCCGAAGGCCAGGTCTGGATGGGCGTGACGCGCAAATGCCAGCAGCCGCAGCATCATGCGCTCGTCGGTCTCGGATGGGTGGCGGGCGACGGTCAGCACATGCTCGTCGTAATAGTGACGGTCCATGTCGGCGACCTGCAGCCGCGCCTTGCAGATGGTGGCCTTCAGCGCCATGGCGAACTCCTGGGAATGGTGGGCAGTTTGCGCGACAACGTACCAGGCACCTGAGTGGCTCCGGCGTGATCGTTCGGCTTGTCGGCCGGGTGGATCAGGGCCTGTGTGTCCTGGTCGTGCTCGGGGTAGAGCGACAGCATACCTGAGCCGATAAACCGTGGGCGATCCAGTCGGCTTTTCCAATCCTCCCTGTTGCCTTGCTTCTTGATAGCGTGAGCGTCGAGGCGATGAAATTCGAGCTGTCAATCGACATGGATGCCGTGCCATGAAAGCCCGCATGACCGCCGAGAAGGCGTTTCGCCTGCTTGCCGATGGGATGTCGCGTTCCGGAACGGAAGCCTTCTTCACCACTTTTTTCGGGGACCACTCCAGAGGGGGGTAAAACAAAAAACCAGCCACAGGTGGCTGGTTTTCAAGATGTTATGGCGGAGGGGCAGGGATTCGAACCCTGGGAACCTTGCGGTTCGTCGGTTTTCAAGACCGGTGCAATCGACCACTCTGCCACCCCTCCGGCTTACGGCGGTGAATATTACCAGCTTTCGGTGCCGGGTCAAGAGGGCTATGGGATCAAGGCGTTAGCCAGGTCACCGACAGGGTGGCACACTGGGCACTGCCACGCCGGAGCCTGCCATGACCCAGACCAGCAATATGCCTTCGTTACCGGTAGCCGCCGTCTCCTGCGCGGTGGAGAGAGAAGGGCGCCTGCTGATGGTGAGGCGGCGCAACCCGCCCAATGCCGGGCGGCTGTCGCTTCCCGGGGGCAAGGTGGAGCCCGGCGAATCCCTTGCCGCCGCCGCGGCGCGAGAACTGCTCGAGGAAACCGGCGTGCGTGCCAGGGCTTCCCGACCGCTCACCGCATTCGACATCATCGAACATGATGACGATGGCAGGCTGCGCTTCCACTATGTCGTGGTGGTCATGCAGATGTCCTGGGATGCGGGGGAGCCAACGGCCGGCGATGACGCCACGCACGCCTGCTGGATGGACCTTCAGGCCCTCACGGCGGCCGAAGGAGATGTCTGCGACACGGCGGCCGAGGTGGGGATGCAGCTGCTTGGTGCAAGGAATCATCGTTGAGCCATGCCCGGACAAGGGCTTGCGCGGGGAACCTGGAGTGGGCATTCTAGGTCCATTGTAACGATCCATCAAAACACAGGGAGCCCTGGACCCATGGCATACCAAGATACTCAGCTAACTCGCCCGCAGAGCCAGGCGATCGGCACCAACAAGGTGCTGCGCAATACCTATGGCCTGCTTGCCATGACGCTGCTGTTCTCGGCGGTCACGGCTGGCGCTGCGATGGCCATGGGCGTCGAGCGCATGAACATCTTCGTGTTCTTCATCGGCGCCTACGGCCTGATGTTCCTCGTCCACAAGACTGCCAACTCGGCTCTCGGCCTGCTTACGACGTTCGCCTTCACCGGCTTCATGGGGTTTACCCTGGGGCCGATTCTCAACGCCTACCTGGCACTCCCCAACGGCGCGGCGCTGGTGATGAATGCCCTGGCCATGACCGGCCTGACCTTTATCGGCCTCTCCGCCGTGGCGCTGATCTCCAAGAAGGACTTCAGCTTCCTGGGTAACTTCCTGATGGCCGGCGCCATTGTGCTGATCCTGGCCATGGTGGCGGGTCTGGTCTTCCAGATTCCCACCCTGATGTTGATGGTCTCCGCCGGTTTCGTGCTGTTTGCCTCCGCGGCGATCCTCTACCAGACCAGCGAAATCGTGCACCGGGCAGGCGAGACCAACTATATTCTCGCCACCATCACTCTCTATGTGTCGATCTATAATCTCTTAATCAGCCTGCTGTCGCTGCTCGGTATCATGAGCAGCGACTGAACCTGGCCGGTCACGAGGACCTCGGCTGGCCCCGCCTCGGCGGGGCCAGCCTGTTTGTGGAGTGTAAAGATCCATGATGCGTTACGGGATTCTGCTGATGGGCGCACCCTACAGCAGCCAGGCTGCTCACTCCGCCCTGCGCTTTGCCCGAGCGGTGGCGGGGCGAGGCCACCGCCTGGAGGGGGTATTCTTCTACCATGACGGCGTTCACAACGCCGCACGTCTTGCGGCACCGCCCCAGGACGAACCGCACCTGGTGGATGGTTGGGCGGCACTGGCCGAGGACCATGGCGTGTCGCTCCAGGTCTGTATCGCCGCTGCGCTCCGACGCGGCCTTCTCGATGAGCGCGAGGCTGCCCGACACGGCAAGCAGGGCCATAGCGTCGAGCCTCCCTTCGAGCTGACCGGGCTTGGCCAACTGGTGGATCTCGGCCTGCGCTGCGATCGCCTGGTGACGTTCGGACCCTGAGGAGGTGGCATGGCAAACGACAAGGCGCAATGGATGGAGGGTGATCTGCTGGTGATCCTGCGCCACGGGCCCCACGGCACCAGCTGGCTGCGCGAGGGTCTCGATGCTGCCCTGGTCGCCGCCGCTTTCGGGCGCCGGGTGACGCTCCTGTTCATGGGTGAGGGCGTCACCGCCCTGGTGCCCGGGCAGAGTGGCGGCCCCCTGGGGCAGAAGGGCACCGCGCCGACGCTCGAGATGCTCGAGATGTACGATATCGATTCCCTGCTGGTGGAGGCCGATGCACTGGCCCGTTTCGGTCTCTGTGTCGATGGACTCCTGCTGCCAGCGAGGGCAGCAGGCCCCCTCGAGCTATCCGCGCTGGCCAGGACGCATGCACTGGTACTGACCTTCTGAAGGTGGCGGTGCCACCGGGAGAGACATTGATGCTTCTGCATATTCTCAATCGTTCGCCGGCCACCAGCGAGGTCTACCGACAGGCGCTTTCAGCCATGGGGGCGGCCGATCGCCTGCTGCTGATCGAGGACGGCGTTCAGGGTGCCCTGGGGCCCCTGGTTGAATGTTTCGGCGACCTTACGGGCCGCCTTTATGCCCTGGAGGAGGACCTCTCCGCCCGTGGACTGGTACCGCTGTGCGATGCGTCGGTGGTGAAGGTCGACGTGGAGGGGTTCGTGACCCTGACCGAGGAGGCCATGCGTACGGTGAGCTGGTTCTGATGGCAACTTCAGAAATATACCGTTATCTTGATTTCAAGGGAGCTAGCGTACCGCTCGATCCGGAAGGCTACCTCATCGATCTGGACGACTGGAACCCCGATGTCGCCAGGGCAATAGCCAACGAGGAGGGTATCGAGCTGACCCATGAACACTGGGAAATCATCGAGGTCCTGCGTGACTTCTACCGGCGTTTCGAACAGGCGCCAGCGATGCGACCGCTGGTCAAGGCGGTGACAAAGGCCCTGGGCGAAGAGAAGGGGCGGTCTATCCACCTGATGCGCCTCTTCCCCGGCAGCCCTGCCAAGCTCGGCGCGCGCATTGCCGGGCTGCCCAAGCCCACCAACTGCCTGTGAGCACCGCGTGAATTTCCTGGCTCATGCCTGGCTGGCCCGTGGCGGCAGCGATGAGTTCCTGTGGGGCAACCTGATTGCGGACGGGGTCAAGGGGAGTGACCTGTCGGCCTGGCCTGGTGACGTCGCGGTGGGGATCCGCCACCACCGTCGGGTGGACGCCTTCGTGGATGCCCATCCGGTGGTGGCCGAGATCCGTCGCCGGGCGCCGTCCCGCCAGCGTCGCTATGCCGGAATCGCCCTGGACCTGGTGTGGGATCACTTCGTGGCGCGTGAACTGGAACTTCAGGCGCAACCGTCGCCGCTGATTGCTCGCACCTACCGGGTCCTGCAGACCCAGCCGGCGCCGGCGCGTCTGGCCACCCTGGTGCCAGTGCTGGTGGAGCAGGACTGGCTTAGCGGCTATGCCGATTTCGCCTTCACCTGCCGCGCCATCGCCGGCATCGGACAGCGCCTTGCCGGCCCCAACCGCCTGGCCGAACTAGTGCCCTGGCTCGAGGAGGAACACAGGCGGTTGGAAGAGGACTTCCAGCGCCTGTGGCCGGAAGTCCGCCAGGCTCTGGAGGTGCCGGAGCAACGCTAGCCGCTGAGCCAGAGGCAATCGACGCGGTCGCCCTCCTCGAGGCGCGTCTCCGGTGGGACCACCGCCAGGGCGTCCGCCGCGATGCAGGAGGAGAGCACCCCGGAGTTCTGGTCGCGGAAGGCGTGGGCGCTGATCTCGTCCGCCCCGAACTCGAGGCGAACGCGCATGTAGTGGGCGCGGGGGCCTGTCTGGGTGGCAAAGGCGGCTCGCGCGGTAAGTCGCGGTAGCTTGAGCAGCGACGGCGCGCCGAGCAGGGCACCCATCAGGGGGCGCAGGAACAGCCAGGCCCCCACGAAGCACGAAACCGGATTTCCGGGCAATCCCACGAAGCGGGCCTCATGTCCCTCGGCCGGGAGTCGCCCCAGGGCCAGTGGCTTGCCGGGCCGAATGGCCAGGCGCCACATGTCCAGTTGCCCGAGCGCCTCCACCGCCGCCTTGACATGATCCTCCTCGCCGACACTAACGCCACCCGTGGTGATCACCACATCCGCCTCCAGGGCCGCCGCGGCTAGGGCCTGGCGGGTGCCCTCGGCATCGTCGGGAATCGCGGCGACCCTCACCACCTCGGCGCCGAAACGCTCCAGCAGGCGCCTGAGCATGGGACGGTTGGAGTTGTAGATCTGCCCCGGGCCCAGGGGTCGGCCGGGGTCGACGATCTCGTCCCCGGTGGAGAGCAGCACTACCCGGGGACGGCGGCGCACCGTCACCTCGGTGATGCCCTGTCCGGCTAGATGGCCGAGTGCCCCGGCCTCGAGGGGCTCGCCGCTCGCCAGTAGCTCGTCACCCGCATTGACGTCGCGGCCGCGGCGGCGGACGTTGTCGCACTCCGGGATGCCATCGGGAATCCGCACCCGGTCGCCCTCCACCTCGACCCGCTCCTGCATCACCACGCAGTCGGCCCCCGGCGGGAGCTCGCCGCCGGTGAAGATGCGCGCACAGCTGCCCGGTGCCAGCGGAACGGCCTGGGCCCCGGCGGCGATGCGCTGGCTCACCGGCAACCAGCCGCCGGCGTCCGCGTGGCACAGGGCATAGCCGTCCATGGCGCTGTTATCGAAGGGGGGGACGTCGAGGCGTGCCGGTACCGGCTCGGCGAGGATGCGCCCGGCGGCCTCTTCGCAGACTAGCCACTCCCCGGGAAGAGGCTGGACCCCTTTCAGCAGCGCCGCCAGGGCCGCCTCGACGGACTTGAGGTCAGTCATGCTGGCCTCGTTCGGGAATGACCAGATTCGCGAAGTTACACGGCTTGTGCCGGCTGTCGAGCTGCTCGGCCAGGATCCCGTCCCAGCCTGTGCGACAGGCCCCGGTGGAGCCGGGCAGGCAGAACACCACGGTCCCGTTGGCCAGGCCGCCCAGGCAGCGGCTCTGTACGGTGGAACTGCCGATCTCCTCCCAGCTGAGCTGGCGGAACAGTTCGCCGAACCCCTCGATCTGCTTGTCGAGCAGCACGCCCACCGCCTCCGGGGTCGAGTCGCGGCCGGTGAAGCCAGTACCACCGGTGGTCAGGATCACCTGCACTTCGGGGTCGGCGATCCACGCTGAGACCACGGCGCGAATCCGGTAGATGTCGTCCGGCACGATCTGTTTGTCGGCCAGGCGATGCCCGGCGGTGGTCAGCCGCTCCACCAGGCTCTGACCGCTGCGGTCCGTGGCCTCGCTGCGGGTGTCGGAGATGGTCAGCACCGCCACAGAGAGGGGAATCATCGGCTCGCTCATCACGCGTCCCCCTGTTTCTGTGCCTGACGGGCCTCGAAGGCGGCCAGTTGCTCGGGCGTGGCCTCCTGCTGGTACTTCTCCTTCCACTCGCCGTAGGGCATGCCGTAGACGAACTCGCGGGCCGTCTCGTAGTCCAGTTCCGCACCGCGCTCCTCGGCGGCAGTCACCAGCCACTTGGAGAGGCAGTTGCGGCAGAAGTCGGCCAGGATCATCAGGTCGATGTTCTGCACCTCCTTGTGTTCGTTCAGGTGCCTGAGCAGACGGCGGAAGGCCGCAGCCTCAAGCTCCGTGCGGGTCGTGTCATCGAGGTGTTCCATGGGGCGTCTCCCTGGCGTAGTGGGTGTCATGTCGTCGCCAGCATAACAAAAAGACACCGCCTTCTGGCGGTGTCGAGGGGGAGGGCTGTCAACGGGTTTCATCCGGGCCGGGAGGCGGCCTCGTCACCGCCTTGTGTGGCGGGGCGACCGGCGGCGAGCTGTTCCTCGGGAATCACCTGGTCCTTGACCTCTTCGTACCAGAGGTTGTGGTGGTCCTTGGCCCAGGTTTCGTCCACATAGCCGGTGGTCATGCCCTCGAGCGACCCCTCCGAGCCGATGCTGCCGATATAGGCATGGCCCAGCGCCACGGCCGTCAGGCCCAAGGCCCCCACGGCATGGATGATGTTGGCCCACTGCATGGTGTCGCGGCTCTGGCCATAGTTGGGGAAGTCCAGCACGAAGCCGCTGGCGACCACCGCCAAGCCGGCCGTGGCCAAAATCCAGAACCACATCTTCTCGCCACCGTTGGCGAAGCCGGCATCGGGGTGCCCCTTGCCGATCATGCCACCGCCCAGCCTGAACCAGGACAGGTCATGGCGCTTTGGCCAGTTGTGCTTCAACAAACGGGCCAGCAGTACCACCAGCAGGATACCGAACAGCGGCCCCAAATAGTTGTGGGCGACCTTCGAGGCGGAGATCATCGCGCCCCACACGGCATCCCCGAACAGTGGCCGGAAGACGAACTTGCCGTAGAGCAGGTTCAGCCCCGAGAGCGCTAGCACAATAAATAACGTAGCCACGGTCCAGTGGATCGAACGCACGAACAGCGACCAGCGTAGCAACTTGCGGCCGGTGCGTGGTTGGCTGAGGTCCATGCGGCCGACAATCACGTAGAACAGCGAGATCACCACGATAATCCCGCCGACGGCGATCAGGCCGAAGGGGGAGACCCAGCGGTTGCGCAGTTGACGCCAGCTCTGCCCACTGGCGTTGATCAGGTTGTAGGTGGAGTCGGCCCGGCTGTCGCGGAAGTTTGGGCCGACCTCACCGCTGCGCACCAGGCGCCAGGTGTCCGGCGAGACGCCACCCACCGCAGTGGCGGCCTCGCGATCCGGGTCGGCCTGGGCCAGCACCGGTTGGGCAAAGGCCAGACCTAGCAGTAGCGCAAGGGCCAGGGCCAGCATCCGCCATAGCGGCCAGGCAGTTGGCATATCCATGGAGCCTCCTTACCCCTGGCGGGTCGCATCGTAGGCGAGGTTGTCGGCATCGGCGCGGGGGTTCCCCGACCAGCCACCGTCCGCATGGCCGCGCTGCACCACCCGCTGGCGGAAGATGTCCGCCACCGTCTGGGCATCACCGGCCAGCAGGGCCTTGGTGGAGCACATCTCCGCGCACAGCGGCAGCTTGCCGTCGGCGATGCGGTTGGCCCCGTATTTCTCGTACTCCTCCTCCTTGCTCTCCGCAGGCCCGCCGGCACAGAAGGTGCACTTGTCCATCTTGCCGCGCTCGCCGAAGGCGTTTTGCTTGGGGAACTGCGGCGCCCCGAAGGGACAGGCGTATAGGCAGTAGCCGCAGCCGATGCACAGGTCCTTGTCGTGCAGCACGATGCCGTCGTCGGTCTTGTAGAAGCAGTCGGTGGGACAGACCGCCATGCACGGTGCGTCGTCGCAGTGCATGCAGGCCACTGAGATCGATATCTCGCCGGGTTCACCATCGTCGAGGGTCACCACCCGACGACGCTGGATACCCCACTCGACGTCGTTGGCGTTCTTGCAGGCAGTGACGCAGCCGTTGCACTCGATGCAGCGTTCCGCGTCGCACATGAATTTCATCTGAGCCATGGGAATCTCCTGGTAGGCGAGCGTAATCAGCTGGCTTTCTCGATACGACACAGGGTGCACTTGGTCTCCTGCATCTGCGTCACGGCGTCATAACCATAGGTAGTGGCGGTGTTGACTGCCTCGCCGAGCACATAGGGCGCCGAGCCTTTCGGGTAGCGGTCATGCAGGCTCTCGCCCTGGAACATGCCGCCGAAGTGGAAGGGCATGAACACCACTTCGCGCGCGACCCGGGGCGTTACAAGGGCCTGGACACGAATGCGGCCGCCTTCGGCCCCCTCGACCCAGACCATGTCGCCATCGGCCACCGCCAGCTCGTTGGCCAGCGCCGGATTGATCTCGACGAACATCTGCTGCTGCAGCTCGGCCAGCCACGACATGGAGCGGGTCTCCTCGCCGCCTCCCTCGTACTCCACCAGGCGCCCCGAGGTGAGGATGATCGGGTAGCGACCTGAGTTGTCATTGTCCTGGATGCTCTTGTAGAGCGTCGGTAGGCGGTAGTGGGAGGCAACGTCATCCCAGGTGGGATAGTCCGCGACCAGGTCGCGGCGGCTGGTATAGAGCGGCTCACGGTGCTTGGGGATCGGGTCCGGGAAGGTCCATACGTTGCAGCGCGCCTTGGCGTTGCCGAAGGGGGCACACTCATGGGCGACGGCCACCCGCTGGATGCCGCCGGAGAGATCGGTCTTCCAGTTCTTGCCTTCTGCCTCGGCCTGCTCCTCCGGCGTGAGGTCGTCCCACCAGCCCAGGTCCTTAAGCATGGCAGCGGTGAACTCGGGGTAGCCGTCGTTGAGCTCGGACCCCTCGCTGTAGGAGCCATCGGAGAGGATGTTTTCGCCGTTGCGCTCGATGCCGAAGCGTGCCCGGAAGGTGAGGCCGCCCTCGGAGACCCGCTTGCTGGTGTCGTAGAGGATCGGCGTGCCGGGGTGGCCCATCTCGGCGGTGCCCCAGCAGGGCCAGGGCAGCCCATAGTAGTCGCCATCGGCGGGACCGCCCTCGGCCTGCAGGTTCTCGAAGCTGAAGGTGTGCCAGTTCTGCTGGTGGGCCTTGAGTCGCTCGGGGCTCTGACCGGTGTAGCCGACGGTCCACATGCCGCGGTTGAACTCACGGGTGATGTCCTCGATGACCGGCTCGGTGCCGTTCACCTCGATGTGCTTGAACAGCTCATCGGCGAAGCCCAGCTTGCGCGACAGCAGGTACATGATCTCGTGGTCGGGCTTGGACTCGAACAGCGGCTCGATCACCCTGTCCCGCCACTGGATGGAGCGGTTGGTGGCGGTGACGCTGCCGGTGGTCTCGAACTGCGTCGCGGCGGGCAGCAGGTAGACCCCATCCTGGCGGCCGTGCATCACGCTTGCCACGGTGGGGTAGGGGTCGACGATGACCATCATTTCGAGCTGCTGCATCGCTTTCTGCATCTCGGTGCCACGGGTCTGGGAGTTGACCGCATGGCCCCAGTAGAACATCGCCTTGAGCCGGGTCCTCTGGGAGATCGCGTCCTCCTCCTCGAGCACGCCGTCAACCCAGCGCGACACCGTGATGCCGTTGCTGTGCATCGGCTTGCCGTCGGCATACTCCGTCTGGTCGAAGCGGCTCTTCAGCCAGTCGAGGTCGAGGTCCCAGACCCTCGCCCAGTGGGCCCAGGCCCCCTCGGCGAGGCCGTAGTAGCCAGGCAGGGAGTGTGACATCAGCCCCAGGTCCGTCGCCCCCTGGACGTTGTCGTGGCCGCGAAAGATGTTGGCGCCCCCGCCGGACTTACCGACGTTGCCCAGCGCCAGCTCGAGGATGCAGTAGGCGCGGGTGTTGTTGTTGCCGGTGGTGTGCTGGGTACCGCCCATGCACCAGACGATGCACCCCGGGCGGTTCTCGGCCAGACGGCGGGCGGTGTCGAACATCTGCGCCTCCGGCACGCCCGTGATGCGCTCCACCTCGCTGGGCGGGAAGCTGGCTACCTCGGCGCGGACCTCATCCATGGCATAGACGCGCTGGTTGATGTATTCCTGGTCTTCCCAGCCATTCTCGAAGATGTGCCAGAGCAGACCCCAGATGAAAGCCACGTCCGAGCCGGGGCGGATGCGCACGAAGCTGTCGGCCTTGGCGGCTGTGCGGGTGAAGCGTGGGTCGACGACGATGATCTGGGCGTGGCTGCGCTCCTTGGCCAGCAGGATATGCTGCATGGCCACCGGGTGCGCTTCGCTGGGGTTGGAGCCGATAAACATGATTGACTTGCTGTTCTGCATGTCATTGAGCGAGTTGGTCATCGCTCCGTAGCCCCAGGTGTTGGCCA
The DNA here is from genome assembly GCF_014859505.1 of Halomonas sp. GTDB lineage: Bacteria > Pseudomonadota > Gammaproteobacteria > Pseudomonadales > Halomonadaceae > Halomonas. Next base: position 44,373 of record NZ_JACUUD010000006.1, read on the forward strand.
CCCCTGCCACGGTGGTGGAGTGGCAGATGCGCGCCTGGTGATCGGTGTTGTTGGTGCCGGCCAGCGCGGCGAACTTGCGCATCAGGTAGGCCTGTTCATTGCTGAACTTGGCCGAACCCAGCCAGTAGATGCTGTCGGGACCGTGCTGCTCGGTGAGCTGGAGGACCTTGTTGCCGATCTCTTCGATGGCGTCCTCCCAGCTCATGCGCTGCCACTCGCCCCCCACCAACTTCATGGGGTACTTGAGGCGCCGGCTGGAGTGGCCGTGCTGCCGCAGGGAGGCGCCCTTGGCGCAGTGGGCCCCGCGATTGATGGGGTGGTCGAAGGCTGGCTCCTGCCGGGTCCAGATGCCCTCCTGCACCTCGGCATAGACGCCGCAACCCACCGAGCAATGAGAGCAGATCGTTCGCTTGGTCTCCACCGGCGAGTCGAGCACGGGGGTCTTCTCTGCGGCTTCGCTGCGACGCATCATCGGCGCCCCCATGAAGCCGGCCGCGGCGAGGCCGCCCGTGGCCGCGCCGCTTCGCTTGAGGAATTGGCGGCGGGAGATGCCAAGCCCGGGGGCCTTGGGGGCATCACTTTTACGAGTCAGACGCATGGTGTGATCTCCTGGATCTCGAGCCGTCAGTCACGCAGGGTAGCGTAGAAGGTGCGGATATGGTCGGTTTCCCGGTAGCCCTCGGCTCGGTCGGCCGGGGTTTCGGCGCGAGGCGTCTCGGCCTGCACCAGGGTGACTTGACCGACGGCGGCAGCCGCCCCCGCGGCCGCGGTGCCGATACCGAGGGCCTTGAGGAAGCGACGGCGTTGTGGGTTGTTGGTCTTGCTCATGGAGGTTTCCTCGTTCATGCCGTGGCCGTGAATTGGCGCGGTGTCAGGTGGGGCCTTGTCTTTATCTTAGTCGTCGTCATGGGTCACTCTCGCGAGCCGGTGTCAGTCGGTGTCAGGGCTCCACGAGCCTGACCGGTTCCTGCGCTGCCTCGCTGGCAAGCAGCGCCTCTTCTCTGTCGATGAAGGCGCGGCCGAGTCGGCCGAGCCCCGAATAGAAGGCACTCTCCACCCCGGCCAGGTCCGTCAGGCAGACCGCCGCCCAGGGAGCCAGGTGGGTCATGAAGAAGCGCGCCTCGGCGGGCGAGCCTGCCTCGATGAGCAGGGCCATCGTCTCGCAGAGCGCGGCCAGATGGTCCTCTGGTTCGCGGGCCTGCGCGTCGCGCTCGATGCCCAGCACCTTGAGGTCACGGCGCAGCGCGACCAGGGCCTGGTCCATTAGCTCGCCATCGCGATACCAGGAGGCGTAGGGAGTTACGTCGCCTTGGATGACGCCAACCAGGTGCCGGAAGTGCTCCCGGGCCAGCGCCTCCGGGCGGGACTGGCGCGACGACGCGACGAGCTCGCACCAGAACGACGCCAGCGGACTGGCCTCATCCTCGACCTCGAGATCGCCCAGCCAGGCCAGCAGCTCGGCATCGGGCGCCTCGCGCAGCAGGCGCGCCAGCAGGCGGTAGACATCGGCTCTCAAGGCCTGGGCCTCGCCCGGCCCGGTCACCGCCTCGTGCATGACAGTCTCGCTCATCGGTTCACACCTTCAGTTGCGATTCGGGGTCCCGTGCCAGGTCCTGCCAGACATCCCGTACGCGGCAGTCCTCGCACATCTCGAGCCGCGAGATCGCATCACCGGCGAAGTAGGGATGGTCGGCGAGCTTCGCCTTGATGCTGGCGATGGTGCTGGCGGTGGCAAAAGGCTTGCCGCAGCGGATGCAGTCGAAAGCGGCCTCCGCATGGCAGACGTGCCGCTGGTGGCGGGCAGGGTCGGCCAGGAAACCCGGGAGCAGGGCGATGGCCTCCTCGGGGCAGGCGTCCGCACAGAGGCCACACTGCACGCAGTCGGCCTCGCGGAAGCTGAGCTCCGGACTTTCCGTGCCGGCCGCCAGGGCGGGCGTCGGGCAGCTCGCCACGCAGGCCATGCAGAGGGTGCAGCGCTGGGTATCGACGGCGAGGCCCCCGTAGGCGGCCTCGCGGGGCATGGCATGCCGGGCCCCGTCCTGCTCTCCCAGGGCGGCAAGGTGGTCGAGTACCTGGTTGAGCCGGTCCCGCTTGCCCGAGGCATCGAGTTCGAAGTCATCAGCGGGGAGCGGCGGGCAGGCGGGCAGGGCATCCCGGGCCAGGGTGTCGCCGACAGCGACCACCGAGAGCCGTTCGGGCGCATGTCCCAGTGCCTCGAGGAGGGCGCGTGCCTGGGCGAGCTGGTCGTCGAGGAAAGCGACCAGGCGTACGGGCATGTCGGGGTGATGCTGCAGGCGCACCTCGGCGGCACCGCCGGCCAGGGCCGTCAGCCACTGGTCGTGGCCAGCGGCGCCGAGCTCCTCGAGGGGCACGTCGAGGACATGGCCGGCCGGGGATTCATCGGGCAGCAGGTGGTCGCTCGCCACGAAGCGCACCACCGGCTGGCCGCCGCCCGCCTCGCGGTAGGCCGCAAGCCAAGCCAGCAGGGTCTCCTGCTGGCGATGGGACTCAGGCATGCGGAACTCGATGGCCCCGGTGGGGCAGGCGCTGCTGCAGCTGCCGACACCGTGACACCGGTAGGGGTCGATCTCGATGCGCGACCCGACACGGCCCTTGAGGCTTTGGATCGCATCGGCGGGACAGACTTCGAGGCAGCGCGCGCAGCCGGTGTTGCCGCTGGCCGAATGGGCACAGAGCGCGTGATGAATCTGGAAGTAGCGCGGCTTGTCAAACTCGCCGACCAGGGCGGCAAAGGCGTCGAGCCGGGTCGGCGTCTCCGGGGCGGCCCAACGGGTCGCGACATACCCTGGCGGAGGCAGTTCCAGCGCCAGGGCCGGGGTTTCGCCGAGGTCGAGGACCTGGTCGAAGTAGTCGCGGTTGGCCAGGGCGCGGGCCAGGTCAAGCGGGGTCTCGCCATGCTCGAGGGTGACCAGGAAGCGGCCCAGGTATCCCTCGATGCGAAGTCTCGCCGCCTGCTCGCGGGCCAGCCGATGGTGCGTAAGGCCGGCGGTATTGGCCAGCAGGATTTCGTCATCATCGACACCCTCCTCGCCGGCGGCAGCAGGAACAGGCTCGGTGAACAGCAGCGTGAGGGAACGAAGCCCCCGTTCCTGCAGGGCAAGGGCGGCGCGGCGCACGTCACGTTCGTTGCCGAGGAGCAGGGCGTGGCCCTGGCTGAGGTACCCGACGCTCGCCGGAGCCAGGTTGAGTGGCCAGGAGGCGCGGCGGTAGGCCGCTTCCCTCGCCTTACGGTTGCCGACGTCGTCCACGGCGATCGTGTCGATTCGCTGATTCATGCCACCTCACGGTCAGAATGTCGTCATTATTGTTTTGAGTAGCTATTTGCTAAGTCTGATCGGTTCTAGTGATCCCGTCACCTCGCCCTTGGTCTAACACCTCCCCGTGGCAGGCAGGGCCGCCACCAGCGAGGCACTCGTCCCCTTGCCGCCCCTCTGCGTCATCGTCGGCAGATGCCATGCCTGTCTCCACCGTCTCGACCGACCGCTCATCGACCGGCGCGTCCATCGCCTCAACGGTGTCCGCCCGGGGCTCCTCCTCGTCGAGCTGACGGGTCCAATGCCGGAGTCGCTGGGCCAGTTCGGCCGCCAACGGCTTGAGTCGCTGGCGATAGTCATCGTCGTAGTCATCGAGGCCGTCACGAATCCCGTAATGGTCGCCCGAGAACATGCGGCGCAGAGCCCGTCGACGCAGGCCGTCGCTGACGCCCGCCTGCAGGAACGCCGTGAAGTCGCTTCCGGCAGGGAGGGCGTCGGGGTCGGGAAGGGAGGCATCCAGGCTGCCCGGCTCGGGCTCCGCCGCGGTGGGCTGCTCGGCCTCCTCACGCGCGGCGACCGCCTCCTCGGCCGGTGCTTCTTCCACGAGCTCATCGCCGAGCTTGCGGCGTGACCAGCGGCTCAGTCGGCTCATACGGTCTGCTCCTGGGCGCGTCCGGCGCCCTTGCGCTTCTTCTTGCGGCCCTCATCGGGGGCCTCCCCGTGGCGGGCGAGATAGGCCTCGATCCAGGCCTGGATTGCCAGCGGCATCGCCACCTCGAGCACTTGCTGCTCGCCATCGAGCCAGGCAGCGGCGACGTCCTGGCTGGCCGTGACCGCCGACGGGCTGGGGGTGGCGCCGCTCTCGCCGGCGCGCACGAACAACCGTGGCGTGCCCGCCTCGAGATTGAAGCGATAGGCGGCACGTTCGGTCAGGAAGAGCTGGAGCCTGAGTACCCAGGGGCCTGTATCGCCGGGAGACAGGTCGGTGATGGTCCATCGGGTCGAGGTGAACCCCTTGACCTGGTGGGACTCACCGGCGAGGTCGAGGCTCAGGGTGGCCTGGCTGCTGGAAAGGGACATGGCGTGGTGCTCGAAGGGGATATCACGATCTATAGCTTAACATTAAAGACACCGGAAGCGGGGAATGCCATCATCTCCCTCAACACGTTGCCGAGGAACCGTCGATGCATGACATCAGTCTGAGCCGGGCCCGCCTGCCCGCCACCCTGGAGATCGAGGTATTCGACGAGTTCGGCGAGGCGAGGCGCCAGGCTATCGCCGCCGAACGGGCCCTGACCCTCTACCTCAACAAGCGCGAGATCGTCACCCTGATGACACTGGGCGCCGATCCCGAGGCGCTGGTGGTGGGCTACCTGCGCAACCAGGGGCTAATCGCCTCCCGGGAGGACCTGCTGGCGGTGCACGTGGACTGGGACGTGGAGGCGGCGGCGGTGGTGACACGCCACGAGCCGGAGGACCTGGAGGAGCGCCTGGGGCATCGCACGGTGACCACCGGCTGCGGCCAGGGCACGGTGTTTGGCCGGCTGCTCGAGGCCATTCCCCGCCACCCCCTACCCGAGACACCGCTGCGCCAGTCGGTGCTCTATGGGCTGCTGGAAAACCTCGGGGAGCACAACGAGACCTACCGCAGCGCCGGCGCCGTGCATGGCTGCGCACTCTGCCGACAGGAGCAGGTGCTCGACTTCGTCGAGGATGTGGGTCGCCACAACGCCGTGGATACCCTGGCGGGACGCCAGTGGCTGGTCCAGGCGGACTCGGCGGGCGCAGACATCTTCTATACCACCGGGCGCTTGACCTCGGAGATGGTGCTCAAGGTCGCCCAGATGGGCATCGGGGTGCTGGTCTCGCGCTCCGGGGTGACCCAGAAGGGAGTCGAATTGGCCAGCCGCTTCGGGGTGATGCTGATCGCCCGCGCCAAGGGGCGACACTTCCAGGCGATCCATTCCGCCGGACGCCTGGTGCTGGATGCAGTGCCACCGCGCCGCCCGGGTGATCGCGCGGCCGGGGGCGGGCGCTGAATCAGGCGGCGTCGACCCGCGTGCAGACCGACAGCACCACGGCATCCGCCTGGCTTACCGACACCAGCGCATGGCCCATGTCGCTGTCGAAGTAGATGCTGTCACCCTGCTCGAGACGCAACGGTTCGTAGAACTCGGTGTAGAGCAGGATCTCGCCGTCCAGCACCATGAGAAACTCCTCGCCGTCGTGGCGCACCCACTCGTTGAACTCCTCGAAGCTGCGGGCACGCACGATGGTCTTGAAGGGGATCATGCGCTTCTGGGCCAGCTCACAGCTGAGCAGTTCGTGCTCATAGGTCGGCGTGGGGTGCTGCTGGCCATGGCCGCGGCGGGTCAGGTCGCGGCGCCCCATGGTGCGGCTCTGCTGGCGAGGCGGCGTAAGCAGCTGGGGCAGGTCGATACCGAGCCCGCCGATCAGCTTCTGCACAGCGGTGAAGGTGGGGGAGATCTGCTCGTTCTCGATCTTGGAGAGCGTCGAGCGGGCGAGCCCGGTGCGCTGGCTGACGTCCTCGAGAGTCCACTGGTTGGCCAGGCGTATCTCGCGCAGGCGCTCGCCGAGGCGCAGCGGTTCGACGAGCGGCTTGCGGCCCGAGGCGATGCGCAGGGCGGCGTCCTGATCGGTGGTGGCGGTCATCGGCAGAAATTCACTATCGGAAACAGGTTTCCTGAAGCTTACCACAGCCCGGCGGCGATAACGCCGCCGCCAGGCCACCCTGGCGGTGCCGCTGCCAAGGGACATTTCCCGCCGCCTGGAAACCCTCGCGCAGGTAGCGACAGGCGGCTAGGCCAAGGGAGCCGGTGCGTCGCTGAAGGGTTGGCCCAGCAGCGCCTTGAGGTGGGCCTCGACGCTGCGCCCGAGGGAGTCGAGGTGGTAGCCACCCTCCAGCACCGAGACCAGGCGGTTATCCGCGTAGAGCGCGGCGATCTCCAGGGCCATGTGGGTGACCCAGTAGAAGTCCTCCTCCTCCAGGCAGAGCTCGGCCATCTCGTCTTCGCGGTGAGCGTCGAAGCCCGAGGAGAGCAGCACCAGCTCCGGCTTGAAGCGATGCAGGGCAGGGAGCCAGTCGTCCTCGATGGCACGACGGAACGCGGCGCTGTCGGTCCCCGCCTCCAGCGGCGTGTTGATGACGTTCTGCCACTCGCTGCGCAGGTAGCGCCAGGGGTAGAAGGGATACTGGAAGCTGGTGCAGACCAGCACATCGGGGTCATCCTTGAAGATGTCGATAGTGCCGTTGCACTGGTGGACGTCGAAGTCGAGGATCGCGATGCGCCTTGCACCATACTTCTCGCGGGCGTGGGCGGCGCCCACCGCCACGTTGTTATAGAAGCAGAAGCCCATGGCGTCGGTGGCCTCGGCGTGGTGCCCGGGAGGGCGCACGGCACAGAAGACATTGTCGGCCTGGTGGCGAAAGACCTGATCGACGCCGCGAATCACCGCCCCCGCGGCCACCCGGGCGGCGCTGAGGCTGTCCGGGTTCATCATGGTGTCACTGTCCAGGGTGACGATGCCCTCGTCCGGGACACACTTGTCCAGGGCGCGCAGGTGGCGCAAGGGGTGAACCCGGGCCAACTGCTCCTCGGTGGCCTCGCGCGCCTCGGACTGCATGGTCTGTTGCAGCAACCCGGAAAGGGACAGCCTGGCGCGAATCGCCTCCAGCCGGAGGGGGCTCTCGGGGTGCTCGGGACCCATGTGGTGAAGCATGCAGTGGGGGTGGGTGATATAACCGGTGATCATTGGTGCCTCCAGGCTGACTGAGGTCACTTTACTTTGCCCAATCCCTTGCCAGACAGTGTCAATAGGTCGTACACAATAGACAGCTATTCCAGCCATCAGCTGTCGGGAGAGCATCGTGAGCACCCGTTTTCTGCGTCACTTCTTCGAACCCAAGACCATCGCGGTGATCGGTGCCTCGGAAAAGCCCGATTCCCTGGGCGGGCTCGTGATCCGTAACCTGCAGGAGGCCGGTTTTCCGGGCTCCCTCTGGGCCGTGAACCCCAAGGGCTACGAGAGTGTCTTCGGCCAGCCCGCCTTCTCGCGTATCGGCCAGTTGCCCGAGGCGCCCGATCTCGCCGTCATCTGCTCACCGGTGGCCACGGTGCCTGGGCGCATCGCCAGGCTCGGCAGCATCGGGGTGCGCGCCGCCCTGGTGCTCTCCGGCGGCTCCCACCTGGACGAGGCCCGCGACGGCAAGGCCTCGATACGCCAGCGCATGCTGGATGCCGCCCGGCAGTCGGGGATTCGCGTGCTGGGCCCGGAGTGCATGGGCCTGATCGTGCCGGGGCGCAAGCTCAACGCCTCCTACGCCAACCGGCCGATCAAGGCCGGCAGGGTCGCCTATCTGGGCCAGTCGGGCATGCTCGGCACGGCGATGATCGACTGGGCGGCGGGGCGCGGGGTGGGCTTCTCGCACCTGATCACCCTAGGCGACAGCGTCGACGTCATGCTTCCGGACCTGCTCGACTACATCAACCAGTTTTCACCCACCCAGGCCATCCTGCTCCACCTGGAGAAGATCCTCGACGCCCAGCACTTCATGACCGCCCTGCGCGACGCCTCGCGCAACCGCCTGGTGCTGGCCATCAAGAGTGGTCGCACGCCCCAGTCGGATCTCACGGGCCTGCCGCCCACTCCGGGCGTCGCCAACCGTGACCAGATCTTCGATGCGGCCTTCTCCAGGGCCGGGGTGGTGCGAGTGCACGACTCCGACGACCTGTTCGATGCGCTGATGACCCTGTCGCTCATGAAGCCGCTGCGCGGTGACCGCCTGGCCATCGTCTCCAACGGACTGGGTCCGGCCATGCTGGCCATCGACAAGCTGATCCACGCCGGCGGCAAGCTGGCCGAGTTCACCGAGGAGACGCGGGCGGCGCTGCATCGCGGCGACTTCGACATGAGCAAGCCCGGGGAGAACCCGGTGGACATGGGCGGCAATGCCACCCCCGAGAAGTTCGTGAATGTCATCGAGATCGTCGCCGCCGACCCCGGCGTCGACGCGGTGCTCGTGGTGCACGCGCCGACCCGCATGGCACCTTCCAAGACCACCGCCCAGGCCGTGGTGGCCAACCGAAAGCGCTTTCGCCGCAACCTGCTGACCAGCTTCATGGGGCTGGAGGAGGCCCTCTCCGCGCGTCACGAGTTCAGCCTGGCGGCAATTCCCACCTACGTGTCGCCCGAGAAGGCCATCAACGCCTTCATGCACATGGTGGACTACCAGCGGGTCCAGGCGCTGCTGCAGGAGACCCCGCCCAGCCTGCCGTTTACCACGACCCCGGACATCCGCGCCCGCTGCCGCACCCTGATCAAGGAGGCCAAGGCGGAGGGGCGCGAATCTCTCTCACACTCCGAGACCGCTCAGGTACTTCAGGCCTACGGTATCCCGGTAGCCCATAGCCGCTATGTGACCACCCCCGAGGAGGGCGCCGCGGCGGCGGCGGACTTCGATGGCGCCATGGCACTGAAGGTGGTGCATGAGGGGAACTGCCGGCCGTTCCGCTATCGCAAGCACCCCCATCGGGTCTCGGCCGGGCTGCTGCAGGACCTGAGGAGCCCCGAGCAGGTGGCCGACGGGGTCACGCTCCTCGGCGAACAGGTGAGCGAGAAGTATCCCGCCTTCAAGGTCCGTGAGTACTGCCTGCAGCCCATGCAGCGCGGCAAGCATTCGCTGCAGACCTGTGCCGGCATCACCCGGGATCCGGTGTTCGGCCCGGTGATCGTGTTCGGTATCGGCGGCTACAAGGTCAATATCCTGGCTGACCGTCAGGTGGCGCTGCCCCCGCTCAACATGACACTGTCCAAGGACATGGTGGATCGTACCCACGTGGCGCGGTTGATCCATGAGCACTCCGGCGACCCCGATCGGGATATCGAGCGCCTCTGCCAACTGCTGGTCAAGCTGTCGCAGATGGCCAGCGATCTGCTCGAGCTGCGCGGGATAGAAATCAACCCGCTGCTGCTCAACCGTGACGATATGGTAGCGGTGGATTTCGCCATGGACCTGGGCACGCCGGCACGCTTTGCCATCATGCCCTATCCGGAAGAGCTCCGTGAGTGGGTGACCCTGAAGAACAGCTGGGAGGTGGAGGTGCGCCCGATCCGGGCCGAGGATGCACCGCTGATCACCAGCTTCCATGGTCAACTCTCCGAAGAGAGCATCCGGTTCCGCTACTTCCACAACAAGTCGGACCTGACACAGCGTGACCTGTCGATGCTGTCGCAGATCAACTACGACCGCCAGATGGCCTTCATCGCCGAGCACCTGCGCGATGACGGCACCAAGGAAATGCTCGGCGTGGCCCGGGTGTGGAACGACCCCGACAATATCCGTACCGAGTTCTCGGTGATCATTCGCGATGATCTGACCGGGCTCGGCCTCGGCAGCCTGCTGATGCACAAGTTGATCGACTACTGTCGCAGCGTCGGCACCCTGGAGATGATCGGCAAGATCATGGTCGACAATCACCCGATGCGCGCCTTGATGAAGCATCTCGGCTTCAAGCAGCGCTACAACATGGAGGAGCAGGTGGTGGATGCGGTGCTGCGGCTCAACGAGCCCGAGAGCGAGTGGCAGCGCCATCGCCTGGAGAGCCTGCCCGACTGAGGGCGTCCGGCACGATCCCCCCCAACGCGAGACCCCCGCCAGTGGCGGGGGTCTGTCGCTGGAATCGCCGGGTCCGGATCACTCATCCAGGGCCAGTAGGCCGAGTCGATCACGGCGCCATGCGGAAGTGCTGCCACTGGCCGTCACGGGCTTCGTAGCGGATCCGGTCGTGGAGGCGGCTGGGCTGGCCTTGCCAGAACTCGACCATGGTGGGAACCACACGATAGCCGCCCCAGTGCACCGGGCGCGGGATCTCCTGTCCCTCGTAGGCCTGTTCGAAACGGCTCTGGCGCTCCTCGATCCAGGTGCGGCCGGGAATCACCACGCTCTGGGTGGCCACCCAGGCGCCCAGCTGGCTGGCCCGCGGGCGGCTGGCGAAGTAGGCGTCGGACTCCTCGGCGCTGACCTGCTCGACGCTGCCCTCGACGCGCACCTGCCGCGCCAGCGATGGCCACCAGAAGACCAGGGCGGCGTGGGGAACGTTGGTCAGCTCGCTGCCCTTGTGGCTGTGATAGTTGGTGTAGAAGACCAGGCCCTGCTCATCGATCCCCTTGAGCAGGACAACGCGCGCGTGGGGCAGACCCTGACTGTCGACGGTGGCCAGCGTCATGGCGTTGCCGTCATCACCCTCGGTTTCCAGCGCCAGGGTCAGCCACTCCTGGAACAGTTCCATGGGGTTGTCGGTGGCCTGTGACTCGTCGAGCAGTCCCCCTTCGTAGTCGCGGCGGATATCGGCGATCTTGCGTGTCATGACAATCTCCTCGAAATTTCTTTCATGGTCGCCTCTCCGCGCCGGCAGCTCAACACTCTTTGCCTGTACCAGCGGGATTTGTGACCTTGAGCATAGGCCCGTTCGTTCTCACGGTGACCAGCCCAGCTGCACCATGGCCATGTAGGCCGCAGTGCCGCCGATGATGGAGAGCAGGGGGTTACGCCGCCAGAGATGCAGCAGCACCACCGCCAGGGAGGCGAGGATCATCGGCCAGCCGGTGGCGCTGGCGTTGAGCTGACCCTCGGCCAGGGGACGGAAGTCGCGCAGCGCATAGATCACCAGGATCATCATCACCGTGGGGGGCAGGTAGCGTCCCAGGTGCAGGATCAGCGGATGCTCGGCCTGGCGGGCCAGGGCCACGAAGGGGATCACCCGGGTGGCGAAGGTGGCCAGGGCGCAGACGGCGATGAACAGCAGCAGGCTGGCATGGCTCACGGGCGACTCTCCTGGGTCCGGGAGGGGTGCTTGCGCCGGTAGTGGGCCAGCAGCACCAGGCTTGCCGCGCCGATGGCGCCGAGCAGCAGGTGGCGGTCGGGCAGCAGCAGCAGGGCGCCGAGGCCCGTCGCCAGCGCAATCACGAACGGCAGTGCCTGGCGCAGCCGGCGGGCCTGCTCCAGGGTGAGCACGATGAAGAGCGCGGTGAGGGCGAACTCGATGCCTCGGCTGTCGAAGGCCAGGGTGCTGCCGATCAGCGCCCCGGCCAGGGAGCCGAGCACCCACCAGGCCTGGTTGAGCAGGCCGATGCGAAAGGCCAGGGCATGGTCCCGGGCGCGTTCCGGCGGCAGGGTGGTCAGCAGCGAGTAGGTCTCGTCGGTGAGCGAGAAGATCAGGTAGGGCTTGCGCCAGCCGGCGCCCTGAAAGCGCTTGAGCAGCGAGAGCCCGTAGAAGAGGTGGCGCGAATTGAGCATCAGCGTGGCCACCGCCACCTCCACCAGGCCGGCCCCCGCGGCCAGCAGCGCCACCGCCAGGAACTGGCCGGCACCCGCATAGATGGCCAGCGACATCAACAGGGCGGCCCAGACGGGAATGCCTACCTCGATGGCCAGGATGCCGAAGGCGGCTCCCAGCGGTAAGTAGCCGAACATCACCGGCACGGTCAGCGTGCCGGCCTCGCGCCAAGCGTTGGGCGATGACAAGAGGTACACTCCTTCTGCGGGCCACCAGCATGGGGGTGGTGTCCATGGAATCGCTCATGGTAAGCCAAAAACCCGGCATTGGCAGCTCGGGACCGGAGAATCCACTGTAATCAGCAAGGAGGCGAGATGACGCGACTGAAAGTCTGGGATGTCCCGGTGCGGCTCTTTCACTGGGGGCTGGTCGGCTGCGTGGCACTGGCGTTCTACACCATGAAGACCGATGGGGCACCCTTCATCTTCCCGATCGATATCCACGCCCGGGGGGGCTACGTGCTGATCGGCCTGCTGCTGTTCCGCTGGCTGTGGGGCCTGGTGGGCAGCCATCACGCCCGCTTTCGCAGCTTCCTCTATTCACCGGCCAGCATGTGGGGCTACGCCAGGCGCCTGGCGAGCGGGCATCTTCCCCTCTTCGCCGGCCACAACCCCCTGGGTGGCCTCATGGTGGTGGTGATGCTGCTGTCGCTGACCTTCCAGGCCGTCAGCGGGCTCTTCCTGACCGACGACATCTTCTTCAATGCCCCCCTGCATGGCCTGGTGGACCGCAGCACCGCCCGCACCCTGGCCGGGCTGCACCAACTCAACGCCAACCTTCTGATGGGGCTGATTGCCGCTCACCTGCTGGCCCTGGTGGTGCATCGCCTGAAGGGGGAGCGCCTGGTGGGGGCGATGATCACCGGCCGCAAGTCCTTCGCGGGCGAACCCGAGGACGAGCCGGCCAAGGCGCCGGTCCAGCGCCGGGTCAGCGCCTGGGTGGCGCTGGGCGTGATCGTACTGGCCGCGCTGCCGGTGCTCTGGCTGTGGAACGCCTAGACCCGGCCGACCAGACGCAGGAAGGCGGCCATTCGGCCGCCTTCCTGTCCGGCTGGGGAATGCGCTGCCTCAGTCGGCGCGGTAGTTGTCGTGGCACCCCTTGCAGCTGTTGGCCACGGCACCCACCTGGCGACGCAGGGCGCTGAACTCCTCGCCGTCGTCGACCATCTGCGCCAGGGTGGCGGTCTCCTGCTGGAAGGTCTCCCGGCGCTCGTGGAAACCGTCCCAGTCATCGCCGATAGCATCCAGGGCGCGGGTCTCGGTGCCATGGTCGTCGCCCTGCAGGGTGTCTTCCATGAACCCCTCCCAGGGCAGGTGGGCGGCTGCCGCCAGGTTGGCGGCCCGGGTGGCGAAGACCTCCTCGTCGTAGTCGATGTTGCCCTGGGCCATGTCGCCCATCGGTCCGAGCTGCCAGGCCAGGACGCGCAGTGCCGACTGCCGATACTCGATGGCATCCTCGGGGTCGGCGGCCTGGGCGATGACCGGCAGCATCAGTGCGACGGAGAGGCCCAGGGCCAGGAGGGGGCGGAAGGTCACGGTCATCACGAACTCCTTTCGTTGGCTTGTCGGTTGCTCGGCTTGATGCTGGTCAAGCCACCTCAAGCCTAGCACGCCGCCGGGTCAGCTGCCGTCTGCCTGGGCGCACAGCTGGCGGCTGCGAAAGCGTGCGTAGAAGGTGCAGCCGCCGAACAGTGCCAGCGCCGCCACGGCGATCAGCCAGCCGAGCCAGCCGAGGCCGGGCAGGACCGCCACGTTCACCCCGATCATGAAGTAGAGCAGGCTGACGAAGGCGAGCCAGGCATGGCCCCTGGGCCGCTTGGCCAGCAGGGAGGGGAGGAAAAGCACCAGCGGCAGCAGGAAGGCCAGCAGCGGGCGCAGGTTGCCGCCGTCGCTGGCCAGCAGCAGGCCCCAGGTCAGCAGCGCCAGGGCCAGGGCAGTGTAGCTGCCCAGCACCCAGCGGCGGGCCCGTGCGGACAGCTGGTCCAGCCCCTTCTCGGCCTCCAGGGCCTCGAGCCAGCGCCTCATGAACGCTCCTCCCCGGGCATCGCCGACAGTGCCAGGGCGAGTCTCGCCAGGCGCCGGCCCTGAGCCTGGGCCAGGCGGCGTTCATGCTCGTCAAGGGGGCGGTCGCTGCGCTTGCCGGCCAGGTGGCTGACCCCGTAGGGGGTGCCGCCGCCGGTAGTCTCCATCAGCTCGGTCTCGCTGTAGGGCAGTCCCGCATAGACCATGCCGTGGTGCAGCAGGGGCACCAGCATGGTCAACAGGGTGCTCTCCTGGCCGCCGTGCAGGCTGGAGGTGGAGGTAAAGGCGGTGGCCGGCTTGTCGATCAGCGCCCCGCCCAGCCACAGCTCGCTGGTGCCGTCGAGGAAGTGCTTGAGCGGGGCGGCCATGTTGCCGAAGCGGGTGGGGCTGCCGATGGCCAGCCCCGCGCAGTGGCGCAGGTCGTCCAGGCTGGCGTAGACGGCGCCCTCGGCGGGAATCTCCGGATCCACCGCCTCGCAGGTGGGCGAGACCGGCGGCACGGTCCGCAGGCGCGCCTCGATGCCGCGAACGGATTCGACGCCGGCGGCCAGCCGTTCGGCCATGGCCCGGGTGGCGCCGTGGCGAGAGTAGTAGAGGATCAGCACATAGGGCAAGGAAGCGCTCATCGGGGCTCCAGAGACAGGAAAAGGTCAGCGCATTGTAGCAAGGGGCGTCGACCGGCTCACGGAGAAGCCGTCTGCGCCTCCTCGAGCAGGCGCCGATAGACCCAGGCGTCGCTGCCGTCGGCCAGGGTAAGGCGCACCCGTTCGTAGCGCAGGCCGAGGCGCTCGTAGCGATCGAGTCGGGCGAGTTCCTCGGCGCTCACCGTGATCACCTCTCCCTCCACGTGCTCGCCGGGAGCCTCCTCCAGGTCGAGGGCGCTGCGTCGGAAGTCCTCCAGAATCGCCGGGCGGGATTCGCCGGCCCGGCCGGTGACGATCCAGCGAATCGGCCCGGAGCGCAGGGTGCCGTAGACGAAGACCTCGTGGGGGCCCGCCTCGATGGGAGGCAGGTGGTCGGGGCGATCATAGGTGAAAGGGCTGAGCATGGTGAGCCACAGCCAGCCGGTCACGGCCAGCGGCAGGCCAAGCAGGGTGGCGAGCAGCAGGTGAAGACGTCGCATGGGGCTCCTTCCGGCAGGTGAGTCCCCCATCCTGCCATGTCGTGAGGTGCTTGTCCGGCCCCGCGCCGGGTGGCTTAAGCTGGGACCAGGGCTCTGCTAGGATGGAGGCTCCCCATGACGATCTTGAGGTGCCCCATGACCCGCCAGGCGTGTTACGACCTCGACTTCCAGGCCCTGATGGGTGACGTTCGCCCGCTCTCCCGGGACGTCAATCGCGCCGACCTCGGCCGTGCGCGTCGCCCGCCCAGCGAGGCGCAGCTGGTCAGGCGGGAGCGCGCCGCCGCGGAGCTGGAGGGCCATGGCTTCCTCTCCGATGACTTCGTCGATCTGGTGCCCCCCTTCGACCCGCTCGAGTACCGGCGCGACGGCATCCAGCAGGGGGTGGTGGACCGCCT
>NZ_JACUUD010000069.1 GCF_014859505.1 Halomonas sp.
CGGCACCAGGAGTCGAACCCGGGACCTACTGATTACAAGTCAGTTGCTCTACCAACTGAGCTATGCCGGCAATGCGACGCTCTGGAACAGCGCAGAGGAGTGGCATCCTCTGAGCGAGAAAGACCGTGAACCCATGTTCACGGTCTTTCGGAATCAAGGTTGGCGATGGCTGGGGTACCAGGATTCGAACCTGGGAATGCCGATACCAAAAACCGGTGCCTTACCACTTGGCTATACCCCAGCAATATGGTGGCCAGAGAGGGAATCGAACCCCCGACACGGGGATTTTCAATCCCCTGCTCTACCAACTGAGCTATCTGGCCGCTGCCAACGGTGCGTATTAAACCCCAGCGGACATTCGGCGTCAACCCCTTGGGTTTCAAAACGATGGCCGGAGATGGTCACGGGATTGGCGTCACGATTCCCGCGGCACATAGCCCTCGGCCTGGTCGGTCTCGCGGTTGTCCAGGAAGCGTTCCATCTGCTCCATCAGGTACTCGCGGGCAGAGGGCTCGAGCATGTTGAGGTGCTTCTCGTTGATCAGCCGGGTCTGAAGCGCCTGCCATTCCTCCCAGGCCTGCTTCGATACACTGGCCTGGATCTCCTGGCCCTTCTTGCCGGGCAGCGGCGGAAACGGCAGGGCCTCGAGCTCCTGCTGGTACTTGCGACAGACGACGGTCTGGCTCATGAAAATTCTCCTCGTAGAGACTGACGGCGGGTTCAGGGGCCCGGTGGGGCATCCAGGGCAAAGGGCCCCAGGCTGGTCAGCAGCGACTTGACGGGCGCCGCCAAGCCAATGGCATCGGGATTTTCGGGATCGTACCAGCGGCGGGTCTCGCCCACCGCATCAAGGTGCTCGACACTCGCCGGCTGGGGCGTGATCTCCAGCCGGAAGTGGCTGAACACGTGAACGAAGGGCGCCCCGGCCGACTCGATGGCACTGCCCGGCGCATGGCTGTCGAGCCAAGCCTGCAGTTCAGCGTGCTCGTCGAACTGCGGCAGGCTCCAGAGCCCGCCCCACAGGCCGCTGGCCGGGCGCTGTTCGAGCAGCACACGGCCCCGGCCGTCGCGCAGCAGCAGCATGCGGGTGGTGCGGGTGGGCAGCGCCTTCTTCGGCTTCGACTCAGGGAAGCGACGCTCCTCGCCCCGGGCATGGGCCAGGCAGACATCGGCGAAGGGACAGCGCCCGCACTCGGGGGTGCCACGCCGGCACAGGGTCGCCCCCAGGTCCATCACTGCCTGGGTGTAGTCGACCAGGCGCTCATCGGGCGTGTAGTGCTCGGCCAGCGCCCACAGGCGACGCTCCACCGCCGGACGCCCGGGCCAGCCCTCCACGGCGTGCAGGCGAGACAGACTGCGCTTGACGTTGCCATCGAGGATCACCGCCCGCTCCCCGCTGCTCTGGGCGATGATCGCCCCCGCGGTGGAACGGCCGATGCCGGGCAACGCCGCCAGCGCCTCAACGTTCATGGGGAAGTCGCCGCCGTGCTCGTCGAGGATCACGCCCGCCGCCTTGTGCAGGTTGCGCCCTCGGGCATAGTAGCCAAGGCCTGTCCATAGATGCAGCACCTCGTCCTGCTGCGCTCCCGCCAGTGCCTCCACGTCGGGAAACCGCGCCATGAAGCGCTCGAAGTAGGGAATGACCGTCGCCACCTGGGTCTGCTGCAGCATGATCTCCGAGACCCATACCCGGTAGGGCGTGCGCTCCTGCTGCCAGGGCAGGTCGTGGCGGCCATGGACATCGAACCAGGCCAGCAGGCGCCGCTGGAACGCTGTGGCGGACAGGACGGGTGAGAGTGTCTCACTCATCACGGATCCAAAAAAAGCGCCGACACGGATGCCGGCACAGAGACTGACTTTGCTCAATCAAACAGACCACGCAGGGCATCGCGAAGTTCCCGACCACCGCCTTCGCCGAGCCGCTCGTCGAGACCCTCCAGAGCCCCCTCCAGGCGGCGCTCCACCTCCTCGCCGGCCCGACGGCCCAGTTCATCACGCAACGCCTCGCCGATGACGGATTGGAAGGCCTCCCGGTCGAAGTGGCACCATTCGGCGCTGTCGCCAGAGAGACTCCCCTCGCAGCGCACCGGGAAGGGCACCCGCTCCAGGCGCGGGTTCACCCGGCAGGCGGCATCGGCGGTGTCGACCACCCGCGCCGCGGCACGCAGTTCGAAGCGCTCGCTGGTGAGGTCCAGCCAGCCCTCGCCGCCCAGTTCGATGCCCGGAATGGCCACCTGCAGGTCGTCGCTCTCGAGGGTGCCGTCGCGAATTACGAAGGTGGCCTCGGCGCGATCGAAGCGGGTGTCCGGGTTCCAGTCGCGGCTGGTCTCGCGTCCCTCCAGGGTAGCCACGGCGGTGCACAGCTCCCGTGAAACGTTGACGTCGAGGATAGCGCCATCGTCGATGCGTGCAGCGATGCGGCCATCCAGTTGGCGCTTGAGGGCCGGCCAGGTGTTGCCCCGGGAAGTCAGCTCGCCATCGGCGGAGAGGCGTCCGCGCAGCGGGGCCTCCTCGTCGCCCAGGGCTTCGATCACCTCTTCGGTACGCACCCGCTCGATGCGGGGCACCAACTGCCAGTGGATCGGATCGCGCGTCAGGTCCAGCATACCCTCGGCCGCCAGGCTGCCCTCGTAGAACCCGGAGGTGAAACGGGTCAGGCGCTGGCGCCCGTCGGCGCCCTGCAGGGCCAGATCGACGTCGCGAAACTCGAGCCCCGCCAGCCCCAACCAGCCGAGGCGCAGCTCACCGTCAAGCGCCAACTCGGCGAGCCACTCCGCCGGCACCAGGGTGCCGGGGTCGGCGGCATGGGCCCGGGCAATCCCGGGCAATCCGGCCAGTGAGGGTATTTCGCTCTGGGGATCAGCCGGCGGCAGGTAAGCGTCGAGGTCCAGGCGATCGCCCTGCAGTTCAAAGTCGAGCATCTGCCCATCGAGGCCCATCGCGAGTCGCCCGGTGAAGGTACTGTCATCCAGCACCAGGGTCAGGCCGGAGAGCTCCAGCTGCGACAGGTCGCCCCGCAGCGGACTGGTCAGCGCCACATCGGTAAGCGCGTCGGCGTCGGCCATCACCGGCAGACTGTCGAAGCGCTCGAGCCAGGGCCGTAGGGAGGTGGGTGCCAGGCGAAGCTGGCCATCATAGGCCGGTGCCTCCAGCAGGCCGGCGACGTTGAGGTTACCACTCAGGCTCAGGCCATGCTCGCTGCTCAGCTCCAGATCGCGCAGGCGTGCGGTCTCCTCGACGAGGTCCGTCTCCAGAGTGAACGCCAGGGAGAACGGCAGCGGCGATGCCCCCAGGGCGGGGTGATTGAAGGTGGCCTCCAGGAGACCCTCCTCCAGGCGCAGGCGACGTTCGACGGCATCGAGGCTCAGCTGGCCGCCCTTCAGGGTCAGCTTCTGCTCGCCCTCGACCTCCGCAAACCGGCTGGTGGTGTTAAGTGAGAGATTCTCCAGCAGGTAGCGACGCTCCGCCAGCCGCAGAGTGGCACGCCCCTCCAGGGAGACATCGCTGGTCAGCCTGGGGAGCTCCTCGCGGCCCTCCAGAACCAGGTCATCATGTCCGACCAGGCGAAAGGTGGTGCGGATCGGGAAGGCGCTGCGCGGGTTGACGTTGCTGCCGGTGATGCCGAGCGCCTCCAGCCGAAGCTCATGCCCGCTGTTCAGGTCGCGATAGCTCACCTCGCCATCGCGCACCTCCACGCTGGCGATATTGAGTGCCACGACCAGGCCGCCTTGACCGCCCGGCACCGGGCCGGCGGTAGCATTGGCCGGTGCCAGCACCTCCTCGGCGGCCTCGCTGCGCTCGGCGAGGCGCTCCATCAGCGTCTCCCAGTTGCCGCGCCCCGACTCGTCTCGCTCAAGGTTGAGACGCATGCCCTCCAGGGTCATGCCGTCGATGGCGATCTCGCCGCGAAGCAGGGGAGCGAAGGCCAGGCTTACCTCGGCCCGGCGCAAGGCCACGAAGGACTCATCCTCGCTCACCGACTGCTCGGGCAGCCAGGCATCGGCCTTCTCCACCCCCACCCCGAGACGCGGATAGAAAGACCAGGTCAAGGGCCCCTCCACGGCAAGCTCCAGGCCACTCTGCTCGCGAACCACCTCGATCAGCCGAGGCTTGAGATCCTCCGGGTCGAAGAAGGTGGTGACATAGACCACGGCTGCCACGGCCAGGACGGCGAGGATGCCGACCGAGGCGAGAAGAACACTAAATAAACGTCGCATCACTGCCCCCCTTCCAGCATTAACAGCTCATAGAAGCCGCTATGCTGCTCCAGCCGGTAGCCGAGACGCGTCAGCAGCACCTGATCGGCCAGCTGCAGTTGGGAAAGCTCGGCGCGCAGGGCCCTGTTCTCGGCCTGGGCCGCCTGTCCCACCAGGGTCAGCAGACGGGTCCCGACACCGCGTCGGCGGGTCGGCTTGCGGATGCAGAAGTGCGACAGCCACCAGGCCGAGCCATCGTCGCGCTGGGCCACCGCGCCGATCAGACGGTCGTTGAAGCGGGCACAGAGATAGCGATGGCCACCGGCCAGATGGCTCTGGATAAAGTCGTCCACGGAGGCGGGCAGACGCTCGGAGGGCGCATCGGCATAAATGCGAGCGAGGTCGACCTGCGCCTGGGCATCCGCTTCCCAGGCGGCGCGATCGACGGGATGGAGTGTCACCGGCATAGATGGGTCTCCCTGGGCCGGGGCGGCGAGGAATCGCCGCCGCGCTGTGGGGTGCATTGTAGCGGATGGGGTCGCCGATTCTCTATAATGGCAGACTTCCGACCGCGGGCGTGGCCCGTCGTCCAACCGTTCTTTCAGGTCGCTGCCCGCCAGCGACCACTCTTCGACATGCGCCCAGGCGCTGGAGATGCATCGATGTCCGAGCGTATCGCCACGGTCAGCCGTGACACCCAGGAGACCCAGATCACCGTCACCGTCAACCTCGACGGCACCGGCAAGCTGGCCTGCGAGACCGGCGTGCCCTTCCTCGACCACATGCTCGACCAGGTGGCGCGCCACGGTCTGATCGACCTCGACATCAAGGCCGTTGGCGACCTGCACATCGACGACCACCATACCGTCGAGGACTTGGGCATCACCCTGGGCCAGGCCTTCGCCAGGGCCATCGGCGACAAGCGCGGCATTCGCCGCTATGGTCACGCCTATGTCCCCCTGGACGAGGCGCTATCCCGGGTGGTGGTGGATTTTTCCGGCCGCCCCGGTCTGTTCATGGACGTGGCGTTCACCCGGGCCACCATCGGCCGCCTGGACACCCAGCTGTTCTGGGAATTCTTCCAAGGCTTCGTCAACCACGGCATGGTCACCCTGCACATCGACAACCTGAAGGGCTTCAATGCCCACCATCAGGCGGAGACCATCTTCAAGGCCTTCGGCCGCGCGCTGCGCATGGCCGTGGAGTCCGACCCCCGCATGGCCGGCCAGATGCCGTCTACCAAGGGCTGCCTGTAAGGCCGCCGCACGACCACACGAGGAGCGTCCCATGACCATTGCCGTCATCGACTACGGGATGGGCAACCTGCATTCCGTCGCCAAGGCACTGGAACACGTCACCCATGAGAACGTGGTGGTCACTCGCGATCCCCGCCGCATCCGCGGAGCCACTCGGCTGGTCCTGCCCGGCCAGGGCGCCATCCGCGACTGCATGGGCGAGTTGGAGAAGACCGAGTTGCGCGGCCTGGTGGAAGAGCTGCTGGCCAGCCAGGAGAAGCCGCTGCTGGGCATCTGCGTGGGCCAGCAGATGCTGCTGGACCACAGCGAGGAGAACGGCGGCATCGACTGCCTGGGCTTTCTCGGCGGCAACGTGAAGCGCTTCCCCGGCGACATGCACGATGACCGCGGCCAGCGCCTCAAGGTGCCCCACATGGGCTGGAACCTGGTGCACCAGCAGCGCGAGCATCCGCTGTGGGAGGGCATCGATCAGAACGAGCACTTCTACTTCGTTCACAGCTACTACGTCGAAGCCGCCGACGACGCCACGGTGTTCGGCACCACCGACTACGGCCGCGTCCAGGCCCACGTGGCCATCGGCCGCGACGCCACCTTCGCGGTGCAGTTCCACCCGGAGAAGAGCTCGCGGGCCGGCCTCAAGCTGCTCGAGAACTTTGTCACCTGGGCGCCCTGAGCCGCGCCCGGGTCATCTGGGCACCCTGAGGTTCGCACAGACCCAGGCGCTGGCGCCGCACCGGGCGGCCACGCCGCCCCACGACTTTCAACCGGGGCCCGCAGAGGCACCCAAGAGGAGCTGGACATGCTGGTGATTCCCGCCATCGATCTCAAGGACGGCCAGTGCGTGCGTCTGAAACAAGGGCGCATGGACGACGCCACCACCTACGGCGACGACCCGGTGGCCATGGCCGAGCGCTGGGTGAAGGCCGGCGCCCGCCGCCTGCACCTGGTGGACCTCAACGGCGCCTTCGAGGGCAAGCCGGTCAACGGTGACGCCGTGACCGCCATCGCCCGCCGCTGGCCCGAGCTTCCGATCCAGATCGGCGGCGGCATCCGCTCTGCCGAGACCATCGAGCACTACCTGGCTGCCGGCGTCAGCTACGTCATCATCGGCACCAAGGCGGTCAAGGAACCCGCCTTCGTCGGCGAGATGTGCCGCGCCTTCCCAGGCCACGTGATCGTCGGCCTGGACGCCCGCGACGGCTTCGTGGCCACCGACGGCTGGGCCGAGGTCTCTCAGGTGAAGGCGGTGGATCTCGCCAAGCGCTTTGCCGACGACGGCGTCTCCAGCATCGTCTACACCGATATCGCACGCGACGGCATGATGAACGGCGTCAACGTCGAAGCCACCGCGGCGCTTGCCCGGGACGGCGGCCTGCCGGTGATCGCCTCCGGCGGGGTGACCAACCTCGACGACCTGCGCGCCCTGGTGGCGGCCGGCGAGCCGGGCATCCTCGGCGCCATCACCGGACGCGCCATCTACGAAGGCAGCCTGGACGTGGCCGAGGGCCAGCGGCTGTGCGATGAACTCACCGATTCACTCAAGACCACAGGGCTCAAGTGAGCCGGGAGCTGACCATGGGACTCGCCAAGCGCATCATCCCCTGCCTCGACGTCGATGCCGGCCGCGTGGTCAAGGGCGTCAACTTCATCGGTATCCGTGACGCCGGCGACCCGGTGGAGATCGCCCAGCGCTACAACCAGCAGGGCGCCGACGAGATCACCTTCCTCGACATCACCGCCAGCCACGAGGACCGCGACACCACGGTGGAGATGGTCGAGCGCATCGCCGGCGAGGTGTTCATCCCCCTCACCGTGGGCGGCGGCATCCGCACCTGCGATGACATCCGCACCATGCTCAACGCCGGCGCCGACAAGGTCTCGATCAACACCGCCGCGGTGACCAACCCCGAGTTCGTGCGTGAGGCCTCCGAGCGCTTCGGCAGCCAGTGCATCGTGGTGGCCATCGACGCCAAGAAGGTCTCCGGAGAGGGCGAGGCACCGCGCTGGGAGATCTTCACCCACGGCGGACGCCGCCCCACCGGACTGGACGCCGTTGAGTGGGCGAAAAAGATGGTCGAGTACGGCGCCGGCGAGCTGCTGCTCACCAGCATGGACCGCGATGGCACCAAGATCGGCTTCGACCTGGGCGTGACCCGCGCCATCGCGGATGCGGTAAGCGTGCCGGTGATCGCCTCCGGCGGGGTCGGCAACCTCGACCACCTGGTAGATGGCGTGCTCGAGGGGGGCGCGGATGCGGTGCTGGCCGCCAGCATCTTCCACTTCGGCGAGTACACCATCCCCGAGGCCAAGCGCTACATGGCCGAGCGCGGGATCGAGATGCGCCTCTGAGCGCACCGGGAGAGGACAGGATGCCACTTCGCACTCGGCTCGCCACCGTCCTGCTGATGATCGCCCCGCTGCTGGCCCCCTCCTCCGCCCCGGCGGAGGAGGCCGGCGGCTGGCGCGAGCGGCTCGACTGGCCACCCGTCATGGAGCTCGACCATGTGCTCGTGCAGACCAGCCTCTACACCAAACACTTCAGCCCGGATCCGGAGCACACCAACAACCAGCAGCTGATCGGCGTGGAACTGCACAACCCCGACCTCTGGTTCGGCGGGGTGGCACGCTTCAACAACTCCTTCAACCAGGATTCCGTCTACCTCTACGTGGGGCGCGAGCTGACCATGTGGGAGTCCGGCGACACCCGCATTCGCGCCAAGCTCACCGCCGGTGCCCTGCACGGCTACCGCGGCGAGTACCGCGACAAGATCCCCTTCAACCGCTACGAGATCGCCCCGGCCATCCTGCCCACCCTGGGAGCGAGCTGGAAGCGTCTGGAGGCCGACCTGATCGTGTTCGGTGCCGCCGGCCTGATGGTGAGCGCCGGGGTGCGCTTCTAGCCCGGCGCCTCCGCGGGCCACCAGGGCTAATCGAGGGAGAGGCCGAGATTGCTGACGCCGTCGTTGCGCCCCAGACGGCGCAGCGCCTTGAGCGCATCACGATCCAGCGGCCCCTCGACGGCCTCCAGCACCGCGTCCTGGAAGTCGTTCTCGTCTGCCATCAGGGGGTGCTCGCGAACCAGAGTCGCCAGCCGTTCGCCGTCCTCCTCACCCTCGGTCAGCTCGATAAAGGCCCTGACGCCACCTCTGGACGCGCGACTCACCTCCAGCACCGCCTCGGGGGCATCGCCCTGCAGGGTATCGAGCAGCGCCGAGAGCGCCGCCAGCGCCTCCGAGGCGCGGCGGGCGCCGAAGCTGTCATCATCGGCAGGCGGCGCCAGCTCGGCCAGCTTCTCCGCCTGCAGGGCGAAGTCGATCTTCGCGCCCTTCACCGAGAGGCGCTCCCATACCAGATCGAGGATCGCCCGCAGCGCCTGGGGGTTGCCGTGACCGACACCCTGGGCGTCGAGCGCCTGGCAGTAGAAACCATAGTTGGGCAGCAGGCGCTCGCAGAGCGCCGCCATGAAAGCCTGCTGGAAACGCGGCTCGAGCTGTTGCAGGTGCTGATAGAAACCGCTCATGGACTCTCCTTGGAATATCAGTGTCTCACGGCCAGAGGCGCTCGGCCGGGGCCCGGCCGCGGGCATCCAGCACGATGCCCTCGGCGGCGAGGCGGTCGCGCTGCTCCACGGCACCGGGGTGGTCGGCCAGCTTGCGCGAGGCGGTGATGACGCGAAACCACGGCAGGCCGTGACCCTCGGGCAGCTCACGCAGGGCGCGGGCGACCAGCCGGGGCGCGCCGCCCTCGGTCATGGCGGCGATGCGCCCGTAGGTGGTCACGCGGCCGGACGGAATGGCCGCCAGCACCGTCAGTATCTGTTCACGCAGCGCTGGCTTCATGTACCCTTGCGCCCCCCCTGTCGGGTCGTTACCCATCGATGGCGAGGTATCCATGCACCTTCACCTGCTCCAGCACAGCCCCCACCAGGGACCAGCGCGTCTGGCCGACTGGTTCTCAAGCATGGGGCACAGCCACACGGTCTTCCACCTGGACACGGGCGAGACGCCGCAGCGGCTCGCCGACTGCGATGCCCTGGTGGTGCTCGACGGCCCGATTGGCCCCCTGGAAGATGCCGCCCAGCCCTGGCTCAAGCGAGAGCGAAAGCTGGTCGAGCGCACCCTGGACAGCCGCAAGCCGCTGCTCGGCATCGGCTACGGCGCGCGGCTGATCGCCGAGGCGCTGGGCGCCGTGGCGGCCCGCGGCACCCATGCGGAGACCGGCTGGCACCGGGTCACCCTGGCCCCGGAGAGCCCGCTGGACCTGCCCGAGCAGTTCGACGCCTTCATGTGGCACCGCGAGGTGTTCGCGCTGCCCGAGGACGCCGTGGCGCTGGGCGGCAGCGAGGCGAGCCCGCTGCAGGGCTTCAGCTGGGACACCGGCCGGGTGGTGGGCCTGCTCTGCCATCTGGAGGCGACGCCGGAGAGCGTATCGGCACTGCTCGCCCACGGAACGCTGCCCGACGGCAGCAACCGGAGCCCCCATGCCCAGTACGGGGAGTCGATGCTCGCGGACCCCCAGCGCTTCATGCAGCTCGCCCCGCTGCTCGACCGCCTGCTCAGCCAGTGGCTGCGCCCGCGGGTCGTCGGCTGATCGGGCTCAGCTGGCCGGCTCGGCCGCGGATACCCGATCAGACGCCGCCTGCCCGGCAGACCACTCACGGGCGGCAGCCAGGCAACTCTCCCAGTCACCCACGTGCACGAAGCGCTGCTCGGGATGTTTTTCCAACTGGTAGCGATACATGGGGTCGTAGTACTCGGTGAGCAGCGGGGCCAGCCACGCCTCATGGGCCTGCCGGTTGCCGCGCGCGTGCTCACGGAAGGCCAATGCCTGCAGCCGCTGCAGCCGATCGAGCCGGGCGCGGCCCAGCCGCTTGCGCAGCCGGGCGAGTGAGCCGGCAAGCTGCTTGCGCATCAGCGCCCAGCCCAGCCACTCGCCGCACTGCTTACGGTAGACCTCCCAGAGGTCGTCGATGTAGTCCTTGTGGATCTGCGCCAGGCGCCAGTCCAGCGGCATCTCCACCCGCAGCCGTGGCGCCTGCTCCATGGCCCGCCAGAAGGTGAGCGGCAGGTTGGCGGTGCCGATATGACGCGACTCGTCCTCCACCACCAGCGGGCCGGGCAGGTCCAGCAGGCGCAGGCCCACCGCGTGCTCGAAATCGATCTGGCTGGGCGCCGGCAGCGGATGGCGCCCGAAGGCCGACCCCTTGTGGCGGGCACAGCCCTCCAGGTCCAGGCCGTTGTCGAGGGCCAGGATCAGCGAGGTCTTTGCACAGCCGGTCAGTCCGCCCACCACCAGCAGCGGCTGCTCGGCGGCGGCGTCGATGCGAGCGCAGAGGGCCTGGCGCATCGCCTTCCAGCCGCCGCGGATGCGCGGGCGGGTCACGCCTGCCTCGGCGATCCACTGCTGGGCGACCTGCGAGCGCAGCCCGCCGCGGAAGCAGTAGATGATGCCATCGGGATGGCGTTCGAGCTGTGCCATCCAGGCGTCGACCCGGGCACGCTTGATGCCACCGCTGACCAGCCGCTGACCCAGGACGATGGCCGCCTGCTGACCGCGCTGCTTGTATTCGATGCCGACCCGGTGGCGCTCCTCGTCGTCCATCAGCGGCAGATTCACCGCGCCGGGCAGGCCGCCCTGGGCGAACTCGACCGGGGCGCGCACGTCGATCAGCAACCGTCCCTCGCGCAACAGGGCGAGATCGGGCTCGACCAGCGGCAACTCGCTCATCCGCGCACCTCGATCAGACCGGGACCCTCGGCCTGGACCATCTCGCCGAAGGGAAGAAGCGCGATGCCGTGCTCGCGACCGATGCGCTCAACGTCGTCTTCCCAGGCCGGGTCCACCGAGAGCAGCAGGCCGCCGGAGGTCTGGGGATCGCACAGCCACTGCCAGTGCACCTCGTCCATCTCCGGCAGGCTCGTGCCCAGGGCCTGGCGATTGCGCAGGGTGCCACCGGGCACCGCGCCCCGACGACGGTAGGCCTCCGCCTCGGCGAGTCGCGGCAGGCGGCGAAAGTCGACCCGTGCCGCCACGCCGCTTGCCGCGCACACCTCGGCCAGGTGGCCCCCCAGGCCAAAGCCGGTGACGTCGGTCATGGCGTTGACGCCTTTCACCTTGGCCAGCGCCACGCCGATGCGGTTGGACTTGAGCATGGTCTGGCGGGCCAGGCCCTGGTGGCCGGCCTCCAGCAGCCCCTTCTTCTCCGCGGTGGTGAGCATGCCGACCCCCAACGGCTTGGTCAGGAACAGCAGGTCGCCTGGCTTCGCCCCCTTGTTGAGCTTCAGGTGCTCGAGATCCACCAGGCCGTTCACCGCCAGGCCGAAGATCGGCTCCGGCGCATCGATGGAGTGGCCACCGGCCAGCGCCAGGCCCAGCTCGCGGCACACGGCCTGGGCGCCGGCCAGCACGTCGCCGGCCACCTCGGCGGGCAGCTTGTCCAGCGGCCAGCCGAGAATGCCCAGGGCCAGCACCGGGGTGCCGCCCATGGCATAGACATCGCTGATGGCGTTGGTGGCGGCGATACGCCCGAAATCGAAGGGGTCATCGACGATGGGCATGAAGAAATCGGTGGTGGCGATCATGCCTCGACCATCGCCCAGGTCGTAGACGGCGGCATCCTCACGCCCCTGGTTGCCGACGATCAGCCGCGAATGGGTGGCGCCCGAGCCGGCCTTGGCCAGGATGCCGTCCAGCACGTCGGGGGCGATCTTGCAGCCACAGCCGGCGCCGTGGCTGTACTGGGTCAGGCGTATGGCGCTCATCGTGTTCTCCTAGGCGTTGGTTAGCGACATTCTACAGCATGCACGACGGGGCTTCGGCCATGGATCACAGCGCTTCCAGTGCTTCGGCGAGCTTGTCCACGGCGACCACCTCCATGCCCGGCGGCGCCTGCTTGGGCGCATTGCCCCGCGGCACGATGGCCCGCGTGAAGCCGTGCTTGGCGGCCTCGACGATGCGCTCCTGGCCGCTGGGCACCGGGCGGATCTCGCCGGAGAGCCCCACCTCGCCGAATACCACCAGTTCCCTGGGCAGCGGCCGGCTCTGCAGGCTCGAGACTACCGCCAGCAGCACGGCGAGATCCGCACTGGTCTCCAGCACCTTTACACCGCCTACCACGTTGAGGAAGACGTCCTGATCGCCGGTAAAGAGACCGCCATGTCGGTGCAGCACGGCCAACAGCATGGACAGACGGTTCGGGTCCAGGCCCACGGCGACCCGCCGCGGATTGCCCAGGGCGGAGTCGTCGAGCAGCGCCTGCACCTCGACGAGGATGGGGCGGGTGCCCTCCCAGACCACCATCACCAGGCTGCCCGGAGCCTCCTCCTGGGTGCGTGAGAGGAAGATGGCGCTGGGATTCTTCACCTCCTTGAGGCCGTGCTCGAGCATGGCGAAGACGCCCAGTTCGTTGACCGCGCCGAAGCGGTTCTTCTGCCCGCGCAGGGTACGGAAGCGCGAGTCGGCACCTCCTTCCAGCAGCAGGGAGGCATCGATCATGTGCTCGAGCACCTTGGGGCCCGCCAGGGTGCCATCCTTGGTGACATGACCCACCAGCAGCAGCACGGTATTGGAGTGCTTGGCGAAGCGGGTCAGCGCCGCCGCAGACTCGCGCACTTGGGCCACTCCACCGGGCGCCGAGGCGATATCCTCCAGGTGCATGGTCTGGATGGAATCGATGACGAGTACCTCGGGACGCTCGCGCTCGGACACGGCGAGAATGGTCTCCACGCTGGTCTCGGCCAGCATCTTCAGCCCCTGAACCGGCAGTTGCAGGCGGTGGGCGCGCATCGCCACCTGGGAGAGCGACTCTTCGCCGGTGACGTAGAGCACGCGGCGCGACTGGGCCAGCTTGCAGGCGGTCTGGAGCAGCAGGGTCGACTTGCCCGCACCAGGGTTGCCGCCCAGCAGCACCGCCGAGCCCGGCACCAGGCCACCGCCCAGCACCCGGTCGAACTCGCCGAAGGTGGAGGAGAGCCGGGGCACCTCGGAGAGGTCCACGTTGGCCAGATCCACCACCTCCCGAGTCAGGGCGCCCGCATAGCCGCTGCGCCCGCCGCCCCCCGCGGAGGCACTGCCGGCGCCGGGACGCACCGCAGCCAGGCGCACCTCGCTCAGGGTGTTCCACTCCTGACAGCTTGTGCACTGTCCCTGCCACTTGCTGAATTCAGCACCGCATTCGGTGCAGACGAAGGCGCTCTTTGCCTTGGCCATGGCTGCTCGCCTCTCGGGGGATCAAACGCAGAGGGCGGCCCAGCGGCCGCCCTCTGCAAGCTATGCGCTGGCGATTACTGGCGCTGCAACTGCAGCATCTCGCTGTTCTGGAAGCGGCGACGCTGGGGATCGATCAACTCTAGGGTGCGCTCATCGAGGCGCAGGAAGTAGTAGATCTGGCCCTCGCCGTCCGGGGTCAGCTCATAGACGGTGGCATCCGGCTCGGTAGCGGTGCCATCCAGCACTTCCCAGTTACCCGAATAGTTTTCATCGGGCGGGTCCTGGGGGTGTGCACGGTAGGAGGCCTGCAGGGTGAAGGTACGCTCCTCCGGCTGGCTCTGCTCGTCGCCCCGCAGTACCACGTCCAGGTCGATGCCATCGCAGTTACGGCACGGCAGGGTGCCCTGGTAGCGCTCCTGATCGACCTCGACGCCGGGGGCATCGGGGCCGGGAGCCGGGCCGGCGGCACAGCCGGCCAGCAGTGCGAGCATGGCCGATCCCGCAAGCAAGGTCCTGATTTGCATGTGTGTCCTCCTGAACAGTGGGCAATGACACCGTCATTCACGGCGGCCTGACTGACAGCATAACCTCTCATGCCACTGGCGGACAGTCCGCCACCCTGCCCGGCTTCCATCAGTCCACTCCCGGGTAGACATGCCCGAATACCAGGGCAAGCACCACCGGCATCACCACCAGCGCCCCCAGGTTACCGATCAGCACCAGCGAAGCCACCTTTTGGGGCTCCTGGCGGTACTGCTCGGCCACCAGATAGTTGAGCACCGCCGGCGGCAGCGCCGCGAACACCCACAGCGCCGCGGCCTGGAGGCCGGAGAGCCCCAGCAACCAGATCAGGGGCAGCGCCAGTACCAGCCCCGACAGCGGACAGAGCAGCGCCCCAAGCATGCCGGTCTTCCAGTCACCGAAGTCGATATCGAGCATCCGCACGCCCAGCGCGAAGAGCAGCAGCGGGATACACACGCCGCCCAGCATGTGCAGCGCCTCGAGCAGCCAGCCGGGGAGCCCCACCCCGGCCAGGTTGACGGCGAGCCCGGCGATGCTCGCCAGCACGATGGGCATGCGCAGGATCCGCCATAGCGGTGTCCCCGGGCTGAGCATCCAGAGCCCCAGCGAGAAGTGCAGCAGCATCTCGACGATGAACAGCACCACCGCCGCAGGCAACGCCGCCTCGCCGAAGGCCAGCAGCAGCAGCGGGATCCCCATGTTGCCGGAGTTGTTGAACATCATCGGTGGCAGGAAGGTCTTTGGATTCAGCTTCAGCCATTTGACCAGCGGCCAGAGCAGTACCCCGGAACCGACCACGATCACCGCCCCGCCGATCGCCAGACCGACATACTCCTCCAGCGGCGCCTGCCCATCGGCCAGCACCGCAAACACCAGCATGGGCACGAACAGCTCCATGTTGAGGGTGTTGATGCTGCGGATATCCGGGGTGCGAAAACGGCCATAGAGGGTGCCGCAGCCGGCGATCAGGAACACCGGCAGCAGGGTAGCGAGGATCTGGGCGGTCATGGAGGATCCCATTGAATTCGAATCTGCAAAAGTGCACCCAGACTAGCACGGAGCCAGCTTGCGCGACTGCCTCGGGCGGGTCACCATGAGCCTAGCCCACCACTCTTGCCAACAAGCGAGCGACCATGAGCAAGTTCTGGAGTCCCAGGGTGCGCGAGCTGACGCCCTATATCCCCGGCGAGCAGCCCCGCGAACGCCTGATCAAGCTGAATACCAACGAGAACCCCTATCCGCCGGCGCCGGGCGTGGGTGCCGTGCTGCGCGACTACCCCACCGACCACCTGAGGCTCTATCCCGACCCGGAATCCCGGGCTCTGCGCGAGGCGCTGGCCCGGGAGTTCGGCGTAGAGATGGAACAGGTGTTCGTCGGCAACGGCTCCGACGAGGTGCTGGCGCTGGCCTTCCAGGCCTTCTTCTGCCAGTCACGGCCGCTGGAGATGCCGGAGACCACCTACAGCTTCTATCCGGTCTACTGCCGGCTGTACGGCGTGGAGCGTCGCGCCCTGCCGCTGACCGCCGACCACGAGGTGGACCTGGCGGCCTTCTCCCGCGACAGCGGCGGAGCCATCTTCGCCAACCCCAACGCCCCCACCGGCCATGGCCACGGCCGTGAAGCGATCGCCGAGCTGCTCGGGCGAGTCACTGACAGCGTGGTGCTGGTGGACGAGGCCTACGTGGATTTCGGGGGCGAGAGCGCCATCCCCCTGGTCGCAGGGCATCCGAACCTGCTGGTTACCGGCACCTTCTCCAAGTCTCGTAGCCTGGCCGGCCTGCGGCTGGGCTATGCAGTGGGCTCCCGAGATCTGATCGAGGGACTCTCCCGGGTCAAGGACTCCTTCAACTCCTACCCCATCGACAGCCTGGCCAGCGCCGTAGCCATCGCCGCCCTGGAAGATCACGAACACTTCGAGGCCTGCCGCGAAAAGGTGATCACCACCCGTGAGCGAACCCGTACCCGTATGGAGAAGCTCGGCTTCAAGGTACTGCCCTCCCAGGCCAACTTCGTGCTGGTCACCCACCCGGAGCACGACGCCGCCCAATTGTTCGCCGGCCTGCGTGAACGCGGCATCCTGGTGCGCCACTTCAACACCGAGGCCCTGCGTGACTTCCTGCGCATCACCATCGGCACCGAGGACGAGATGGAGAGCCTGGTGGAGACTCTCGAGACCCTCTGCGGCTGAGCTACTCGCCCCGCTGCTCGACGCCAGCCCCTAGAGCTGGCGTCTTGTTTTTCCCTGGCGAGCCCCGGGCCGAAACGCGAAAAGCCCCGCGCTCTTTCGAACGCGGGGCCTTTCTATATAAGTGCCTGACGATGACCTACTCTCACATGGGGAGACCCCACACTACCATCG
>NZ_JACUUD010000223.1 GCF_014859505.1 Halomonas sp.
TGCGCCTCGGTGACGCTGGGCTTGCCCTCGGTGAGGGTGCCGGTCTTGTCCACCACCAGGGTGGTGAGCTTGCTGGCGATCTGCAGCGCCTCGCCGCTTCTCACCAGCACGCCGTGCTCGGCGGCCTTGCCGACCCCGATCATGGTGGAGATCGGCGTGGCCAGGCCCAGGGCGCAGGGGCAGGCGATGATCAGCACCGTGGTGGCGGTCACCAGCATGTGGATCACCCGCGGCTCGGCGCCGACGTTGAACCAGATAAGCGCGGTGAGCACGGCGATGATCATCACCGTGGGCACGAAGATGCTGGAGACCTTGTCGGCCAGCTCGCCGATGGGCGGGCGGGAGTTCTGGGCGCTGGCCACCTGCTCGGTGATGCGGCCGAGCTTGGTGTCGGCGCCGACGCGGGTGGCCCGGTAGACCAGCGAGCCCTTGCCGTTGACGGTGCCGGCGCTGACCTCGTCGCCGGCGGCCTTGGCCACCGGCAGCGGCTCGCCGGTGAGCATGGATTCATCGATATGGCTCTTGCCCTCGGTCACCTCGCCGTCCACCGGCAGGCGCTCGCCGGGGCGCACGCGGATGTGGTCATCCTCGCGCACCTCGTCGATGTCGAGCTCGCGCTCCTCACCGTCGCGGATCACCCGGGCGGTGCGGCTCTGCAGGTCGAGCAGGCGCTTGAGTGCCTCGCTGGTGCGGCCCCGGGCGCGCAGCTCCAGGGCGTTGCCCAGCAGCACCAGGCCGATGATCATCGCCGAGGCCTCGAAGTAGATGCCGTGGGCCACCGCGGGCAGCCAGGGGGCGAAGGCCACCACCGCCATGGAGTAGACCCAGGCGGTGCCGGTGCCCATGGCGATCAGGGTGTCCATGTTGGCCTGGTGGTGCTTGAAGTTCTTCCAGGCATTGATGAAGAAGTGGCGGCCGGGGATGGCCAGCACGGCCAGCGTCAAGAGGCCGATCACCAGCCATAAGAGCCGGCCGGTGCCGACCAGCTGGGGGTGGTAGAAGAACATGCTGGCCATCAGCGGCACCGCCAGCGCCAGGGACCAGAAACTGCCGCGCAGGCGCTGGCGATACTGCTGGGCGTCCTTCTCGGCCCGGGCCTGCTCGGCCTGGCGCAGGTCGAGGATCGGCTCCGCCTCGTAGCCGGCCGCCTCCACGGCGTCAATCAGCTCGGCCTCGCTCACGCTGCCGCGCACCTGGGCGGTGCGGGTGCCGAAGTTGACCTCCGCGCTGACCACGCCTGGCGTGCGTTCCAGCGCCTTCTGCACGCTGGCCACGCAGCTGGCGCAGGTCATGCCGCTGATGGAGAGCCGCCGGGCGGTGGCGCGCGCGTCGTCGCGCTCATCGTCGCGAGCCGGTGAGGCCGGCGCGGGCGTCGCCTGTGCCGTGGGCTCCGGCATGGCCGCGGGGCTCGCTTCCTCGCCCGGGGCCTCCTCGAGCTCGCCGGGCGGGTAGCCGGCGTTACTCAGGGCCTGGTCCAGCGCCTGGGCATCCAGCACGGTGGAGACCTCCAGGCGCTTCTCGGCCGGGGTGCCGATCACCTCGGCCTCGGGGTCCTGGGCCTGGATCGCCTCGCGCATGCGCTTCACGCAGCCCTGGCAGCTCATGCCGGGCACGATACGTTCGAGTGGTATGCGAGCGTTCACTGGGTCTCCTCGATGGGTGTGGCGCCGGCGGGCGCGCGATGGCCGTCGTTGCCGGGTTCCTTGTTTTCGCGCAGGTTGTCGCGCAGGGGCTCGGGGAAGCTTTCGATCAGCCGGCAGAGGCTGTGGCCATCCGGGGTGCCGTCGGGCATCTCGGCCCAGCTCTCCAGGGCCTGCTCCATGCGCGCGGCCAGCGCCTGCAGCTCCTCGATGCGGGCGCGAATCTCCGGCAGCCGGCTGGCGAGCAGGTCGCGGACCATGGGGCAGGGGGAATCGCCCTGGTCGGCGTGGGCGAGGATGTCGCGGATCTCGGCCACGCCGAAGCCCAGGTTGCGGGCGCGGTGGATGAAGCGCAGGCGCTCCAGGTCGCCCCGCTCGAAGAGCTGGTAGCCGTTGTCGGGGTGGCGCCGGGGATCGAGCAGCCCCTCGCGCACATAGTGGCGGACGGTCTCGGCGGTGACGCCGGCGGCCCTGGCCAGTTCACTGACTTTCATGATGACGGTGCCTCGCAGGTCGGTGCTGTCTTGCAGGTCGATGCCTTGCAGATCCCGGCAGGGTGCTGGTGGCGGATAACCTCAGTGTAGAACCTATGTGTTACCCACTGGTCAAGTCGAGATAGCCAGGACGCCATGGCGGTTTCGGCACAGCGGGGCCGTGTTGGCTAACTCACTGAAAGTTCGATCAATGAAACGTCCGTGCGACCAAAGTATTAGCATTTAAGAGATTAAAACGAACGTTTGCCCTTGAAACTGGCAGGCGGTTGCGAGAAAAGGGGTGGGTACGCGCCTGTCTCAGCCGAGAGCACTCGCCAGCATCAGCGTAAATACAGAACCCCAAGGGATGAATCACATGAAGAACAAGTTCAATCGCCTCTCCCTGGCGGTGGCCATCGCGGCCGCCGCCTTCGCCAGCCAGGCCCACGCCGGCGGCTACCAGATCAACGAGCAGAGCGTCAGCGGCCAGGGCTATGGCCACGCCGGGCGTAGCTCCAACGTCAACGACGCCACCATCGTCTTCGGCAACCCGGCCGGCATGTCGTTCCTGGATCGTGCCCAGGTGAC
>NZ_JACUUD010000224.1 GCF_014859505.1 Halomonas sp.
ACCGTCGACCTCACCCTTACCAAGGGTGTGCTCTACCCCTGAGCTACATGAGCAAAACTTACGCATCCTCGGATGCTGGAGCGGGCAGCGGGAATCGAACCCGCACCATCAGCTTGGAAGGCTGAGGTTCTACCATTGAACTATGCCCGCCTACCCACTCTTGCTGCCTGATCCCTTCCGGGGCTCGGCGAAATCTGGTGGAGGGGGAAGGATTCGAACCTTCGAAGCTTTCGCGGCAGATTTACAGTCTGCTCCCTTTGGCCACTCGGGAACCCCTCCAACTGGCGGCATATGCTACCACCCTTTTCCATGTTGTCAAGATGCTGTTTTCTCAGCCTTCTTGTACGAAAACCCGGAGCCTTGTGGGCACTGGCTTCCCCATGGAACGCGGCGAATTGTGTCAAAGCAGCATAGAGAAAGCAAGCCCTGCGCGAATCTTTTCCAGTGCCACAGGCGGCGGGACCCTGGGCGCTCCGGACATCCGGCCGGCACGCTCGGCGGCGGTGAGCGGGAAGCAGGCCTCGAGACCGCCATAGACCATGTCCGGCCAGACCGCATGGGGCACCTGGAGCCCTCTGGAGACCACCCGAGCATCACCGCCGGTCAGCAGCAGTGGCAGCGCCACCCCCTCCATGTCGCACACTTCGGCATAGGTGCGATTGATGGCGCTTACCGCCGCCATGTAGATTCCGTGATTGACCGCCTCCACCGTGCGCCTGCCGGGGACCAGCAACTCCTCGGCCTCGCTGTCGGGATCGATGGCCACGTTGCGCGTTCCGAGCTTCAGGCTCTCCTTCATGAGCCTCAGCCCCGGCAGGATATAGCCTCCCAGGTGGCGACCGCCCGGCAGCACGAAGTCGATGGTGATGGCGCTGCCGCAGTCCACCGCACAGCAGCCACCCGCCAGCTGATAGCCGGCCAGCGCGCCAAGCCAACGGTCGACGCCCAGACGTTCTGGCTCATCATAGCCATTGGTCACGCCAAGCGCTTCCGACGTCGAGCGCGCCACGTGGACGTGGCCCACCTGGCGATAGAGCAGCGCCACGGTATCCTCCAGCACGGCGCGGCGCGCCACGCTGGAGATACGTACCGCCTCCACGACATCCAGATCGGGAATGTCCGCCCCCGGCCGCCACTCCTCTCGAGTCCATACGGCACCACGGGAGCGGATCTCGCTGCTGTCGGCGTCCTTGAGCCGCCACTTGGACAGGGTGTTGCCGATATCCAGGTCGAGGATCATGAACGAGCTCGCAGACTGATCTCACCGCCGGCCAGCCGCCGCAGTTCCCCCTGCCGACGGACCAGCAGATTCCCTGCGGCATCCACGCCCTCTGCCACCGCCGACTCGCGCTCCTGGCCACGCAACACATCCACCTCACGGCCCGCGAAGGCGTGACGTTCATTCCACGCCGCCTGCCACACCGCGAAGCTCTCCTTCTCGAAGTTGGCCACCAGAGCCAGAAGCCCTTCGACCAGTTCCACGGCGAGTTCGTTACGCGACAACCCGGAGGCCTGGTCATGAATGGCCGCCGCCGGCTGATCCAGGCCCTCTCGGAATGCCGGCGGCAGGTCAACGTTGATGCCCATCCCGATCACCACCGTGCAGGGCCCCGCGGTGTCTCCCGTCACTTCTACCAGGATGCCGGCCAGCTTGCCGAAGCCGCCGTCCGACTGCTCGAGCAGGACATCGTTGGGCCACTTCAGGCGTGGCGCCACCCCATGGCGCTCCAGCACCTCGGCCAGCACCACACCTGCCGCCAGGCTCAGCCCCTCCAGGGCCGCCACACCGGACTCAACCCGCCAGCCGAGGGACAGCATCAGGCTCCGCCCCCAGGGGGTACTCCAGGTGCGCCCACGCCGACCACGCCCGGCACTCTGCTGCTCGACCAGACAGACCTCGCCATGACCGGCGCCCTGGTCGAAGCGCTCTCGCAGGAAGGCATTGCTCGACGGCAGGGTCTCCTCGACGAAGAGCCGTGTCAGCAATCCGCGCGACTCCCGCGACAGCCCGGCGACGATGCGCGCGCCATCGAGAAGCTCCAGCGGCTCGGCCAGGCGGTACCCCTGCCCCTTCACCGCCTCCATGACGATTCCCAGCGCCTCGAGCTTGCGCAGCTGCTTCCACACGGCGGCACGCGACACGCCGAGCCGCTCGCCAAGCTGCTCGCCGGAGTGAAACTCGCCGTCACTGAGCAGGCGAATCAGGTCTACGATGGTCATTCGTAACCCTCAGACGGGAAAGGGCTCATTCTAGCGGATGCAAGGCGCCCCCGGAAACGCCGAAGGCATAAACACCGACAGCCGGCCTCTGGCGAGCCCCGGGCCGAAACGCGAAAAGCCCCGCGCTCTTTCGAACGCGGGGCCTTTCTATATAAGTGCCTGACGATGACCTACTCTCACATGGGGGTGAGACCGCCCGGCCCTTCGCGGCACCGCCGCGAGGGCGGTTGAACGACCCGAGCCCGCGAGGGGCCGGACCGCGAAGCGGCCCCACGAATAAAGAGCGGGGTTTCCCCATGACCATGAAAAAACCCCGGGCATCTGAATGCCCGGGGTTTTCTCGGTATAAGTGCCTGACGATGACCTACTCTCACATGGGGAGACCCCACACTACCATCG
>NZ_JACUUD010000225.1 GCF_014859505.1 Halomonas sp.
TTATCCGGTTCAGCCGTGTGGGCTGGCGCCGTCGGGCCCCGTCAGCGAGCCGTTGGAGGGTCAGTCGGCGATATGCATCGTCACGTCGTGGCTGGCCATCAGCTGGCAGATCGCCTGGGGTGGGCGGCGGTCGGTGAACAGGGCGTCGATCTGGGCGATGTTGCCCTGGCGCACCGAGGGGTTGCGATGGAACTTGGAGTGATCGGCAGCGAGATAGACCTGGCGGGAGTTGCGGATGATCGCCTGGGCGACACGCACCTCCTGATAGTCGAACTCCAGCAGCGAGCCATCCTCGTCGATGCCGCTGATGCCGATGATGCCGTAGTCGACCTTGAACTGGTTGATGAAGTCGATGGTGGCCTCGCCGATGATCCCGCCGTCCCGTGAGCGCACCTGGCCGCCGGCGATGATCACGTTGAAGTCCTCCTTGTGCTGGAGGATGGCGGCCACGTTGAGGTTGTTGGTGATCACCTCGAGATCGCGGTGCTCCAGCAGGGCCTCGGCCACCACCTCGTTGCTGGTCCCGATGTTGATGAACAGCGAGGAGCCGTCGGGAACCTGCCTGGCCAGAAGCGCCGCGATCCGCTGCTTGGCGTCGAGGTTGAGGGTCTTGCGGGTGCTGTAGGCGGTGTTGACGGTGCTCGATTCCAGGCCGGCGCCACCGTGGACGCGGCGGATCAGGCCCTCCTCGGCCAGGGCATTGAGGTCGCGGCGAATCGTCTGGGGGGTGACCGCGAAATGCTCGGTCAGCTGTTCGATGCTGGCATAGCCTTGGCGACGCACCAGGTCGACAATGGCTTCCTGTCGCTGTGACTGGTTCATGCTGACTCCTTGTGATGCCGCCATTGTAGGCGATGATCGCTGCGTCCGGCAGCCGCTCCCGAGGTGGTGTCCGACCAAGGTGGTAGAGCATTCCGAACACGCTGCAGTACTCTTGGTGATCACAAACGAACATCTGATCGACCCTACAACGATAAACGACAGGAGCCTCCATGGCCGACTATCTGCTTGCCATTGACCAGGGCACCACCAGTTCGCGCGCCATCCTCTTCGATCGCGAAGGTCACAGAGTCGCCTCCGCGCAGCGGGAGTTCCCCCAGATCTTCCCGAGCGACGGCTGGGTCGAGCATGATCCGGCATCCATCTGGTCCACCGTACTGACCACCTGCCGCGAGGCCATCGAGCGCGCGGGCGTCGGGCTCGACGCCGTCATCGGGGTGGGCATCACCAACCAGCGAGAGACCACTCTGGTGTGGGATCGTGAGACCGGAGAGCCCCTCTACAACGCCATCGTCTGGCAGGATCGCCGCACCGCGGATTCCTGCCAGGCGCTGCGCGATGCCGGGCACCTGGAGGAGGTCCAGGCACGGACGGGCCTGCTCATCGATCCCTACTTCTCGGCCACCAAGCTGGCCTGGATCCTCGACCACGTGGAAGGGGCGCGGGAGCGGGCCGAGCGCGGCGAGCTCGCCTTCGGCACCGTGGATACCTTCCTGATCTGGCGCCTCACGGGAGGCAAGGTACATGCCACCGATGCCACCAATGCGTCGCGCACGGCCCTTTTCAACATCCATACGCAGCGTTGGGACCCGGAGCTGCTCGAGCTGTTCGGGATTCCCGAGTCGCTGCTGCCCGAGGTGAAGGACTCCAGCGACGACTTCGGTGTGGTGGATGCTGAGTGGCTCGGCGCCGAGTTGCCCATCGCCGGGGTGGCCGGTGACCAGCAGGCGGCCCTGGTCGGCCAGGCCTGCTTTTCGCCGGGCATGGGCAAGAGCACCTATGGGACCGGCTGCTTCATGATCGTCAACACCGGCGACAAGGCCGAGTTGTCGCGCAACCGGCTGCTGACCACGGTGGGCTACCGCATCGATGGCAAGACCACCTACGCCATGGAGGGGAGCATCTTCGTGGCGGGTGCCACGGTGCAGTGGCTGCGCGACGGCCTGCAGCTGTTCGCCGACGCCGCCGAGACCGAGGCGCTGGCCCGCAAGACGCGCAGCGGCCACAGCGTCTATCTGGTACCCGCCTTCACCGGGCTCGGCGCACCGCACTGGGATCCCAAGGCGCGAGGCGCCATCTTCGGCCTGACCCGGGATACCGGTATCGCCGAGATCGTGGCGGCGGGGCTGCAGGCGGTCTGCTACCAGACCCGCGACCTGCAGGCCTGCATGAGTGACGACATGGCCGCCGAGCCCGATACCCTGCGCGTCGATGGCGGCATGGTGGCCAACAACTGGGTGATGCAGTTCCTCGCCGACATGCTGGGGCTGGCCGTGGATCGGCCCACGGTGCTGGAGACCACCGCCCTGGGCGCCGCCTACCTGGCCGGGTTGCGCCTCGGCTGGTACCGCGACCTCGACGAGATCGCCGAGCTCTGGCAGTGCGAGCGTCGCTTCACGCCGCAGATGCCCGAGGCGGAGCGCGAGCGGCTCTATAGCGGTTGGCTGGAGGCCGTGGAGCGGGTCAAGAGTGACCGCTGAAGGCTTGCAAAATCCGGCCCGATGGGTATGATATGCATCCGTTGCCCGGGCGATGTGTGCCGGCAACCGACGCTGAAGCAGGACCATAGCTCAGTTGGTTAGAGCGCCACGTTGACATCGTGGAGGTCGGC
>NZ_JACUUD010000070.1 GCF_014859505.1 Halomonas sp.
AGGGTCACTCCGGTCAGGGCCAGGGCCTGGAGCGCCGTGGCGGCGTTGTCCAGGGGCAGGCCAGGGTCCGGGAGGTCGCCGATAGGGGTCTGACCCCCAAAGCGCCAGCCTGCGCCTTCGCCCTCGCGCCAGAACGCTTCGCCCAGGGCATGGACCTCGGCACCGAGGGCCTCGGCCACTTCGCGCACGCTGTCGGGCAGCGTGGTGCTGCCCAGCACCGCGGGGCGGCCGGCGCGCAGGATGCCGGCTTTCTCGCGGCCGATCTGCGCCAGATCGGTGCCGAGAAAGGCGGCGTGGTCCTGGGCCACGGTGGTGATCACCGCCACGTCCGGGTCGATGACGTTGACCGCATCCAGGCGCCCGCCGAGCCCCACCTCGAGAAGGGCGAGATCGGGCGGCTGCCGGGCCATGGCCCAGAGCGCTCCCAGGGTGCCCACCTCGAAGTAGGTCAAGCTGACCGGTTCGCCGTCCAGGCGAGCCCGCTCCACCGCGGCGAAGCCCGCCATCAGGGTGGCGTCGTCGGCCTCCTCGCCGTCAAAACGCAGGCGCTCGTTGTAGCGAATCAGATGCGGGGAGGTATAGGTGGCGGTGGTGAGTCCATGGGCCCGGGCCAGCGCCTCCAGCATGGCCACGGTGGACCCCTTGCCGTTGGTGCCGGCCACGGTGATCACCCGGCCGGCGATGGGGCGCTCCAGCAGCCCCATTCGACGGGCAACCTCGGCCACGCGGTCGAGGCCGAGGTCGATGCCCACCGGATGGGCCGCTTCCAGTCGGGCCAGCCAGGCCTCGAGCGTGGTGGGCATCGCTGCCTCGCGCATTGATTCAGCGTCGGCCATCGGCTCAGCGACGGCCGTCGTCGCCGGGCTGGGGCGTCGCCTCGTCGGCACCGGGCGCGCTCGCCGCGGGCGCCTCGGCGCCCTCCTCGGCCGCGGCCTGCTCGGCGGCGTCCACCAGGTCGGGCTCGTCGGCGGGCAGCTCGGGCAGCCCCAGGGCGGGCTGGTGGGTCAGCTTGCGCAGCACAGCCCCCAGGCGGTCGCGCATCTCGCCGCGCCGCACGATCATGTCGATGACGCCATGGTCGAGCAGGAACTCGCTGCGCTGGAAGCCTTCGGGCAGCTTCTCGCGCACGGTCTGCTCGATGACCCGGGGGCCGGCGAAGCCGATCAGCGCATTGGGTTCGGCCACGTTGAGGTCGCCCAGCATGGCGAGCGACGCCGAGACGCCGCCGAACACCGGGTCGGTGAGCACCGATATGTAGGGCACGCCGGCCAGCTTGAGCTTCTCCAGGGCGGCGGAGGTCTTGGCCATCTGCATCAGCGAGAAGAGCGCTTCCTGCATGCGCGCACCGCCGGAGGCGGAGAAGCAGATCAGCGGGATGCCCTCGTCGTGGGCCAGGGTGGCGGCGCGAACGAACTTCTCGCCGACCACCGCCCCCATGGAGCCCCCCATAAAGCTGAACTCGAAGGCCACCACCACCACCGGAAGGCCGTCCAGGCGGCCGCGCATGGCGATCAGGGCGTCCTTCTCGCCGGTCTCCTTCTGGGCCGCCGCCAGGCGATCCTTGTACTTCTTGGAGTCGCGGAACTTGAGCCGATCGACGGGTTCGACCTCGGCGGCCAGCTCCTCCCGGCCCTCCCTGTCGAGGAACCAGTCGAGACGCTTGCGCGCGGTCAGCCGCATGTGGTGGTCACACTTGGGGCAGACGTTGTGATGCTTGTCGAGTTCGGGCAGGTAGAGCACCGCCTCGCACTTGGGGCACTTGCGCCACAGGCCATCGGGCACGCTGGCCCGGCGGTCCTTGCGCTGGATACGCCCCATGGAGGGCACGATCTTGTCTAGCCAGCTCATGTCAGAAAGGGTTCCGTCATGTGGTCGGCGCCCGCCGCTAGCCGGGCGCATGGGTCGAATACGGGGGGCTAAGGCCTCGCTCAACTCGCGCTCATGGCATCCAGGGCCAGGCGCATTTCGCCGAGCACCGCCTTGAGTTCGCCCGCGATCACCTCGGGGCGTTCAGCGTTCTCGGCGATGCGGCTGACCAGCGCCGAGCCGACGATGACGCCATCGGCGACCTTGCCCACCTCCGCGGCCGAGGCGCCGTCGCGAATGCCGAAACCGACGCACAGCGGCAGGTCGGTCTGTTCGCGCAGCGGCGCCAGGTGGTCGGCCACATCGGCGGCGTCCAGGATGGCGGAGCCGGTCACGCCCTTGAGCGAAACGTAGTAGAGATAGCCTTCGCCGTGGGCACATATTGTAGCGGCCCGGGCACTGGAAGTGGTAGGGGCGACCAGGAAGATCGAGGCGAGCCCCTGGGACTTGAGCAGGGGGCCGAGTTCAACGGCCTCCTCCGGGGGCATGTCCACGGTCAGCACCCCATCGATGCCGGCCGCGGCGGCCTGCTCGGCGAAGGTGGCCAGGCCGATGCGCTCCATGGGGTTCAGGTAACCCATCAGCACCACCGGGGTGGTGGCGTCGGTCTGGCGAAACTCGCGCACCATCTCGAACAGATGGGTGAGGCGCACGCCATGCTTGAGCGCCCGCTCGCAGGCCTTCTGGATCACCGGGCCGTCGGCCATGGGGTCGGAGAAGGGCACGCCCAGCTCTATCACATCGGCCCCCGCCTCCACCAGGGCATGCATGAAGCCCACGGTGTACTGGGGGGCCGGGTCGCCGGCGGTGATGAAGGGAATCAGCGCACGGCGGCCCTGGGCCTTGAGGTCGGCGAAGCGTTGGTCGATACGGTTCATCATGGCCCCTTAGATCTCGATGCCGTCGAGCTTGGCGACGGTGAGGATGTCCTTGTCGCCCCGTCCGGAGAGGTTGACGATGATGTTCTGGTCCGGACTCATGGTCGGCGCCAGCACCTTGGCATAGGCCAGGGCGTGGGCGGTCTCGAGCGCAGGCATGATGCCCTCGACGAGGGTCAGCTCCCGAAAGGCCGCCAGCACGGCGTCGTCATTGGCGGCCACGTAGTTGACCCGCCCCACGTCCTTCCACAGGGCGTGCTCGGGTCCCACGCCTGGATAGTCCAGGCCGGCGGAGATGGAGTGGGTATCGGAGACCTGGCCGCCCTCGTCGGACATCAGGTAGGTACGATTGCCGTGGAGCACGCCGCGGGGTGCCCCCGAAGCGAGCGGCGCGGCATGGCGGCCGGTCTCGACACCGTCGCCGCCGGCCTCGACGCCGTACATGACCACCTCGTCATCCTCCACGAAGGGGTAGAAGAGCCCCATGGCGTTGGAGCCGCCGCCCACACAGGCGATCAGCGCATCGGGCAGCTTGCCGAACTCCACGAAGGACTGCTCGCGTGCCTCGCGGCCCACCACGGAGTTGAAGTCGCGCACCAGCATCGGGTAGGGGTGCGGGCCCGCCACGGTGCCGATGATGTAGAAGGTATCGTCGACGTTGGTGACCCAGTCGCGCAGCGCCTCGTTCATGGCGTCCTTGAGGGTGCGGGTGCCGGACTCCACGGCGATCACGTTGGCGCCCAGCAGGCGCATGCGATAGACGTTGAGCTTCTGGCGCTGCACGTCCGCCGCCCCCATGTAGACGTCGCACTTGAGCCCCAGGCGGGCCGCCACGGTGGCGGTGGCCACGCCGTGCTGGCCGGCGCCGGTCTCGGCGATCACCCGCGGCTTGCCGCTCTTCTTGGCCAGCAGCGCCTGGCCGATGGTGTTGTTCACCTTGTGGGCGCCGGTGTGATTGAGGTCCTCGCGCTTGAGCCAGATCTGCGCCCCACCCAGCTGTTTCGACCAGCGGTCGGCATGATAGAGAGGCGAAGGACGACCCACGTAGTGGGCCAGGTCATAGTCGAATTCCGCCTGGAAGGCCGGGTCGTCGCGAAGACTCAGGTAGGTCTTCTCCAACTCGTCCAGGGCGAAGCTCAGGGTCTCCGAGACGAACCGGCCGCCGTAGGGGCCAAAGTGGCCGCGGGCATCCGGCAGTCGGGTCAGGTCACTGAACTTGCTCACGAAAGACACCTCACTAGATCGCCAGAAGGGCTAAGGGATGGAACACGGTGATACCAGGCCATGGCGGGCGCCGAGCGCTGGCCGAGGGTGCGGATCAGCGAGACAGACGCAGCGCGTCTCCTCGATTCACGGCCTCTAGAAAGGCCGCGATGCGCCCGGGATCCTTGACGCCGGGCGAGGCCTCGACGCCACCGGAGACATCCACCGCGAAGGGCGCCACGGTGGCGATGGCCTCGGCCACATTG
Organism: Halomonas sp.; assembly: GCF_014859505.1. Lineage (GTDB taxonomy): Bacteria > Pseudomonadota > Gammaproteobacteria > Pseudomonadales > Halomonadaceae > Halomonas. Next base: position 4,214 of record NZ_JACUUD010000070.1, read on the forward strand.
TCGGCCCCAAGGCCTCCGGCGAGGATAACAGGTTTTGCCAGCCCTGCGGGAATTCGCGACCAGTCGAAGGTCTCGCCGGTGCCGCCCGGCACGCCAGGGCGATAGGCATCGAGCAGCAGCGCTCGAGCGCCGCGGTAGGCCTCAGCGGCGGCGTCAAGGTCGAGGCCGTCGCGCATGCGCAGCGCCTTGATCCAGGGGCGTGCGAAGCCCTCGCAGAAGGCCGGCGATTCGTCACCGTGAAACTGCACCAGGTCCAGATGGGTGGCACAGCGCTCGATCAAGGCCGGGGCCTGGTCGACGAAGAGTCCCACCCGGGTGACGAAGGCCGGCACCCGGGCGGCCAGTTTGGCGAGAAGCGCCTCGTCCACCGCACGCTTGCTGCCGGGCCAGAGCACGAAGCCCAGAGCGTCGGCGCCGGCCGCCACGGCGGCATCGACGTCCTCGGGGCGTCTCAGGCCACAGAGTTTTACCCGGGTACGGGCCGTCGCCCCCTGCCCTGCTGTCATCATCGCGCCTCGGTCGTGTCAGGAGTCAAGTGCCACCCCGCCCCTGCCGGCGCCATGATAGCGTCATGGAGCGCCGGCAGGGGCCGCGAGATCGGCTCGCACCGCCGCGTGGACCGCCGGCAGGTGCTGGTAGCCGCTAGGATAACATAGGCGCCTGACCGCCACGGCACGGGCCAGGGCCGCCAGCCGGTGAAAGCGCTGGGTGCGCAGGTCGCCCTCCCCCGCCCCCAAAAAGCCCGGGTACGCCGCATGGCCATCGAGGAGCTCGGCCAGGAAGGAGTGCCGGACGAGCTGGATCAGCGCCTCCCCCGGGGCGACAGGCTCGATACTCACCGCGGCATCCTCCGTCTCGGCGCGGCGCTCGACCAGATAGATACGGGCCAGCGGCAGCGGCGCCGTGGCGATGCCCCCCACCCGTTCGGCCGGCACGCTCAGCTTGGCAAAGGAAGGGTGCACCAGGCCGAACCCCTCCGCGCCCCCCGCGAAGCGCTGCGCCTGTTCGGGGGTCAGCTTCAGCTGCGGAAAGCCGGGACGACACCACAAGGTGTCGCCGTCCGACTCCAGCGCCGCAATGTCATCGGCCAGCAGCGCCAGACCGGCCGCGACCGCGGAGGCCACCAGGGTGCTCTTGCCCCCGGTGCGGTCTGCGGCGAACAGCACCGCCTGCCCCTCCCAGGCCACGGCCCCGGCATGAAGGGCGGCCACCCCCGAGAGCTCCAGATAGTAGGCCATCACGTGGCCCAGCAGGCAGATGTCGATCATGAAGGCAAGATCGGGGTCGACCAGGCGACAGTCGATCTCCCCCGGGGAGAGCCGGAAGTCCGCCACCCGGGGGAAGCGCATCAGCACGCCGTCCGGCGTGGCGTAGAGCTGCACCACGCTTTCGCCGAGGCGGTTGTGCTCCGGGCTCGCGTAGAGGAGGTCCGGGGGAGCCGACGGCTGGGCGCCGATGGCGCAGCGGAAATGCAGCTCGGGCGCCACCTCGGGCGGGGCGAGCGTCATGGGCGCCTGGAGGCGGTGGTCGCTCTCAACGCAGAGGCCGAAGAGGCGGTAGCGGTAGGTTCTCATGCTCGCGTCACCTCCCCTGTCACGCGGCCGGAAGGCGTCAACGACACGCCAGGATGCCATGACCCTGTAGCTGCGCCACGAACCCGGCAAGGTCCTGGCGCAGCGTCTCGCCGGGAACGGCATAGCGTGCCACAAGCTCGGTCTCGGCCCCCTCGAGGGAACCGTGTGCCAACACGGCGTGCCACATGTCGGCCGCCGTCTCCTCGAGGCGAAGGCAGGGCGCGCTCCCGGGCGGCTCCGCCGACAGGCGCGCCAGGGCCACCGCCGAGTCGATCTCGGTCCACAGCACGCCATCGGCAACGGTCAGCCGCCCGGAAGCGTGATGATCGAGCAGCTCGACGTCCGGCTCCCCTGTCCCGCCATGAGCGGCATGGAGCCGCGAGGCGGCGATGCGTCGCTTCAGGGAGAGCGCCGGCGGCAGCAGGTTCCAGCCCGCCTCGAACCGCTCCGTCTCGGCATTCCAGTACTTCGTCTGAGGCTCGCACCAGGCGAAGGCGACATACTCGGCGATGCCGCACCAGTAGCCGCTCTCTCCGATCCGTGCGCGCCGCTCGGCCAGCCACCGGGGGTAGGCCTTGCCGAATCGCTCCCGGGCCACATCCTGAAGATCCACGGCGTGCAGGCAGGCCTCGACGCGGGATTCGGCGGCCTCGATGGCGCGACACAGCGCCGGGTTGGCATAGAGCGGGCAGAAGATGACCCTGGCAGCGTCGCACTGCGGCAGGAACTGCTGGAAGCGAAGGCCCGACAGGGCACAGTCATCCACCACCACCAGCCTCTCGTCGTCGGCATATCGCCCGGGGGGCGCAGCGCCCGGCGCCACCAGCTGGTCGGGGCGCAGGTCGAGCAGGTAGGCGAGCATGCCGAGCACGATCCAGCCGCCCCGGGGAATGGCGGTGAAGCGGCAGCGCGACAGGGCCTCGCTGCCGAATCGGCGTCTCAGAGCATCGGCAAGCCGTTCGGCGGCCCGCTCGGCATCGTGATAGTCCACATAGCGATGGGCGGTGAGGAGTTCGTCCAGCTGGGCCGCCAGGTCCTGGAGCTGCAGGCGCTGGGCCGCAGAGAAGCTGCCGAAGAGCGCCAGCGTCGGGGCGGGATCCAGGCGAGCCACCAGGCGCACGCTCCCCAGCGCCTGCCACAGGGGGTTGGCCTGGATGCCCCGCACCAGAGCCGCCAGCGCCGCCCGAGCATCCGCCTGCCTGGTGAACGCAAGAAGCCGCTCGAGGCCGTGGCGGCCATCGAGCAGCGTTATGGCATCGAGGTGCATCGGCATCCGACCCATACCGTCACAGCGCGTAAACGGGATGCGGCGCGCCGGTCATGCATTCAGCGCGACAATCCAGGCGGATTGATGCTGCCGCCGTCACGCCCCTGGGCCTGCCCGGGCAGGACATCCCCCCCGGGGTTGGTCTGTCCCACCAGGGTGATGTCGGCCACCGTTCCCCACTGCCTCAACTCGGGGGCGCGGTAGGGACGCCGGGTGGTCTCGCGATCGGTCGTCTTGTTCATGCTGGTCACTCCTGTTGAGCGGATACACAAGCGGGATGCCGGTTACACTCCCTTGCGGGAAATTACCGGACTTACATACCCCGCAAGAATGACACTAGGGGAGCAGGAAGCGACCCGCAAGGCGGCAGCGGTATGACTTTCTCTTGCAAGACAATGGTTTTTTTCATCCAGCAGTGCTCAAGACTATCCTGTTTCTCGCCCCGAGACGCCGGTCACGGCCAATAGCGGCGCAGCCAGAGTTCCAGGCAGAGGGTCGGCCACAGCTCGAAGGAAGGCGCCTCGCCGCTCACGAAGCGCGTGAAGCGATCCCGCAGCATGGCCTCGTCGATGAAGCCTAGGTCGGCACAGCGGCTATTCGTCATCAGGTCGATCACGGTGTCATGGGCCTGGCGGCGCAGCGCGTCCAGGTAGAGAGGCTCGGGAGAGACCTTGCTGGCCGACCGGATGGCGTCCGCCGGCATGATGCCCTCCACGGCCCGACGAGCCAGCCGCTTGACCTCGACGGCGGTATCGACGTAATGCTGCGGACAGGCCAGGATGAATTCGGCGATGCGCCGGTCGCTCCAGGGATCGGCGATGGCGATACCGTGGGCAGCGGCGACCCGCTCGGCGTACATCACGCCGCGCAGTACCAGGGGGGAGACGATATGGATGTAGCGGTGGCGCGCGGCGATGCGCGGCCACGCCTTGGCCGCCTCGCGGGTCGGTTCCAGCGGCGGCAGCCCCGCACGCCCCAGGAAGTCATCGCGGACATGCGCTGCGGCCCGCGCCGCTGGCCCCGCCCTGACCCCGTGGTGGACCCGGCCGGCCTGGGCTCCCCTGCGCCGTTGCAGCGCCTGCCGTCCGGCAATCCGCACCCGCGGCGGCAGGAGATCCGAGATCAGAGGTTGGAATACATAGTGGCGCAGCGTGGCTGCTGACGAGAGTGACATTACCCGCGACAGCGCCCCGAGCTCATCCCGGGCCTGCCGCCAGCGCCCCGCCCGGAGCATCCCGGGCACGTCGTTCACGTTGCCCCCGCACATCACATCGCCGCGGAAACCATAGAACATGACGGAGACCCCCTCCAGGGAGGCCGCCGAGAGGGCGCGATGCATGAAGGGTTGAAACATCGACGTGAAGGGGTCGTCCTCATGGGGGCGATTCGCCGCTTCGTCGGCGAGGGGACAGGTCTCCTCGGCAGGAATGCCGTGGACCGGGATCCCGAAGTGGTCGGCAACTCGGTGGACATTATCGCTCTCGTCACACTCCGGCAGGTCGGTAAAGACCCAGCTGTAGGCACGCATCGCCGGCACCCCTGCCTCTCTGCCATGCAGCCAACCGGCGACCGAGGCCACGGTAGAGGAATCGACGCCACCGCTGAGGCTGATCCCGGCGGGCGATCGGGCCCGCAGCCGGCAGCGTACGGCCTCCGTCAGCAGTTCTCGCAGATGATCGGCATACTCCCGCTCATCGCGGTAACGTAGACGTTTTTCCGGATCAGGGCGCCAGAAGACACGAACACGCGCCACCTGCCCCGCCGGGACCGACACCTCCTCGCCCGGCTTGACCTCGTCGATGCCATCGTAGAACACGCATCCTGCCGGGGTCTGCATGCCGGAAAGGTGCCAGGCAACGGCGTTTTCATTGAGACGGCGAGGCACGCCATTGACCGCCAGGATCTGTGCCGCTTCAGTGGCAAACAGGACCCGCTTCGGCTCGACACGATAGTAGAGCGAGCGGACCCCCATCGCATCTCTTGCCAGGCGCAGTTCGCGACGGCGGTCATCCCACAGGGCGTAGGCAAAGTCTCCGACCAGACGTTCGGGGCCGCGCTCCCCGGAGTGACGCAGCATCCCCAGCATGAGTTCGGCATCCGTTGCCCGGTCGCTGCCGGCCCGGTGGCTTACCGAGGCACATTCACCGCGGTTATCGAGTCGTGCATCGGCCACGAACAGCAGGTGATGATCGTTGTCGAGGAGAGGACGACAGGTGCCCGTGCCATCCGGTGTCGAATCCAGCACCAGGCAGACAACTCCCACGGAACCTTCGCAATGATAATGGATGCCATCGGGGCCCCGGTGCGCTGCTCGAGCCGCCATCTTCTCAAGTTCTGATCTCTCGACCGGGGTGCCATCGAAATTGATGATGCCGCAAATGCCGCTCACAGTAGGATCCTTTCGCCACTCTCAGACAGATGTCATCGATCACAGAAGAATGTAGCAGACGTCCTCTGGATCATGAGCATTGGTCTAGATATCTGCCACCGGCCGTCCCCTCCGAAACGCCACCATGGGACAGTCGGGTAGCGACCGCTCGCCGGTCCATTCACCAAGGAAGGCCAGCAGGTTGGGGCCGAGCGGCTCCCGGGGCAGGCCCCAGCAGTCATCGTAGAGGGAATCGACGAAGTGCAGGCCACAGGCCGGAGCGGTGACGTCGCCCAGGGTGCGATCCTTCAGCGTCATCAAGTCCGCGAGGTAGTCGCCACCCCGCTCGCCCCGGCCCACGGTGACCAGAGCGCCGACGATATTGCGGATCATGTGGTGCAGGAAGGCGTTGCCCTGCACGTCCACCACCACCAGCGGGCCGTGGCGATGCACCTCGATGAAGTGCAGGTGGCGCCAGGGGGTCTTCGACTGGCAGCCGGCGGCACGGAAGCTGGAGAAGTCGTGCTCGCCCACCAGCACCTGGGCGGCGCGGTGCATGGCATCGGCGTCCAGCGGGTCGCGGCACCAGGTGACATTGGCACGCTCCAGCACCGGGCGGCTGGGCTGGTTGAGCAGTATGTAGCGGTAGCGGCGGGCCAGGGCCTTGAAGCGGGAGTGGAAGCTCTCGGGCACCTCCTTGACCCAGCGCACGGCGACGTCCCGCGGCAGGTTGGCATTGACGCCGAACACCCAGGCCTTCTGGGAACGCGGCACCGGCGGGTCGAAGTGAATGATCTGGCGAGTGGCATGCACGCCGGAATCGGTGCGCCCGCTGGCATGGACGCGAATCGGCTGGCCGGCCACCCGGGCCAGGGCCTTCTCGAGAGCGGCCTGCACGGAGGGCGAATGCTTGAGGAACTGGAAGCCACAGTAGGCGCTGCCGTCATACTCGACCCCCATGGCCAGGCGTCCGGCCAGGGGAGTGCGTTCATCCAGGCGTTTGAAGAGGGTCATGCGGCGATCAGGTATCCAGTCGTCTGAGCAGTGCCGCCACCTCGTCGCGGATGGCCGGGTCGTCGCTGAGGCTCAGCTCGTTGAGGAGCTGGCGGGCCCGACCACCCTCGCCGGCCTCGACCCGACGATGGGCCTCGGCCAGACGCTCCCGGGCGGCGCTGGGGGAAAGGCGTTCATTATCCGCCTCGAGGGGCGGGAAGGAAACCTCCTCCACCTCCCACTCATGGGGGAGGGCCTCCTCGGCGGCGTCATCGTCGGCGGCTTCCGGGCGATCAGAAGTGAAGTCGATGCTGGGCTGCATGGGCGTCTCCTCCCTGGGTGCCGGCGAGGGGTTCAGCGCCGGGGGGCGATAGTCGATGATCTCGCTGCCATCCTCCAGCCGTCTTGTGGTCACCTCGACTCGCTCGGGTTCGGCGGGTTGCGATTCGGGCTCGACAGGCTCGACGGGCTCGGGCTTGGCCGCCGGCGCCTCGCCTGCGGGCGGCGAGGGATTATCCATGGCGGCCGGTCGACGATAGGCATTCGTGTCAAGGCCGTCGTGAGAGGGGCCGGCAACGGGAGACGCACCGAACGGAGCCGTGTCATCTGACGCTTCGTCATCCGCATCCGGCGGCGTCGAGCCAGACTCGCCCTCGGCGGTCTCGTCGAAGACCCGTGGCGGACGCTCGGCGGGCTTGTTGAACACCGCGGGCTCGACGGTGGCACCCGAGGCAGCGGCGGCGCCGGACGCCACGCCGTGGCGCGCCAGCAGGCGCTCCACCTCGTCTCGCACGGCAGGGTTACCCCCCTCGCGCAGCCTGGCGGTCTCGCTCTCCACCCCCTCGCGACTGCCCTGCTCCAGGTGTACGGTGAGCAGCTTGAGCCGCAGGTCATCACGCTCCGGCTCCCGGGCCAGGTTCGCCTCGAGCAGCTCACGGGCCTGGTCGTAGCGCCCATAGGCCATGAAGATGTCGGCTTCGCTGATCGCTTCGGCCTGGGGCAGCGAGCCCTGCACCGAGGGCGCGGCCGGTTGGGCCGGCGCTTCGACCGCAGGGCTTGCGGCCTCGGGCCGCCCCGGAGCCGGGGCACCCGGCACGGCGACCCGCACCGGCCCGGCGCCGATCGCGGCAGGCTCATCATGTTCATGACGGCGACGGCGACGCACCGCGAGCCACAGCGCCAGCAGCGCAGCCAGGCCGGCACCACCCAGCATCAGGTTGCGATCGGTATCGCCCTGGTAGATGGCACCCCACCAGGGGCGCTCTTCCGCCTGACCACCGGGAGGCGCGATACCGCCAGCGCCGGGTCCATCCACCCCGGCGCCGCCGGCGGCGAGCGCGGCAAGTTGTTCGCGCAGGGCGGTCATCTCCTCACGCATCTCGCCCAACTCATCCTGCAGCTGATCACGCTCCTCCTGCACCGTCTGCAACGTCTGCTGGTTCTCGAGCCAGCGAGCCTCGAGGCGAAGCAGGCGGTCGTCGCTGGTCAGTTCACCGTCGCCATAGAGGGCCTCCAGCAAGTCGGGGTCGACCATGACCTGGGCAGAGCCCGAGGCCTCGCCGCCCTCATCGATCCCGTCGCCGGCGACAATTGCAGGGGCTTCATCGTCAGGAAATTCGCTGCCATCGCCCGCCGAGGCAGCCTCGGCGGCCACCTGGGCATCGGTAAGCAGGGTGAGCCGCGGTGCCTCGGGGACTTGCATGGCCTCGGCAGTGGCGGCGTCGACGGCGGGCTCAGCGGGCGACGGGTCAGCCTCCGTCGGCGGGGTAACCCCCGCTTCGGTCTGCGCCACTTCGCCCGGTGCCGATTCACTCGGTGCCGCTTCCGGGGTTGCCATGGCGACCGCCTCGGGCTGGCTGGCCGCGGGACTGCCCAATGCCACTCGTGCCGGGGCACCGCCGCCGCGGTTGGCCCAGGCCCGGTTCATCTCCGCGACGATGCGATCGGCATCGCCCGCGGAACGACCGGCAATCGCCTCGCGGTTCGGCACCACCAGGCTGAAGCCGGCGCGCATGGCATTGATGTTGCCGGAAGGGAAGGCCTCGGGGTTGGCCTCCACCAGGGACACCATCATCTGGTTCATGCTGATGCCGCTGTCGGGACGCAGTCGCCCCGCCACGGCCCACAGGGTATCGCCACTGCGTACCCAGGTTGGATCACCGCTGCCGGCGGGTGCCGCGGAGGGGCGGGGCGTCGTGGCCTGCGCCGGTGCCGCGTCGCGCGGGGGCGCCGAGACGCTGACCGGGGCGGGCGCAGGACGGCGACTGCCCGCCACCAGGGCCGGCATCTGGTCGTAGTCCGGGGGGTCGAGCAGCAGGGTCACCTCGCGCAGCTGCTGGCCGCCCGGCCAGTCGAAGCGCAGCAGCAGGTCGACCCAGGGCTCCCGCACCGGTCGCTCGGTCGTGAGCTCGACCACCAGGCGACCCTGGCGCTGCTCCACCGCCAACCTGACGCTTGCCGCCAGCGGAGTCCGCGGCAGGCCAGCCGCGGCGAAGGCGCGCTCATCGGCTACCGAGACGTTGAGCAGACCGGCCTGGATGCCCGCGGCGTCGGTCAGCGGCAACGTGGCGCGCAGCGGCGCGTTGAGCGTGGAGCGAACGTCTGCCTCCCCCAGCCCCAGGGCCAGCGCCAGAGGGCTCGCGGCGGAAAGCGAAAGCAGCATGGCGAGTGTCAGCTTGCGTTTCATGGAGGTCCCTTGCGTCCGTCGGCAGTACCGCACGTCAATCCCGCGGCACTCGTGCCATATTCTAGTGTCGATATGATACCTGTGTACCATAATTGCAGTCTCGACGCGCCTGGGAGGGGTCATGCCAGGCGGCATGTCTTCAACGTAAGCCATTGATCAAGGACCTGCGAATCGATGGCCCCGCCATTCAACGGCCTCGTGAATCAACGGCTCACGCCTGTCGCATCCACCTTGCATACACAACGGGGCGCCTCAAGGAGGCGCCCCGTTGTTAATGGCCTCGGACGATGGTAACGAGACCGTGCTTTGCGTCGACTACTGCTCGCGCAGGATCCTGAGCATGCGCTTGAGCGGCTCGGCGGCCCCCCACAGCAGCTGGTCGCCAACGCTGAAGGCGGAGAGGTATTCGCCCCCCATGGCCAGCTTGCGCAGGCGGCCCACCGGAACGGTGAGGGTCCCGGTGGCGGCGGCCGGGGTCAGGTCGCGGATGGTCGCCTCCTTGTCGTTGGGCACCACCTTGACCCAGTCGTTGTGCTTGGCGATGCGCTCCTCTATCTCGTCCAGGGGCACATCCTGCTTCAACTTGATGGTGAACGCCTGGCTGTGGGAGCGCATGGCGCCGATGCGCACGCAGAGGCCATCGATGGGAATGGGGTTGTCCTGCAGGCCGAGGATCTTGTTGGTCTCCACGGTGCCCTTCCACTCCTCCTTGCTCTGGCCGTTGTCGCGCTTGACATCGATCCACGGCAGCAGGCTGCCGGCCAGGGGTGCGCCGAAGTTATCGGTGGGGAACTCACCAGAGCGCATGGCGGCGGTGACCTTGCGGTCGATGTCGAGGATGGCGCTTGCCGGATCGGCGAGCTCATCGGTCACGCTGTCGCGCAGGGTGCCCATCTGGTTGAGCAGCTCGCGCATGTGCTTGGCACCGGAACCGGAGGCGGCCTGGTAGGTCATGGAGGTCATCCATTCGATCATGTCCGCCTCGAACAGGCCACCCAGACCCATCAGCATCAGGCTGACGGTGCAGTTGCCGCCGACGAAGGTCTTGGCGCCATTCGCCAGTTGGGCATCGATGACGTGGCGGTTGACCGGGTCGAGAACGATGGTGGCCTCGTCTTTCATGCGCAGCGTGCTGGCGGCATCGATCCAGTAGCCCTTCCAGCCCCCGCTGCGCAGGTCACCGTAGACCTTCTCGGTGTAGTCGCCGCCCTGGCAGGTGACGATGACGTCGAGCCCCTTGAGGGCCTCGAGGTCGAAGGCGTCCTTGAGAGGAGGCACGTCCACGCCGACGTCGGGACCGGCCTGACCGGCCTGGGAGGTGGTGAAGAAGACCGGCTCGATGCCGTTGAAGTCCCCGTCCTCCACCATGCGCTGGACAAGTACCGAACCGACCATGCCGCGCCAACCGACGAAACCGACTTTCAACATGTGAAGCCCTCCAGTAATCGAATGTGGAAAGTATTATACAGAAATCGGGCCCGCCTCGCAGGCGGGCCCGGAACACCCTGATTCAACAGCAGATTCTGGCAAGGGATCAAGGAGCTCAGAGCGCCTCGAAGGCCGCCAGAACCGCGTCGCCCATCTCCGCGGTGGAGACGATTCGAGTGCCCTCGGAGGCAATATCGGCCGTTCTCAGCCCATCGTCCAGCACCTTGCCCACGGCATCCTCGATCCGCTGGGCCAGGGCCGGCGCGTCCAGGGAGTAGCGCAGCATCATGGCCACCGAGAGGATGGTCGCCAGGGGGTTGGCGATGCCCTTCCCGGCGATGTCCGGGGCGCTGCCGTGGCAGGGCTCGTACATGCCCTGGCCGCTCTCGTTGAGCGAGGCCGACGGCAGCATGCCGATGGAGCCGGTGAGCATGGCGGCGGCGTCGGAGAGGATATCGCCGAACATGTTGCCGGTGACCATGACGTCGAACTGCTTGGGCGCGCGCACCAGCTGCATGGCGGCGTTGTCGACGTACATGTGGGAGAGCTCGACGTCCGGGTACTCCGGCGCCAGGCGCTCCATGACCTCGCGCCACAGGATGGTGACCTCGAGCACGTTGGCCTTGTCCACGGAGCAGAGCTTCCTGCCGCGCTTGCTTGCCATCTCGAAGGCGACGCGGCCGATGCGCTCGATCTCGCTCTCGGAGTAGACGTAGGTGTTGAAGCCGACCCGCTCGCCGTTACGCTCCTCGATGCCGCGGGGCTGGCCGAAGTAGATGCCGCCGGTGAGCTCACGCACGATCATGATATCGAGGCCGGCCACCAGCTCGGGCTTGAGGCTGGAGGCCTCGGCGAGCTGCGGGTAGGTGATGGCCGGGCGCAGGTTGGCGAAGAGTCCCAGGTTCTTGCGCAGGCCGAGCAGCCCCTTCTCGGGACGCTTGGCGAGGTCCTCGAGCTTGTCCCACTTGGGGCCACCCACGGCGCCGAGCAGGATGGCGCGGGCGGCCCTGGCTTTTTCGAGGGTCTCGGCGGGCAGCGGCTCGCCATGGGCGTCGTAGGCGCTGCCGCCCACCAGGGCCTCTTCCACCTCGACATCCAGGCCGTGGGCCTGGCAGGCGGCCAGGATGCGGCTCGCCTGGGCGGTGATCTCGGGGCCGATGCCGTCACCCGGCAGTACCAGAATCTTCTGAGTCATTGCTTCTTCCTTGTGAGGTTACCGCCGGGCAAGCGCGGGGCGCCGGGGGCAGGCCGAAGAGGAGGTCCTATGCCAGGGATGGCATCGGTAGCGCCCAGGGATGG
>NZ_JACUUD010000071.1 GCF_014859505.1 Halomonas sp.
CCGATATGCACGTCAAGGACAACACCTTTCTGATTACCGGTGCCGCCTCCGGGCTGGGGGCGGCCACCGCCGAGCGGCTGGTTGCCGCCGGCGGCCGGGTCGTGCTATGCGACCTGAGCGATACCGTAAAGGCCCATGCTGAGCGCCTGGGCGACGCCGCCCTGGCGGTGCGCGGCGACGTCACCTCGGGTGACGACATCCAGGCCGCGGTGGACGCCGCCGTCGAACTCAGCGACGGCCGCGGCCTTGCGGGCACTGGGCTTGCGGGAGTTGTGCACTGCGCCGGCGTGGTCAGCGTGGCCAAGCTGGTCGACCGCGAGGGCAACCCGGCCGACCTCGAGGCCTACGCCCGCACCATCAACATCAACCTGGTGGGCACCTTCAACGTGATGCGCCTGGCCGCGGCCGCCATGGCGAAGAATGCGCCGGGCGATGACGGCGAGCGCGGGGTGATCATCAACACCGCCTCCATCGCCGCCATGGACGGCCAGGTGGGGCAGTGCGCCTACAGCGCCTCCAAGGCCGGCGTGGTGGGCATGAGCCTGCCGGCGGCGCGGGAACTCTCGCGCCACGGCGTGCGGGTCATGGCCATCGCCCCCGGGGTCTTCGAGACCCCGATGATGAGCGAGATCCCCGACGAGGCGGCCCAGGCCCTGGCCGCCGCCGTGCCCTTCCCCAAGCGGCTCGGCAAGCCCGACGAGTTCGCCCGCCTGGCCGAGCAGATCATCACCAACCCCATGCTCAACGGCGAGGTGATCCGCCTCGACGGCGGGATTCGCATGCAGTAGAAGAGAAATCAAACGAGCGCTTGACTCTCGAGGCGGCGGCGGCTAATTTCAAACACATGTTTGAAAGCGGCCGCCGCCGCCTTCGCGTCCCTATGACTCGGTGCCCCTCGTGGCCCGGCCGTGGAACTGGAGAGATCGAGATGCCCGACTATCAGGCCCCCCTGCGCGATATCCGCTTCGTGATGGACGAGATGCTGGACTACCCGGCCCATTACGCCCGCCTGCCCGGCGGCGAGGAGGCCAGCCCCGACGTGGTGGCGGCGATCCTGGAGGAGGGCGCGCGCTTCGCCCGCGAGGTGCTGCTGCCGCTGAACCAGAGCGGCGATCGCGAGGGCTGCCTGCTGGAGGGCGGCGAGGTGAAGGCGCCGAAGGGCTTCAAGGAGGCCTACGCCCAGTACGTGGAGGGCGGCTGGCCGAGCCTCGCCGCCGACCCCGCCCACGGCGGCCAGGGCCTGCCGCACTCGCTTGCCATGGTGCTCAACGAGATGGTCTGCTCCACCAACCTGGCCTGGGGCATGTACCCGGGGCTCTCCCACGGTGCCGCCGACGCCCTGCGCCACCATGGCACCGAGGAGCAGCAGGCCACCTACCTGACCAAGCTGGTGGAGGGTACCTGGACCGGCACCATGTGCCTCACCGAGCCCCACTGCGGCACCGATCTCGGCCTGATCAAGACCCGCGCCTTGCCCACTGACGACGGCGCCTACGACATCACCGGCACCAAGATCTTCATCTCCGCCGGCGACCACGACCTGGCCGAGAACATCGTCCACCTGGTGCTGGCCAAGCTGCCCGACGCCCCCGAGGGCTCCAAGGGCATCTCGCTGTTCGTGGTGCCCAAGTATTTACCGAACGAGCACCTTCCCAATGAAGCGGGCGATCCAGGCGAGCGCAACGGCGTGGTGTGCGGGTCGCTCGAGCACAAGATGGGCATCCACGGCAATTCCACCTGCGTGATGAACTTCGACGCGGCGAAAGGCTACCTGGTGGGCGCGCCCAACAAGGGCCTGGCCTGCATGTTCACCATGATGAACGCCGCCCGCATCGGCGTCGGCATCCAGGGCCTCGGCCTCACCGAGGCGAGCTTCCAGAACGCCCTGGCCTATGCCCGCGACCGCTTGCAGATGCGCGCGCTCTCCGGCCCAAAGGCGCCGGAGAAGGCCGCCGACCCGATCATCGTCCATCCGGACGTGCGCCGCATGCTGCTGACCCAGAAGGCCTTTGCCGAGGGCGGTCGGATGCTGACCCTCTACACCGCCCAGATGATCGACATCGTCGAGCATGGCACCGATGCCGCCGAGAAGGAGCAGGCCGACACTCTGCTGGGCCTCCTGACCCCCATCGTCAAAGCGTTCCTCACCGAGGTGGGCTTCGAAGCCACCAATGAAGGTGTACAAGTCTTTGGGGGGCACGGCTTCATCCAGGAGTGGGGCATGGAGCAGCTGGTGCGCGACGCGCGCATCACCCGGCTCTACGAGGGCACCACCGGCATCCAGGCCCTCGACCTGCTGGGCCGCAAGGTGCTGATGAGCCAGGGCGAGAGCCTCAAGGTCTTCACGAAAGAGATCCACAAGTTCTGCCAGGCGGAGGAGGGCTCGAGCGAGCTGGCCGAGTTCGTCCGCCCGCTGGCCAAGCTCAACGCCGAGTGGGGCGAGCTGACCATGAGCATCGGCATGAAGGCCATGTCCGACCGCGAGGAGGTTGGCGCGGCCAGCGTCGACTACCTGATGTACTCGGGCTACGTGACCCTGGCCTACCTGTTTGCCCGCGCTGCCAAACAGGCCCGCCAGGCACTTTCCGAGGGCAGCGAGGAGGCCGCCTTCTACCGCGCCAAGCTCGACACCGCGCGCTTCTTCTATCAGCGCCTGGTGCCGCGCACCCGTGCCCACAAGGCCGCCATCGAATCCGGCGCTGAATCGCTCATGGCGACCAGTGCCGAGGACTTCGGCCTGGGCTTCGAGATCTGATTCACGACCTGGCACTCTCTCGATCCGTGGCGATCGGTGGCTTGGCGGCGAGGGCTTTCCTCGCCGCCTTTTTTCCTGGCCATGTCACCCTGGCCAGCAGCAAGACATCATTTCATGTCTGGCCGTGAGCAGGACGCGGTCGCATCGACGAGAATCGACTACACTGATTTGGACCCGTTATACGGGACCACTATTGCCTTTCGCGGCAGCCTGTACAGCTACATCAGTGATTCACCTCGCCTGAGGAGTGGATCGCTCGGCCAAGGGGCACAAGGAACGTGTGTAGCGTTACCCGTCACGCCGTTTTGCGAGAATGCCCGACATGACGACATCCAAGCGTTCGCCTTCCATGTCAGGACATGATGATGTCCCGGGAACCGTGGCTCCCCAAGGGCGAACCAGCATGACCACGGAAGCCGCGTCGGAACCCTTCCCCCCTGATCGAACCGTGCTGGCCTGCGTCGACACCTCCCTCGATGCTCCCCGGGTGCTGGTGCATGCCGATGCGATGGCGCGTGCATTTCGGATACCACTGACTCTACTGCGGGTGATCGGCCCGGCGCCGGAGGCCAACGGCCCGCCGGATCCGGTGGACTGGGCGATTCGTAGACATGAGGCGCGAAAGGTCCTGGAGCGGCTCGCCGTCAGTACATGGCTGTCGACGGTTCCCGATCTGGCCCTGCTTGAGGGCGTACCGGGCGACGAGATCTGCCGTGCGGCCATGTTGCAGGAGGCCGCCTTGGTGGTGATGGGAACGCATTGTCTCAGCGGGCACTCCAGCCTGAGTGCCAATGTGCGCGAGGTCCTGGAGCGCGGCGAGGGACGAGTGCTACTCGTGCCCCTGCCCGACTCGAGTAACGAAGCGCCGAATTACCAGCGCATCCTCATTCCGCTCGACGGTTCCTGCTGGTCGGAAAGCGTGCTGTCTACTGCTCAGCGTCTGGCCCATGCCACCGGCGCCGAACTGGTGCTGGTCCATGTCACCACACCACCGGATTCGACATCGGCGTTGCCGTTCGAGCCGGAAGACATCGACCTGCGGCAGCGTTTCGTGAAACGTGACCAATTCATTGCGCGCGATTACCTGCAGCGGATGGGCGACGAGCTCATCGATCAGGGCTTGAAGGTGCGAACGCTGGTGCTGCTTGCCGCCGACGCCCGCAGCGGTCTCGACGAGGTCATGCGTGACGACGCCTTCGATCTGGTAATGCTTTCTGCCTGGGGGCATGGCCGAACCCACATCAGCGATCTGCCCTATGGCAATGTCGTGGCCTACCTGGCGGGGCACAGCCCAGTTCCGGTTCTGGTGACATGGCCCACCCACCTGCAACAGAGCGCGAGCGATGGTGGATCGGGTTCCTCCCGCACGGTCGGTTCTGCATTCGAGTGGTAGGTGATGCAGCCCGATGCCACGCCGACAGGCCTGTCCATTGATACCATGGCTCGCAAGCTCGCCGGCCAGCACCACTGTGGCCCGGGGTCGCCTCGCTCCCTGGCCAGCCTGTCGGGGCTTCGCGCGATACGCGATTGGATACCGATGGCACTTGCAGCAGCGCGAGAGAGTAGCCCCGAACATCTCGCGGCAGCGGAGTGGATGCTCGATAACCATTACCATGCCCGTCGTGCCGTTCGCCAGGTTGGACAGGACATGCCCGGCAGTTTCTATCGCAGACTGCCGCCCCTTTTGCAGTCCTTGCCCGGAGTGGAAGCTGGAAAGCCGCGCATCTACGCCCTGGCACATGGCTTGCTCCAGGCCTCTCGCCTTCAGTTGTCGCTGTCACTGTGCGTTGACTTCCTGCAGGCTTACCAGGAAAAAACGCCTCTCAGCATCGCCGAACTTTGGGCCCTGCCGACGATGTTACGGCTGGCCTGTCTGGAGGTGCTGATCGGCGCCTTCGGTCGCCTGTTTCCCACGGCGTCTTCGCCACACGGAATCTCAGCCGTGGTGCCGGCGTTGGAGGTACTCGACGACACCGAGTGTATCGCGCGTGCACTGTCGGGCCTGATGGTCATCTCCACGCTGCAGTGGAAGGATGTGATTGATCGCACCAGCTTGATCGAGGCGATGCTGCGACGTGACCCGGCGGATGTCTACCCACGCATGGATTTCGAGACCCGCGATGCCTATCGCCGGGCAATCGAGACGCTGGCGTCGCATGGCGACATGTCCGAGTGGCAAACTGCCGAGGTTCTGGTGGCGAGATGCCGTGAGGTGCATGGCGACCCGTTGCGATCCCATGTGGGTTATTGGCTGGTCGACGAGGGGCGGGGCGAGTTCGAGGTGCAACTAGGGTTGCACCTTCCCCTCGGGCATGCCTGGCGACGGTGGCTGAAGCGGAGTGCCGGGCCGCTTTATGCGGCGAGTCTGGGCAGTGCGTCAGCGGGTGCCCTGGGGATCATCGCCCTCTATCTCTGGTGGGGCGGGGCGGGTGCATTGCAACTGGCCGCCGGTCTTGCGCTGGCCCTGGTTCCCGCCTCCCTGCTGGGCGTGGCACTCGTCAACGCCCTGGTGACACAATGGGTTCCTCCCCGCACCCTGCCCAAGCTCGATCTCCGTCATGCCATTGACGCCGATTGCGCCACGGTGATCGTCATGCCGGTGCTGCTGGACCATGCCGCGGACGTGCCGCGACTCGCCCAGCAGCTGGAGGGCCATCGATTGGCCAATCCGGATCCGATGCTCCAGTTCGCGCTGCTGAGCGACCTTGCCGACGCCGATACAGAGGTGACCCCGGGAGATGTGGCCATCGAGTCGGCTCTCGTTTCCGCGATCGAAGACCTCAATACTCGCCATGGCGGCGGTGACGGCCAGGGCGCCTTCCACTTGCTGCACCGCCCGCGGTGCTACAACCCTTCCGAAGCTTGCTGGATGGGATGGGAGCGCAAGCGCGGCAAGCTCGAGCAGTTCAATGCCTTCATCCTGCGCGGTGATCTGGGTCCCTACTCATTGACCGCCGGGGCTCCCGAGGCGTTGCGTGGCGTGCGTTTCGTGGTGACGGCCGATGCCGACACGCGGTTGCCGCCGGGGTCGGTGAAACGCCTTGTCGGTACGCTGGTACATCCCCTCAACACCGCCCGGTTCCATCCCGAAACCGGGCGGGTGGAGGCCGGATACACGATCCTGCAGCCGCGCGTGGAGATCACCCCGCTTGAGGCCATACGGTCGCGGTTTGCCCGTCTCTATGCAGGGGACGCCAGCATCGACATCTATTCACGGGCGGTCTCGGATGTCTATCAGGATCTCTTCGGTGTCGGCAGCTTTACCGGCAAGGGGATCTATGAGGTCGAGCCCTTCAGCCGCTCCCTGGAAGGCCGCATGCCCGAGAATCGGATCCTCAGCCATGATCTACTCGAGGGGCTCTATGGGCGCGTGGGATTGACCAGCGATATCGTCGTCTATGAGAGCTTTCCCGCCGACTATCTCGAGCATGCGGCGCGCTGGCATCGTTGGCTGCGAGGCGATTGGCAGTTGCTGCCCTGGCTCTGCCGGCAGGTGCCGGGGCCCGGTGGACAGTGGCTGCGTAATCGATTCTCGGCGCTGGACCGCTGGAAACTGCTGGACAACCTGCGTCGCAGTCTGGTGCCGATCAGCCTCGTGCTGTTGGCACTGGCTGGATGGTTCGTGCTGCCCGGGAGCCCTTGGGCCTGGACCACGCTGGCCGTGCTGCCGTTGGCGGCGCATCTGTTCACCGATCTGGTCATCGGCCTTGCCCGGGGCCGTCGTCGCGGTGCGGTACGTGGCACGCTGAGGCAATTGCGTGAACAGCTCGGGTGCTGGGCACTGATGGTGACCTTCCTGCTCAACGATGCCGTCATTGCTGGTGACGCCATGGGGCGTACCCTTTGGCGGCTGGCCTCCGGACGGCACCTGCTGGAATGGAGAACGGCGGCCCAGGTAGCCGCGCGCATGGGCAATGAGGACCTGCGCCACAGTACCTGGCGAGCGATGTGGCCGGCGACTGCCCTGGCCGCTTTCGCCACCCTCGGGATGGTGCTGGCTGCACCGGCAGCGCTTGCAGGGGCGGCGCCGTTACTCGCCTTGTGGGTGGCGGCACCCGAGATCGCGTGGCGCCTGGGGTGCAGGCGCCGGGCACCTGAAGACGTCCTGCCCGATGCGGAGCGAGCCTTTCTACGCCTCATCGCCCGGCGCACCTGGCTGTTCTTCGAAACCCACGTGCGCCCAGAGGATCACTGGTTACCGCCCGACAACTATCAGGAGGCGCCGCAGGCTGGTACCGTCCACCGTACCTCACCAACCAATATCGGGATGCTGATGCTCTCCTCGCTCACCGCCTGGCGGCTGGGACATGTGGGGCTGCCCGAACTGACCGAGCGTCTGGGCAACATGCTCGACAGCATGGACCGGCTGGAGCGGCACCGCGGTCACCTCCTCAATTGGAACGAGACACAGCGGTTGACCCCGCTGGAACCACGTTATGTCTCGACCGTCGACAGTGGCAATCTCGCCGTCAGCCTGATCACGCTGCAACAGGCCTGCCGCGACGCCCGGTGTGGACCGGCCTTTCTGACTGAGCAGTGGAATGGGCTGGATGACGCGCTTCAACTGCTCGCCGAGGCCCTCGGCGAGGACGACGACCCGGGCGGGAGCCTTGGTCGCTTTGTCACGCTGGTCAACGAGATGCGGGAGACAATGGTGCAGGGGTGTGACGACCCCGACGGATGGGCGGCACTGCTTGACGACTTTCGTGACCAACGGTTGCCGCAGTTCCAGGCCAGCCTGCGTGACCTGATAAGTCGTGAAGATTTCACGCCCCACGAAAGCCTGCGCGAGGTGCAGGTCTGGCTGGAGCGGACCCGCCACCACATCGCCGTCATGCATCGAGACCTGCAGTCGCTCATGGGTTGGCGCCTTCTTGTCGCAAGCCCGCCCGCCGAGTGCGCCGACCTGGCTCGCAGCCTGTCAGAGCAGCTTCCGGTGCACCTCCCGCTCGGCGAGGTGGCTCCGGCCATGGAGGAGGTTCGGCGAGGGTTGTCGCACCACGGGTATGCCTGCTCAGACCCGGTGGCGAGGCATTGGGTGGAGGCGCTCGATGCTGCGCTTTCGCGGTCGGCCACAGAGCACGCCAGGCTGGATCAGGCTCTCGATGATATGGCACAGCGCGCCCACGCCTGGGCACACGGAATGGACTTCGGCTTTCTCTATGATCCTTCCAGCCGGCTTTTCTTCATCGGGTACAACGTCAGCCGGGGGCGGATGGATGCCAACCACTATGACCTGCTGGCCAGTGAGGCGAGGTTGCCGAGTTACTTCGCGATCGCCAAGGGCGATGTACCCCTCGAGCACTGGTTTCATCTCGGTCGACCGGTCACCCGGCAGTCGAGAGGGCTGACGCTCGTGTCGTGGAGCGGCTCTATGTTCGAATACTTGATGCCGCGGCTGTTGATGCGCTCCTATCGCGATTCGTTGATGTACGAAAGCGAGCGCACGGCGGTCGATATTCAGCGCCAGCATGGCGAAGGCCTCGGCATCCCGTGGGGCATGTCGGAGTCCGGTTACGCTGAGCAGGACCCCGAGCAGCGCTACCGCTACCGCGCATTCGGCGTGCCGGAGTTGGGAGTGCGACGCGGGCTATCACTCGACCGGGTGGTGGCGCCTTATGCAACGCTGCTGGCGCTGCCGGTCCGCCCGCAGGCCGCCCTGGCCAATCTGCATGCGCTGGTGGCGTTGGGGGCCCTGGGTCGCTATGGCTTCTTCGAGGCAGTGGACTTCACGCCCGAGCGGGTGCCGGTGGGCGGCGGCTTCACGATGGTGCGGTCCTATATGTCGCATCATCACGGCATGAGCCTCGCGGCGCTCGGCAATGTGCTGTGCAATGACAGGCTGGTGACCTGGTTTCACAGCGACCCGCATGTGGCGACGATGGAACTGCTCCTGAGCGAGCGTGTGCCGTGGGAAGCCCCTCTCGAGCGGCCAAGCGATCAGGACGCGGCCGTCCCCGGTGATCGGCGCCAGGAGTCAGCTCCCGCCCTGCACCCTTGGGTGCCCAGGGCGTGGGGTGGCTTTGGTTGCCTTCATACCTTGAGCAACGGGCGTATGGCCAGCATGGTCACCAGTGCGGCTGGCGGCAGCCTCGGCTGGCATCGTCACCTGCTCACGCGGGCGCTGGGCGGCACTGGCGAGGCCGGTATCGATGGTCATGTGCTCTACCTGCAGGACCGTGATGACCGCTACCTCTGGAGCCTAGGCGACCACCCCTTTGAGACACGGGGCGGTGACCCCTGGCGGGTGGTGTTCCATCAGCATCAGGTCGAATTCCAGCACCGCGAACATGGTATCGCCGTCAGCATGACCGTCAGCGTGGCGCCCGGCGATGATCTGGAAATCCGTTACATCAACGTGGTGAACGAAACCGACCGACTACGGCAGCTTTCACTGACCAGTTGTGCGGAGGTAATTCTGGCGCCCTCCGCCGATCACGCTCGTCACCCCGCCTTCAGCCGGCTCTTCGTGGGCAGCTCTTATCTGCCCGATCTGCGGGCGCTGCTGTTCATCCGGCGTCCTCTCGATCCTGCCAAACGGTCGCCGGTGCTGTTGCATCGGTTGGTCTGCGACGCCTCTGAGGTGATCATCCTTGGCTTCGAGACCGATCGGCGCGCCTTGCTCGGCCGCCACGGTGATTCCCGTCGGCCGGCGGCACTGCGCGAGGGTGCGCTGGCGGGAGGGACCGGATGGATTCTCGACCCGGTGGTTGCGCTGCAGGCCGGCCTGACTCTCGGGCCGCACCAGAGCTGCAGCCTGGCCTTTGTCACCATCGCGGCCGACACCCGTGTGGCCGCCGAGGAAACCGCCCAGCGCTATACCACATTGACCACGCTCGACTGGGCCCTGCGCGCGACGGACGCCCAGGCGGCGCGTGATGCTCACCGGCGCGGCCTGACGCCCGGTGACCTGCCATCCATCCAGTCGCTCCTGTCGGCCTTGCTGTTGCCCGAGGATTCCGCCAGGGCGGCCATGCGAGGAAAGGGCGAGACCCTGCCCGGGCAGCACGACCTCTGGGCCCTGGGCATCTCGGGCGACAATCCGATTCTGGCAGTGCGCGTGGGTGAAGGGTATCGCTCGGCACTGCTGACCACCCTGCTGGCGGCGCATCGGCTATGGCGCGACGGCGGTATTCGGATTGATCTCGTGATCCTGCACAGCGGGCTGCCCGGCTATGTCGAGCCGGTGCGCGACCGGCTGATCGAGGCTTTCCGCGATGTCGGGTCGCAGGAACTCATGGGGCATCGGGGTGGGGTGCATTTGGTGTCGCAGGACCCGAGCAACCCGTGGCACGCGCAGGTGATCGAGGCGGTAGCGGCGCTCATCCTTGACGTCACCGGCGGCTCGCTGGAGCGCCAGTTGTATCGGCAGACGCCCATCGAGCGTCCGGTCTTCGAGCCGATGGGGGAGAGTGAGTGGCCGCCGTTGCCACCGCTGGCCGCGCCGCCTGAGCTGTTCCTGGCCAACGGTTTCGGCGGTTTCCGTCCCGACACCGGCGAGTATGTCATCACTTTCCAGGCGCAGGACCCGCCCCCGGCGCCCTGGGCCAACGTGCTAGCCAATGCGAACCTTGGCACCATCGTCACCGAGGCCGGCCTGGGCTGGAGTTGGGCCGAGAATAGCGGCGAGAATCGCCTGACACGCTGGCACAACGACCCGGTCTGCGACCCGCAGGCCGAAGCAATCTACCTGCGCGACGAGATCACCACGCAGATCTGGACCCCGACACCACTCCCTGCAGGCGGCGGCCCATGCCGGGTACGCCATGGTATCGGCTACACCGCATGGGAACGCAACGGCGAAGGGTTGGAGCAGGAAATTCTGGCCTTCGTCGCGGTCGATGAGCCGGTCAAGCTAGTCCGGCTGAGATTGCGCAACCCCGGCGGGCAGACGCGCCGGATCACGGCCACCTATTTTGCCGACTGGCTGTTGGGCGGGGTCGCCGGGCAGGCTGACCCGATGCTCGCGGCACGCTATGACCCCGAAACCCATGCGATCCTGGCGCGCAACACCCGCAATGCCGAGTTCGCCGACCGTGAGGCCTTCCTGACCAGCACACTCGCACCACACAGCCTGACGACATCGCGTTCGGAATTTCTGGGCCCCGGGGCTGACATGCGCCAACCTGACGCCCTGAAGCGCTGGGATCTGGGGGAGTGCTGGCACACCATCGGGGATTGCTGTGGTGCCCTTCAGGTGCATCTGGACATTCCTGCGGGCCAGACGGCCGAGGCGGTGTTCGTCCTTGGACAGGGCGTGACCACCGGAGCCGCCCGCGAGCTCGTCCTGCGCTGGCAGGATCCGGCGCGGAGCCTGGCCGAATTCGCTCGCCTGCAACGGGTCTGGGGAGACCGTCTGGGCACGGTCCAGGTCACGACGCCCGACCCGGCCTTCGATCTCATGGTCAATCGCTGGTTACCGTATCAGACACTGAGTGCTCGCCTGTTCGCCCGCGCGGGCTTCTACCAGGCGAGTGGTGCCTTCGGGTTCCGGGACCAGTTGCAGGATGTGTTGGCGCTGCTGCACTCAGCCCCGGATCTGGCCCGCCGCCACATCCTGCACGCCGCTGCACATCAGTTCGAGGAGGGCGATGTATTGCACTGGTGGCACCCGCCCCTGGGTCGGGGGGTGCGCACCCGCTTCTCCGATGACCTGCTGTGGCTGCCCCATGTCACCGCCGCCTATGTCTCCGCCATCGGCGATGCCGCAATCCTGTCGGAGGGTGTGCCCTTCCTGACCGGTCCGCCGCTGGGGGAGCAGGAGCATGACCACTACGCGCTTTTCGATGCCACAGCCGATTCCTGGCCACTGTTCGACCATTGCGAACGTGCGCTGGAGCGTGCGTATCGGCTGGGAGTCGACGGGTTGCCGCTGATCGGAACCGGTGACTGGAATGATGGCATGGACCGGGTCGGTGCCAAGGGTCGGGGGCAGAGCATCTGGTTGGCCTGGTTCATGATCTCCACCATCCGTGGCTTTCTGGATCTCTGTACCGAGGCGGGGCGCGAGGATCTGATGTCGCACTGGTGTGGACGGATGACGGCCTTGATCGAGTCGGTGGAAAAGGCCGGCTGGGATGGTGACTGGTATCTGCGTGCGCTGGACGATGATGGCCAGCCATGGGGTGCGGCATCGAATCAGGAGTGCAGGATCGACTCGATCGCACAGTCCTGGGCGGTGCTCTCTGCGGCCGCCGACCCCGAGCGGGCACGCGGCGCGATGCACCACGCCGCGCGGCAACTGATGCGCGACGACGATAATCTGGTGCGCCTGCTCACGCCACCCTTCGATACCACGCTTCGCGATCCGGGCTACATCAAGGCCTATCCACCCGGCATCCGCGAGAATGGGGGGCAGTACAGCCATGCCGCGGCCTGGTTCGGTATCGCCTTTGCCCAGCTGGGCGAGGGCGATCGCGCCAAGCAGGTCTTCGACCGGCTCAATCCCGCGCTGCACACGCGGACACGCGACGAGGTTCGACGCTACCTGACCGAACCCTACGCCGTCGCTGCCGATATCGCCGGAGTCGAGCCGCATTTGGGGCGCGGCGGCTGGACCTGGTACACCGGCGCTTCGGGCTGGAGCTGGAGGCTGGCGGTCGAACACATCCTGGGGTTGCGGCTCGTCTCGGGCAGGCTTGAAATTGCGCCGTGCCTGCCGGCGGCCTGGACCGGGTTCGAGGCACGTCTCGAGCGCCCCGGTGGTAGCCTGGTGATCCGTGTCGAGAAGCCCGAGGGGCTGAGCGAGGGAGTCGCCCGGCTCAGCATGGACGGCCGGCCTTGTTCGGGGAGGGCCATCGATTTTCCGGAAGACGTAAAGACCGTCGAGGTGCTGGTGCGGATTGTGCCCATGTCCGATGCCGAGGTTGGGTGATAGCGCGACACGGAGCGGTGAACGATACGAGCCGTGGCTCGTTGCTGGCGTGTTTCGCCTCCTATGCCAGAATGACGTATCGGGCTTCAGATGAGGAGGGGAACGTGCACGAACCATTCGATATGACCATGGCCATCGAGGCCTTTCGGAATCGGCTCGCCAGCGGCGAGAGCCAGCCTCTCGACTGGTGGCACGCCTGCCGAGAGCGCATCGAGGCCCGCGAGCCCGAGGTCCTGGCCTGGGAGGCGCTCGCGCCGAGCCCTTCCGTACCACCCGCTGCCGGGCTGCTGCAGGGCGTACCCGTAGGGCTCAAGGACATCATCGAGACCCGCAACCTGCCCACCGCCTGGGGCACCGGGGGCTACCTGAGCACGCCCGGCTCGCTGGTCGATGCCGCCCTGGTCACGCTGCTAGAGCAGCAGGGGGTGTTGATCATGGGCAAGACCGTCAGCACCGAACTCGCCTACTTCACCCCCGGGAAGACCCGCAACCCCCTTGACCCCATGCGGACGCCAGGTGGCTCCTCGAGCGGTTCGGCCGCGGCCGTGGCCGCCGGCATGGTGCCGCTCGCCTTCGGCACCCAGACCGCCGGCAGCATCATCCGCCCGGCGAGCTACTGCGGGGTGTTCGGCTTCAAGCCGACCTTCGATGCGGTGAGCCTCGCCGGGATCAAGTCCTTCGCACCGTCACTGGACACCCTGGGCTGGTTCGCCAACCATATCGAGGACATCTGCACGACCTTCTCGGCGCTGACTAGGGCACCGGCCATCGAGGCCCTGCCGAGTCTCGAGGGCGTACGCGTCGGGGTGAGGAGCCTGCCCAGCGACGAGGCGCTTGCCCCCGAGGTGCGCCAGGCGCTGGACGAGGTGGCGGGGCGGCTGGAGCGGGCCGGCGCCGAGGTGGTGCCGCTGCCGCTGGATGGCCGCTTCGACGGGCTGGTCGAGGAGCAGAAGGTGGTGATGGCCTACGAGGCCGCCCGGACGCTGGCCAGCGAGTATCGCCAGTTCGCCGACCGCATGGGGCCGAAGCTGGTCGAGCTGCTGGAGGCGGGCCGCGCGCTGCCCTTCGTGCGCTACCGCGAGGCGCGCGCCCAGGCGGCGGCGCTGCAGCCGGTGCTGTCGCGGGCCTTCGCCGAGCAGGTGGACGTGATCCTCGCCGCCAGCGCCCAGGGGGTGGCCCCGAAGGGGCTCGATGCCACCGGCGACCCGCTCTACTGCCGCGCCTGGACGCTGCTCGGCGTGCCCTGCCTCAACCTGCCGCTGTGCCGGGGCGATGGCGGGATGCCGCTGGGCGTGCAGCTGGTCGGCGACCGCTTCGGCGACGAGCGGCTGCTTGCCATCGCAAGGACCCTGATGCAGACCACGCCCTGAGGCGGACCGCAAGCGGCGATTCGGGCTCCGAGGTGGGAAGGTCGGGCCGGTCGGGTGGCTAGCGTCTATCGCCTGGGAACGATAGGTGGCTAGGCTCCCGGCGCTGCAATGATAAGCTGGCAGGCGGGGCGCAGCCTTCAGCCGCTATTCTTTCCCAGGGCGCTGTGTCTCCGCGTTATTCAGGAGCTAATGCCCATGCGAGTCTTCGCCAATCCGGTCGGTCCCGGGTCACTGTGGTTCGACAACCTGGCCACTGCCACGGGTACGCCGCTTGCCTATGATCCGCAGGCCAGGGCCTTCATCACCATGCCGCCTTTCTGCGCCAATCGCGACGTTATCGGATGCAACTGGATCGCCCCCCAGCAGGGGGCCTTCTGCCGCTCCTGTACGATGACGGCGCTCGCCCCGGATCCCTCCCTTCCCTATGCCATCCCCCTCTGGTCCAAGACCGAGGCCGCCAAGCGCTGGGTGATCGATACTCTGGGGCGCTGGAACTGGTTCCGGCCGGAGGATCCCGGGGCCCCCCCGGTGTTCTACATGCTGGCCGAAGGGCCGACACCCGTTGCCATGGGGCATGCCGGTGGCGTGGTCACCATCAGCGTGGCGGAGGCAGACCCGGTGCTGAGCACGACCCGTCGCGAGGCCCTGGAAGAGCCTTACCGGACCATGATCGGCCACATGCGCCATGAGATCTCGCATATGCTCTGGTGGCGACTCAGCCTGCGCGACGACTTCCTCGACGCCTTCCGGTCCGCGTTCGGCGATGAGCGTGAGGATTACGCCGAGGCCCTGCAGCGGCACTACCGACAGGGCCCGCCGGCGGGATGGCGCTCGAGCTTCGTCAGCACCTATGCCTCGGCTCACCCCCATGAGGACTGGGCCGAGACCGCCGCCCACCTGCTGCATCTCACGGATATCGCCGACAGCTTCGTTGCCGCCGGCTTGTCATCTCCCGACCTGCCGTATCCCGGGTGGGACCCCTACATGGAATCGGATGCCGACCGCTTGATCCGCGTGGCGACCCATCAGGTCATGGCGGTCAACCACATCAATCGCTCGATGGGGCTGCCGGATCTCTATCCCTTCATGCTTTCCGACATCACGCGCCGCAAGCTGGTCTTCATGCACGACTGGCTGCGGCGAGGCGCCCAGGGCCTCTGAGCGCGTCATCAACTCTCATCGCCGACAGCGAGCCGTTCGCTGTCGGCCATCCATTCGAGGAACCCGCATGTCCCGACCCACTCGCCTGCAGGACCTGATCCGGGTTCTGCGCCACCATCAGGGCCCGATCGGTGGGCCCGATCGGTGGGCCCGATCGGTGGGCCCGACCTGGCCGCGGCGCTGGGCGTCACCCTGCGCCACCTCTACCAGGACATCGCGGTGCTGCGCGCGGTGGGGGTCGAGGTGGTCAACGAACCGGGCCGCGGCTATGTGCTGCCGCCGGACGTCCGGCTGCCGCCGGCGGCGCTGGCCGATCCTGCCCAGGAAACGCCGACGGACGGAAGCTTCACCGAGCCTGCCCGGCCGGCCGAACGCGGCCCGGCTGACGGCAGCCCCGCCGAACTCGTCTTCTACACCCATCCGCTCTCCCGGGGCGGCATCGTTCACTAGATGCTGGAAGAACTCGGTGCCACCTATCGCATGGCGCCGCTGGAGTATGGCGCCGCCATGAAGACGCCGGAGTAAGTGGCTATTCAAAATTAATCGCGTTATCAGATCCGTAGCTGCCGAGTAGGCG
>NZ_JACUUD010000072.1 GCF_014859505.1 Halomonas sp.
GGCCAGGCTGCCCTGGGGCAGCTGCATGGTCAGGCAGTGCAGGCTGCCGTGCTGGCGGATTACGCTCAGGCAGTCGATGGGAATGATATCGCGCCCCGGGAAGGCGCCGGCCAGGGCGGTGAGGGCCCGGGTGTCGGCCGCGTCGCCGTAGGTGGGCACCAGCACCGCACCGTTGATGATCAGGAAGTTGGCGTAGGTGGCCGGCAGGCGGTGACCGTCCACCGGGTCGAAGCAGGGGCGCGGCCAGGGCAGCGGCACCAGGCGGTAGGGCTCGCCGTCGCGGCGGCGCAGCGCCTTGAGCTCCGCCTCCATGGCGGCCAGCGCCGGGTAGTGGGGGTCGGCCTCGTCGTCGCAGTGCACGTAGGCGATGGTGGCGGGGTCGCAGAAGCGCGCCAGGGTATCCACGTGGCTGTCGGTGTCATCCCCCTCAAGATGGCCATGGGCCAGCCACAGCACCCGGGTCACCCCGAAGTCCTCGTGGAGCCAGTCCTCCACCGCCTGGCGGTCCAGGCCGGGGTTGCGGTTGGGGTTGAGCAGGCAGGCCTCGGTGGTGAGCAGTGTGCCGGCGCCGTCGCTCTCCAGGGCGCCGCCCTCCAGCACCAGACCGCGCTCGCTCACCGGGCAGGCATAGATGCCGGCCTGAGCCAGGCGGCGGGTCAGGGTGTTGTCCCGAGCGGCGGGGAACTTGCCGCCCCAGCCGGTAAAGAGGTAGTCGTGCAGGCGCAGCTCGCCGTTCTCCTCCACCGCCAGCGGGCCGTGGTCCCGGGTCCAGGTGTCGTCGGACGTTGCCACCACCAGGAGCAGGCGCTCGTCCGGCACGCCCAGCGCGGCGAAACGGCCGGCCAGATGGGTGCGGGTGGCAGTGTCGGGCACGCTGACCAGTACGTCCTGATAGCGGGCGATGGCGACCACCATGGCCTCCAGGGTGGCCTCGATGCGCTCCAGTAGCGGCGCCCAGTCGCTCTCGGGGGCGGGCCAGGTAAGCTGGACGGCATCCTGGGGATGCCATTCGGGAAGCAGGCGTTTGGCCATGGTCGGTGAAAGCCCCGCTGGGATCGGTGGGTCAGGTCGCGAATGTAGGCATCAACGGGCAACGATGCAAGTGGCGCCGGGGCGAGGATCGGCTTCGGCCGGAGACAGGCGTCGATGATATTCTTGGTTTATCGCGGCTTGTTGAGTCGCTGATGGTCCATCCGATCTTTCGAGGAGCCCCATGCGCCAGTTGACCCGCTCCCTCTTGCCCTTCGCCCCGTGGCTGCTGCCAGGTGGCTGCGCTGCTGTGATCGCCTGCCGTGGACGCGGCCGCATCGAGGCCGCACGATGAAACGACTCGCCTCCGGGCTGGCCGGGCGCCACGTCATCATGCTGCTGCTGGCACTGCTGGTGGCGCTCTTCCTCGGCGGCATGTGGCTGCTCTCCGACCTGAATCTGCGCATCGCCGAAACCTCATTGGCCGAGCTGCGCGAGCACCAGATCCACGAGACCTTCCAGGCCAACCTGGAGCGCATCGACGCCCACCATCTGCGCATGGAGCAGAATACCCAGGACCTGGCCCGGGTGGGCCAGCTGCTCATCGAACTGGGCGGTGGGCCCGCGGCGGCCGAGGAGGCCCTGCGTCAGGCACTGGCTGACTTTCCCGATGCCCGGGGGGTGACCCTGTGGCTCGACGCCGCCACGCCGCCGGTGGGCATCTACGCCTGGCGGCAGGGTGCTGAAATGCGGGTCGCTCCCCTTGTGTCGGGCTGGGCCGAAGGCGACTGGCTGGCCAGACGGCTCGACGCCTGGCGCGAGGGGGCGCCGGCACTGCACTGGACCGCCGCCTACTTCAAGGCGCGCATCGACGACATGGTGATCAGCGCCAGCGCTCCGGTGCGTGACGCCGACGAACGCGTGCTCGGCATGGCGGCCAGCGACTGGGTGGCCGGCGATATCATCGACCTGATCAGCGATGTACAGGTGACGCCGAGCGCCTTCTCCTTTCTGGTGGACCGCGAGTACCGCAACCTCACGAGCCTGGCGCGGGCCGAGGATCAGGCACGCGCCCAGCCGCTGATCGAGGCGGTCATCGACCAGTCCCTGGATCGCGAGGCCGGCGCCGCGATGGCGCTGAGTCCCCTGACCCTGGCGGGGGAGCCCTGGATGCTACTGCACGCCACCACCCGCGCAGGCATGGTCTTCGGCATCGGCGCGCCCCAGGCCGAGATCGATGCGGTACTCACCCCGATGCGCCAGGCCAACCTGCGCATCATGGCGACGGTGGGGGCGGGGGTGCTGCTCTTGGCGCTGATCATCCTGCTGCTGGTGGCCGGCATGCTGCGCCAGCTGCGCACCCTCTATACCGATCCCCTGACCGGCCTGCCCAACCGTGCTCGTCTGCTGGCCGACCTGGAGGGGCACAAGCCTGGCGCTCTGGTGCTGGTCAACGTCGATGGCTTCAAGCAGTTCAATGGCGTCTTCGGCCAGCCCTGTGGCGATCAGGTGATCCGCCACCTGGCGGCTCGCCTCGCCGACGCATTGGAGGGGCCGGTGTGGCGTGGCAGTCGGCTCTACCGCATGCCCGCCGACGAGCAGGCAATCTGGTTGCCGGGCCGGCTCTCTCAGACGGAGCTGGAACAGCGCCTCGCGACGCTGCAGGCGGCGGTGGGCAGCTCTCGGCTGACGTGGCGAGGGCAGGAGCTCGCGCTGCATGCCACCCTGGGACTGGCCGCCACCTGGCAGCTTGAGGAGGAGAGCCGCGAGGCGTTGATCTCCGCGGCCGGGATGGCCCTGCGCCAGGCCCGCGAGCAGCAGCTGGGCAGCCGCATCCATGACCCCGGTATGGGAGTTCGGCAGGGCTACGAGCAGAACCTGGCCTGGGCCAACCGCCTCACCGCCGCCCTCGATGATGGGCGGATCGTCGCCTACTTCCAGCCGATCCTCGAGCTTGCCAGCGGCCGGATCACCAAGCACGAGTGCCTGATACGACTGATCGATGAGCGGGGCGAGACGATGAACCCCGGCCAGTTTCTGGAGGTGTCGCGGCGCAGCCGGCTGCACCGGCGGTTGACCCTGGCCATGCTCGAGTGCTGTCTGGCGGCGATGGCCGACAGCGACCAGGCCTTCTCCCTCAACCTCTCCGCCGAGGACCTGGTGGACCCCGAGGTGTGTGAACCGCTGCTCGCCCGGGTGGCAGCGAGCGGCCTGGGTAGCCGGCTGATCTTCGAGATCCTCGAATCCCACAGCATCGACAGCTATGCGGCGGTCAGCGATGCCATCGCGCGGGCCCGCGCCCTGGGGGTGCGCATCGCCATCGACGACTTCGGCACCGGTTACGCGAACTTCGAGCATCTGCTGCGCCTCGATGTGGACCTGCTCAAGATCGATGGCAGCCTGATTCGCCACTTGGACAGCGACCCCCAGGCCCTGACCCTGACCCGCGGTATCGTGCGCTTCGCCCGGGAACTGGGCATCGAGACGGTGGCGGAATTCGTGCATGGCCCCGAAGTGCTGGTGCGGGTGCGTGAACTGGGCATCGATCATGCCCAGGGGGCCTGTATCGGCATGCCCGTGGCGCAGCCGATGACCGAGCCTCGGCTGTGCTGAGCGACAGCTGTGCAAATGCGCGGCAAGGCGCCGCCGCCCCGATGCAGCGGCGTCAAAAAAGCCTTACCATGGGCGCCCGCTGACAAGGAACGCCACCATGCTCGACCGTCTGCCATTCCTGATCGGGCTGCGCTACGTGCGCGCCAAGCGCCGCAACCACTTCATCTCCTTCATCTCGCTGACCTCCATGCTGGGCCTGATGCTGGGCGTTGCGGTGCTGATCCTGGTCCTCTCGGTGATGAACGGCTTCGACCACGAGCTGCGCACTCGCATCCTCGGCATGGTGCCCCACACCAAGGTCGAGTCGCGCACCGGCATGGTGGAGTGGGAATCCCTGGCCGCCCGGCTGATGGAGCGCGAGCGGGTGATCGGCGCCGCGCCCTACGTGGAGCAGCAGGGCATGTTCTCGGTGGGCGGCCGCAACGAGGGCGCCATGGTCAACGGCATCCACCCCGAATGGGAGGATCGCGTCTCGATCATCGGCCGCCACATGCAGCAGGGCACTCTGAATGATCTGCAGCCCGGCGAGTGGAACATCGTGCTGGGTTCCATCCTGGCCCGTCGGCTGGGAGTCGGCGTCGGTGACACCGTGACCCTGCTGGTGCCCGAGGCCTCGATCACCCCGGCCGGGGTCTTCCCGCGGCTCAAGCGGTTCACGGTGAGCGGGGTGTTCAGCGTCGGCGCCGACCTCGACGCCGCCCTGGCCTACGCCAATATCGAGGACATGCAGACCCTCGCCCGGCTCGGTGACGCCGTGGGTGGCCTGCGCCTGGAGCTCGATGACCTCTTCGCCGCCAGTGCGGAGACAAGCAGCATCGTCAACGAGCTCGGGCCGGGCTACCGTGGCACCGACTGGACCTTCTCCCACGGCAACCTCTTCCAGGCGATCCAGATGGAGAAGCGCATGATCGGGCTTCTGCTGACGGTGATCATCGCCGTGGCCGCCTTCAATATCGTGTCGACCCTGGTAATGGTGGTCACCGACAAGCATGCCGATATCGCCATCCTGCGTACCATCGGCGCCACGCCACGCTCGATCATGGGCATCTTCATCGTTCAGGGGCTCGCCATCGGGGTGATCGGTATCCTGGTCGGGGTGGTGCTCGGGGTGCTGCTGGCGCTGACCATCTCCAATATCATCGACGGGGTCGAGAGCCTGTTCGGCATCCAGTTCCTCGATGCCGGGGTCTACTTCATCAGCAACCTGCCTTCGCGCCTCGACTGGACGGACGTGCGCGATATCGTCGCCGCGGCCCTGGTCCTGACCTTCCTTTCCACCCTCTATCCGGCCTGGCGGGCGGCCAGGGTCAAGCCGGCGGAGGTGCTGCGCTATGAGTGAGACGACCATGCAAGCCACAGCCGAGCAGGGCGCCCGCGCGGCGCTGGGAAGCGTCATGCTGGAGTGCCACGACCTGACCCGGGTCTACAGCGAGGGCCCCCAGGACATCACCGTGCTGGACGGCCTGGCGCTGATCGTCCACGCCGGCGAGCGGGTCGCCATCGTCGGCAGCTCCGGCTCCGGCAAGACCACCCTGCTCAACCTGCTGGGCGGCCTGGACCAGCCCACCCGGGGCGAGGTTCGCATCGCCGGCGAGTCGCTGCTGACGCTGGGTGACGCAGCCCTGGGCCGCTTTCGCAACCGGCATATCGGCTTCGTCTACCAGTTCCACCACCTGCTGGCCGAGTTCACCGCCCTGGAGAACGCCGCGCTGCCGTTGATCGTGCGTGGGCAACGCAAGAAGGTGGCCGAGGCCCGTGCACGGCAGCTGCTGGAGCGGGTCGGCATGGCCGAGCGTGCGGACCACAAGCCCGGGGAGCTCTCCGGCGGTGAGCGTCAGCGTGTGGCCATCGCCCGGGCCCTGGTCACCGATCCGAGCCTGGTGCTGATGGACGAGCCCACCGGCAACCTGGACCAGCACACCGCGTCGAGCATCCTGGCGCTGATGGATGAGCTGGCGCGCACCTCCGCCTGTGCCTTCGTGATCGTGACCCACGACCCGGCGCTGGCGGCCCACCAGGACCGGGTCATGCGCCTGGACGAGGGGCGTCTGACCGAGCAGCCGCGGGGTCCGGCGGTGGACTGAGCCCAGCCCACCGCGAGACGATATCACCCGGTAACAGCCAACGGCCGGCCCCCTTGGGGCCGGCCGTTGGCGTAGGTGAGGCAGGGCTATAGCGGGTCCTCCTTGCAGGGCCTCCTGCGACGCCGACGGGCCTTCCAGCTGCGCGAGACCTGCCAGCGCCAGATCAGCCGGATCACCAGATTGCCGAGCAGCGCCAGGACGATGGCGGTGACCACGGAGCCCACCGCCAGAGCGGGCAGGATATCGGCCATCTGCTCGGCGATCCAGCGGGTGGAGAGGCGGTCCGGGACCTCCCGGGCCGGGGTGTTCATCAGCCAGGCCCCGAGACGGTAGTTGGCGTAGAAGATCAGCGGCATGGTCAGCGGGTTGGTGATCCACACCAGGCCCACGGAGAGCGGCAGATTGGCTCGCGCCAGCCAGGCGCCCAGGGCGGCCACCATCATCTGGAAGGGGATCGGCAACATGGCGCTGAACAGGCCCACCGAGAAGGCGTTGGCCACGCTTCGTCGGCTCAGCACCCACAGGGCGGGGTTGCCGATGAGATGACTCATGAAACGCAGCGAGCGCTGGCGCCTGAGTGTCTCGGGGTGGGGCATGTAGCGCTGTAGGAAGCGGCGCAGCATGTCGTCGGGCTCGCGGCATCGTGACGCCAGCTATTATCCATGCAAGGGCCTGCCTTTGCCATGACGGCGCTTCCACGCAGGGCGCCGTGCGCGGGCAGACATGCATCCACCCGGAGCAAGGGAATGCGACCAGGAATGGCAGTTCTCCTGGCCCTGGCCGTGCTCGGTGGCCTGGGGTTGGGCAGTCGACCTCCGCCGGGGCTGCTCGAGGGACTGGGGCTTTTCGCCCTGCTGGTGCTGGCACGGCGGCAACCGGCCGGCTGGCTGCCCCTGGCGGCGCTGGTCGGGGTGACCGTCGGCCTGCTGCTGGTCCGCGGCGCCGGCCTGCCCGAGGGGTTGATCCGCGAGGATCTCGCCGTGGAGGGGCGACTGGTGGCGATCGCCGAGGAGGAGCGGCTGACCCGCCTCACCCTGGAGGTGACGGCGTGCCGTCCTCTCGCCGAGGGGCGCCCCGACTGCGACCGCCTGCGGCGGGTGCGCCTGAGTGCCTTCGAGGCGCCCCCCATGCAGCCAGGCGAACGCTGGGCGCTGACCGTTCGCCTGCGCCCGCCGGCGGGGTTCGCCAATCCCCACACCTTCGACTATGAGGCCTGGCTGTGGCGCGAGGGCATCCAGGCCACTGGCTATGTGCGTCGTGAACCGCCGTCGCGGCGGCTGGCCGAGTCCACCCCCGGGCTGCGCGCGCGGGCCCTTTCCCATCTGGAGGGCCGGATGCTGCCGCCTCGCGCCGAGCGCTGGCTGGCGGCGCTGACCCTGGGCGCCGGCGATCGGCTGACCGCCGAGGACTGGGCGTTGCTCAACGCCAGCGGCACTACCCACCTGATGGTGATCTCCGGCCTCCACGTGGGGCTGGTGGCAGGCTTCGCCCTGCTGCTGGGTCGCGGGGCGGCCAGGCTGGCGACCCCGGGGCGCTGGCGCCTGGCGGTGTGGCCCTGGTGGCTGGCCGGCGCCGCGGCGGCGGGTTATGCGACCCTCTCGGGGCTGGAACCGCCGGCGCTGCGCGCCCTGGTGATGGCGCTGGTGGGGCTCTGGGTCGCCAGCGGGCGTCACGCACCGGGTCCCTGGCAGGGCTGGTGGCTGGCCCTGGCCGTGGTGCTGGCGATAGACCCGCTGAGTGCCTGGCGACCGGGGCTGTGGCTCTCCTTCCTGGCGGTGGCGCTGCTGATCCTGGCCTGGCAGGGTCGGCCTCGTCCCCGCGGCGTGCGCGGCTGGCTGTGGGCTCTAGTCCGAACCCAGCTGCTGCTGGCGCCAGTGATGGCGGCGGCGGTGCTGCTCGCCTTCGCCCGCCTGGCTCCGGCGGCGCCGCTGGTCAACCTGGTGGCGGTACCTGTCGTCAGCAGCTTGCTGGTGCCGCTGGGACTGCTCGGCTGGCTGCTCGCTCCCTTGCCGCCGCTCTCGGCGCTGTGCTGGTGGCTGTTCGACCGGCTGGCGGAGGTGCTGGCCCGTTGGCTGGAGGCGGCGGTGGCCTGGGTGCCGCTGTGGCTCCCCGAACCCGCCCTGGTGACACCCCTGGCCCTCTGCCTGGGTCTGGTGGCACTGCTCTGGGTGCTGCCCGGGCTGGTAGGGCCGCTGCGTGCCGCGGGCAGCCTGGCGCTGGCCGCGGTGGCGCTGACCCTTGCGCCCTCGGGTATCCCCCATGGCCAGTTGGAGGTGCGCGTGCTGGA
Organism: Halomonas sp.; assembly: GCF_014859505.1. Taxonomy (GTDB): domain Bacteria; phylum Pseudomonadota; class Gammaproteobacteria; order Pseudomonadales; family Halomonadaceae; genus Halomonas. The sequence goes on from NZ_JACUUD010000072.1 coordinate 7,954, forward strand.
CGTGGGCCAGGGGCAGCTGGTGGAGCTGCGCACCGCCGGCTATCGGGTGCTCTATGATGCTGGGCCGCGCTTCGCCTCTGGGTTTGCACCGGTCAGCGTGCTTTGGCCGCCGGGCCAGCACTTCGATGAGGTGATCGTCAGCCACGACGACATCGACCATGCTGGCGGAGTGGCGGTGCTCGCGGAGCGACATCGGGTGGGACGCTTCCTGGCGCCGCCCGGCGAAGAGATCGGCGTGCCCTTCTCCCCCTGTCGACGCGGGGACAGCTGGGAGCATGACGGCGTGCGGTTCCGTTTCCTGTGGCCGCCCGCGGAGACCTCCGCGCTCTCCAGCAATGACCGCTCCTGCGTGCTGGAGGCGAGCGTGGGCGAACAGCGGTTGCTGATCACCGGCGACGTGGGGCGCCAGGTGGAGCGCGCCTTCCTGCTCGAGGCCGAGGCGCCGGTGACCCTGCTGGTGGCCGGCCACCACGGCAGCCAGACCAGCTCCGGGCCTCAGCTGGTACAGTGGCTCACGCCGCGCCAGGTGGTCTACGGTGCCGGTCGGCACAACGCCTTCGGCCATCCCCATGATGAGGTGGTGCGACGCTTCCGGGCGGCGGGCAGCTGCCAGTGGAGCACGGCGCTGGATGGCGCGCTGACCTTCCGGCTCGGAGGCGAGGCGGGGAGAGCCGTCGAGAGCACGCGGCGACAGCCCTGGCGGTGGGGCGGTGTCGGAGCCGACTGCCATGCGTTAGAATCGCCCTGAGATCGGGAACACGTATCACTGGGCATCTTCGAGGGGAAGCGCATGGACATGATGGAGGCCCTGGTTGCCGGGGGCTGGCTGATGCTGCCGCTGCTCGGCTGCTCGCTGCTGGCCACGGTGATCATCATCGAACGCCTCTGGACCCTGCGCGCAGGGCGCATCGCTCCTCGAGGGCTCGGCCAGGAGGTCTGCACCCTGGTGGCCCGCGGCCAGATCAACCTCTACTGGCTGGAGAGCCACTCGCCGCTGGGCGGGGTGCTGGCCGCGGGGATGCGCAACGCCCGGCTCGGCCATGAACAGGTGCGGGCTCGGCTCCAGGAGGCGGGTACGGCGGTAATCCACGACATGGAGCGCTTCCTCAGCCCGCTGGGCACCATTGCCGCCATCGCCCCGCTGATCGGCCTGCTGGGCACCGTGGTGGGCATGATCGAGGTCTTCTCGGTGATCGTCGCCGGCGACGGCACCAGCCGCACCGCCGACCTGGCCGGCGGCATCTCCCGCGCCCTGGTCACCACGGCGGCGGGTCTGACCGTGGCGATCCCGGCCCTGATGTTCCATCGCTACTTCCTGCGCCGGATCGAGGACATCACTCTGCGCATGGAGGAGCAGTCGGGCCAGGTGGTGGAGTTTCTCGCCCACTTCGGCGGCGAGCTGACCCTGGCCGAACGCCACGAGGTCACCGGGGAGGAGGAGCGCCTCGAGGCTGACGGGCGGATGGCGCCCCGGGTGATGCGCCCGTGAGGTTTGCGCGTACCCGCCGCGACCCGGTGGAGGTCAACCTCACGCCGCTCATCGACGTGGTGTTCCTGCTGCTGATCTTCTTCATGGTCTCCACCACCTTCGAGACCCGCCAGGCGCTGGAGCTCGAACTGCCCGAGACGAGCAGCGGGGCAGCTGCCGAAGTCTCGCCGGTCACGGTGGTGGTCACCGCGGCGGATGTCTACCGGCTCGGCGAGCGCGAGCTGTCCCCGGCCGAGCTCCCCGCGGCGCTGGCCGCCGATGCCGAGGAGGCTCGTGAGCACGGCCTGGTGGTGGAGGCCGACGGCCGCGCCAGCCACGCCGCCGTGGTGCGCGTGCTCGACCAGGCCGGCCTGCAGGGTATCCAGCGGGTGCGCATCGCCACTACCGATAGCCGCCCCGGTAATACCTCGCCGAGCGAGACCATTTCCCCACAAGCGGAGACGCCGTGAACCCGGACGGGACCCCCCAGCACTCGGGCTGGACGCTCTACAAGCGCCTGCTGAGCTATGTGCGCCCCCACTGGCGCTCCTTCGCCCTGGCCATCGTCGGCTATGTCATCTATGCCGCTTCCAGCACGGCCCTGGCCGAGATGATGAAGCGGCTGATCGATGGCATCCAGGACCCCGATGCCGGCTTCCGGCTCTTCCTGCCGCTGTTCGTGGTGGGAATGTTCGCTGCCCGGGGGCTCGGCACCTTCCTCGGCACCTACTTCATGAGCAACGTGGCGCGCAACGTGGTTCATGCCCTGCGCTGCAACGTCTTCGACCACATGCTGCACCTGCCGGGGCGCTTCTTCGACAGCCACTCCAGCGGCCACCTGATATCGCGGGTCACCTACCACGTGGAGCAGGTGACGGGCGCGGCCACCAAGGCGCTGACCATCCTGCTGCGCGAGGGGTTGTTCGTCATCGGCCTGGTGAGCTATCTGCTGTGGACCAACTGGATGCTGACCCTACTGTTCCTGACGGTGACACCGCTGATCGGCGGCGTGGTCAGCTACGCCAGCAAGCGCTTCCGGCGCATCTCGGCGCGTATCCAGGCTTCCATGGGCGACGTCACCCATGTGGCCTCCGAGGCGCTCTCCGGCTACCGGGTGGTGCGCACCCATGGCGCCGAGTCCTTCGAGAAGGCCCGCTTCGCGGCGGCCAGCGAGTACAACCGCCAGCAGAGCATGAAGGAGGCGCTGACCAAGGCGGTCAGCACGCCGATCATCCAGCTGCTGGTGGCCCTGGCCCTGGCGGTGCTGGTGTGGCTGGCGATGTCGCCGGCGCTGATGGACAACATGACCGCCGGCGAGTTCGTGGCCTTCATCACCGCCGCCTCGCTGATGGCCAAGCCGGTGCGCCAGCTCACCGAGATCAACAGCGAGATCCAGAAGGGGCTGGCCGCCGCCGCCGAGCTGTTCGGCCTGCTGGAGGTGCCCGCCGAGCGGGACGAGGGCCGCCATGAGGCCGAGCGTCTCGAGGGACGGGTACGTCTCGAGGGCGTGCATTTCCGCTATGGAGAGGACCAGCCCGAGGTGCTCAAGGGGATCGACCTGGAGGTCGCCCCGGGGGAGATGATCGCCATCGTCGGCCGTTCGGGCAGCGGCAAGTCGACCCTGGTGGGTCTGCTGCCACGCTTCTACCGGCCCACCGAGGGGCGGGTGCTGGTCGATGACGTGCCCCTGGACGACTATCGCCTGGCGCCGCTGCGACGTCAGATCGCCCTGGTCTCCCAGCAGGTGACCCTGTTCAACGCCAGCATCGCCGACAACATCGCCTACGGGGTGCCGGATGCCGAGCCTGCAGCCATCGAGGCCGCCGCACGGGCCGCCCACGCCCACGAGTTCATCGAACGCCTGCCCGGCGGCTACGCCACCGTGGTGGGCGACAATGGCGTGATGCTCTCCGGCGGCCAGCGTCAGCGCCTGGCCATCGCCCGCGCCATCTTCAAGGACGCGCCGCTCTTGATCCTTGATGAGGCCACCTCGGCGCTGGATACCGAATCCGAGCGCCATATCCAGGCGGCCCTGGAGGAGGTCTGCAAGGGGCGTACCACCCTGGTGATCGCCCATCGCCTCTCCACCATCGAGCGTGCCGACCGCATCCTGGTGATGGAGCAGGGCGAGGTGATCGAGCAGGGCAGCCACGCCGAACTGATCGGCCGTGACGGCGCCTATGCGGCCCTGCATCGCCTGCAGTTCCAGGAAGCGGACTCGGCATGAGGGGGGCGGGGGAGCGCTGGCTGGCGGCGGCCTATCAAGGCTCGCCCTGGCTCGCCCTGCTGCGCCCCTTGGAGGGGCTCTACCGCGTTTCGGTGGCGCGCCGCGCCGCCGCCTTCGCCGAGGGGCGCCGCACGGCGTGGCGGGCGCCTGTGCCGGTGATCGTGGTGGGCAACCTGACCCTGGGTGGCACCGGCAAGTCGCCGCTGGTGGCCTGGCTGGTGCGCCATCTCGTCGAGCGCGGCTGGCGCCCGGGCATCCTCTCTCGCGGCTATGGCGGGAAGAGCGACGCTTATCCGCTGCTGGTCGAGGACCAGACGCCGGCGGCCCAGTGCGGCGACGAGCCGCGCATGCTGGCCGACCAGAGCGGCGTGCCGGTGGTGGTGGATCCGAACCGCCCCCGCGGGGCGCGAAGGCTGCTCGCGGCGGGCTGCGATATCCTGGTCAGCGACGATGGTCTGCAGCACCTGGCCCTGGGGCGCGATCTCGAGGTGGTGGTGGTGGATGGCGCGCGGGGCTTCGGCAACGGACGCTGCCTGCCGGCCGGCCCCCTGCGCGAGCCGCTCTCGCGCCTGGCCAGCGTCGATGCGGTCGTGATCAATGGAGTGATGGTCAACGGCGAGCCGCGCTTTGCGCCGCCGGCCGGCGCCTTCATCATGAAACTCGCGCCGGTGGGCTGGCGCCGGCTGGATGATGGCGAGCGACTGCCCCTGGCGCCGCTGCCGTTCTCCATGCCGGTACACGCCGTGGCCGGCATCGGCCGGCCGGCGCGCTTCTTCGAGACCCTGGCGGGTCTCGGCGTCGAGGCGTCGGCCCACCCCTTCGGCGACCACCACGCCTATCGCGCCGAGGAGCTCGCCTTCGGCGATGGTCGCCCGCTGGTGATGACCGCCAAGGACGCCGTGAAGTGCCGCGACCTGGCGCCCTCCGACAGCTGGGTGCTGGAGGTGGAGGCCAGCCCTGACCCCGCCTTCGTCGGCTGGCTTGAGGAACGGCTGGCCGCCCTGGCCGCCGCGGCGCCCGACATGAATTCGCGAGCCGGCAGTGCGCCGGCTCACCATCAGGAGTGAGGTGAACACGATGGACAAGGAACTGCTGGCCATGCTGGTCTGCCCGCTGTGCAAGGGCAAGCTCAAGTACCAGCGCGAGGCCGAGGAGCTGCACTGCCTCTATGATGGCCTGGCCTATCCGGTGCGCGACGGGATTCCGGTGATGTTGCCCGAGGAGGCACGAGCGCTCTCCGCCGACGAGAAGCTGCGCGCTTCCCCCGGACGCACGGGGGAGGCGTGATGGCCGAGCGGGAGTTCATCGCCGTCATCCCGGCGCGCTTTGCCTCCTCGCGGCTGCCCGGCAAGCCACTGGCCCAGATCGCCGGCCGGCCCATGGTGGCCCATGTCTGGCGGCGTGCCTGCGAGAGCCGGGCCGTGCGGGTGGTGGTGGCCACCGACGATCCCCGCATCGAGCAGGCCATGCTGGCCGAGGGCGCCGAGGTGCTGATGACCCGCGCCGACCACCCCTCCGGCACCGATCGCCTGGCCGAGGTGGCCGAGCGGCTGGGCCTGGCCGATGACGCCGTGCTGGTCAATGTCCAGGGCGACGAGCCGTTGATCCCGGCGACGCTGATCGACCAGGTGGCGGACCGGCTCTTCGACGACCCGGAGGCCTCCATCGCCACCCTGGCCGAGCCGATCAGCGACGTGGAGAGCCTCTTCAACCCCAATGTGGTGAAGGTGGTGCGCGCCCTCTCCGGGCGTGCGCTCTACTTCTCCCGGGCGCCCATCCCCTGGGACCGTGACGCCTTTGCCTTCCGCCCCGAGCTGCTCGAGACCGACGCCTGGCTGCGCCACATCGGCCTCTACGCCTATCGCGCGGGCTTCCTGGGGGAGTATCGCGACTGGGCCCCCTCGCCCCTGGAGCAGCTCGAGCAGCTCGAGCAGCTGCGTGCGCTCCATCACGGCCATGCCATTCAGGTGGCCCTGGTCCGGGAGCCCCATCCCGCCGGTGTCGATACCGCCGAGGACCTGGCCCGGGTGCGGGCCCTGCTGGACGCCGTCGAGCGCCGGGGAGGGGAGTGATGCGCGTACTCTTCGTCTGCCTGGGCAATATCTGTCGCTCGCCCACCGCCGAGGGAGTGTTCCGCCGGCTGCTCGACGAGCGCGGCCTGGCTCACCGGGTCGAGGTGGACTCCTGCGGCATCGGCGACTGGCACGTCGGCAAGGCGCCGGATCCGCGCACCCGCGAGGTCGCCGCCCGTCGCGGCATCGACCTCTCGACGCTGCGTGCCCGTCAGCTGCATGAAGAAGACTTCGACGCCTTCGACTATCTGCTGGCCATGGACCACGACAACCTGGCGGCCATGCAGGCCCGGGCCCCCGCGAACCTCGACGCCCATCTCGGGCTCTTCCTCGCCTTCGCCGGCATGCCGGATCGCGCCGTGCCCGACCCCTACTACGGCGGCGAGCGGGGTTTCGAGGAGGTGCTCGACCTGGTGGAGCAGGGGGCTCGTGGCCTGCTGGCAGAGATCGAGGCGCGGCTGGAGCGCCGCCCTTGAGTCCGTCGCCTTACCCGGCAGCCGACCTGACGTCGGCGAACACCCTGGGCCTGCCCTGCACGGCGGCGCATTTCGCGGCGCCCGCAAGCCTGGCCGAGCTGCAGGCGGCCCTGGTTGAGGCGCGCGCCCGGGACTGGCCGCTGACCCTGCTCGGCGGCGGCAGCAACCTGATCCTGCCCGAGCGCCTGCCTGGGCTGGTTATCCGGCCGGCCATGGCGGCCTGGTGGCTCGAGGAGGGCGAGGACGACTCGGTCCAGATCCATGCCGAGGCCGGCGTGGTCTGGCACGAGCTGGTGATGGCCCTGGCCCGCCGCGGCCTCTGGGGCACCGAGAACCTGGCGCTGATTCCAGGGCACTGCGGCGCGGCGCCGATCCAGAATATCGGCGCCTATGGGGTCGAGCTCCGCGAGGTACTGGAGGCGCTGCAGGTGGTGGATCTGGCGGATGGCCGCGAGGCGTGGATGACGCCCCAGGAGTGCGCCTTCGGCTACCGTGAAAGCATCTTCAAGGGGCGTCTGGCGGGGCGGGTGGTGATCACCCGGCTGGTGATGCGTCTTTCGCGCACCGCACGGCCGCGCCTGGCATATGGCGATCTGGCCGGTCGGGTAGGGAAGGCCCCGACACCGCTGGCGGTGGCCGAGGCGGTGTGTGCCATTCGTCGCGAGAAACTGCCCGACCCGGCACTGCTCGGCAACGCCGGCAGCTTCTTCACGAATCCCGTGGTGGAGGCGGGCCTGGCCGAGCGGTTGCTGGCCGAGCACCCCGGGATGCCGCACTTTTCCCAGCCCGACGGGCGGGTCAAGCTGGCCGCCGGCTGGCTGATCGATCGCTGTGGCCTCAAGGGCCTGCGTGAAGGGCACTTCGGGGTGCATGAGCGCCAGGCGCTGGTGCTGGTGCACTTCGGCGGCGGCAGCGCCGGCGAACTGCTTGCCTTCGCCGACCGGGTGGCCAATACGGTGCGTGATCGCTTCGGCGTGACCCTGGAGCGGGAGCCCCGGCTTCCCGGCGAGCGATGAGCCAGGCCTGACAGCCTGACCCGAAACGACAGCGCCCGCAGCCATGGCTGCGGGCGCTGTCGCTTGAGGGGAGGAAAGCGGGGCCTCAGCCCTGCTTGCCCTCCTGGGCCTTGGCTTCCAGCTCACGACGGCGGATTTCCCGCGGGTCATTATGAGCGCGGCGGCGACGGCGGTTGGCACGGCGCTCCTCCGGCGTCTCCTCGGCCTTGGCGTCGGCCTTCGGCTCGGCGGCCTTGGGCGCTTCGGCCTTCGGTGCGTCGGGCTTGGGCTCGGTCGGCTTCGGCTCGGCGGGCTTCGGCGCCTCGGCCTTCGGCTCGGCGGGCTTCGGTGCCTCGGCCTTCGGCTCGGTCGGCTTCGGTGCCTCGGCCTTCGGCT
>NZ_JACUUD010000226.1 GCF_014859505.1 Halomonas sp.
GCGCCTTGCCATGGGTTCATCCGTGTCAGTGATCCAAATATCAATACTACACGAAAACTTAAGATCAGGCACTTATTTATATGAGCTGACCGACTCTCAGGAGGCTCTGGAGGGGCGGTTTTTTGTAAAGAAATCGGGTAAAGCTTTCTGTGTAAAACAAATGCCCGATAACTTTGTCTTCGATGTCAGGCCTTCCCTATCCCTTCATGCCCTATCCCTTCATGCAATGACGCAATCAGCGGGCAGGTGACATTGCCATGCTGGGCGTGGCATTGGGCCACCATGTCAATCAAGGCCTTCTCGATCTGCTGCAGTCTGCCGAGCTTTTCGCGCACATCCCGCAACTTATGCTCGGCAAGTTCACTGGCTTCCTGGCAGTGGGTGCCATCTTCCAGCCGGAGCAGGTCAGCGACCTCGTCGAGGCTGAAGCCCAGCTGCTGCGCCGTCTTCACGAACGCCAGCCTGTCGATATCGGCGGTGCCATAGCGTCGAATGCCCCCCGGAGGCCGTGGAGGAACCGTCAACAGATTGCGCCGCTGATAGTAGCGGATGGTTTCCACATGAACGCCCGCGGCCCTGGCCAGGCCACCGATGGTCAGTGACTCCAACTCGTTCGACATGCACCTTGACTCCGTAGCTGACTACGGAAGTAACCTTATCCCAACCAACATGGCGCATGAAAGGGAGATGGCATGCCGACATCGAAATCGGGACGTGGTCCCATGGCTGTCGGCAGGTGCAATGTGCTGCTGCCCGCCTTGGCCGGCTTCATCGGCCTGATTGCCTATGCACTGTGGCGCAAGACACGAACCGACGCCTGCTGTCGCCAGGCGTCCAGAGACTCGAGGAGCTCCCCGAATGAGTGATGACAAGATCCTGCACATCGCCGTGATCGGCAGCGGCGGAGCGGCCATGGCCGCTGCCCTCAAGGCCGTCGAGCGCGGTGCTCGGGTGACCCTGATCGAACGTGGCACTCTGGGGGGGACCTGCGTGAACATCGGCTGCGTGCCCTCGAAGATCCTGATTCGCGCCGCTCATGTCGCCCATCTGCGCCGGGAAAGCCCCTTCGACGCTGGGCTGAGCGCCCAGGCACCGGAGGTGGATCGGCCCAGACTGCTGGAGCAGCAGCAGGCGCGTGTCGAGGCGCTGCGCGAGGCCAAGTACGCGAGCATTCTGCGCGACCATCCGGCCATCACGGTGCTCAGCGGTGAGGCGCGTTTCCTCGATGCTCACCGACTGGCGGTCACGCTGAATGACGGCGGCGAGCGCATCATCGACTTCGATCGTGCCTTCATCGGCACCGGTGCTCGCCCCGCTGAGCCGCCAGTGCCGGGGCTTGTCGACACGCCCTACCTGACCTCCACCAGCGCCCTGGGGCTCGACACCATCCCCGAACGGCTGATCGTGATGGGCGCCGGCTTCGTTGCCCTGGAGCTGGCCCAGGCCTTCGCCCGGCTGGGCAGTCGGGTCACCGTGCTGGCTCGAAGCCACCTGCTCTCCGCCGAGGATTCCGCCATCGGCGAGGCCGTCGAGACCGCATTCAAGCGTGAGGGCATCGAGGTCCTCAAGCAGACCCAGGCCAGCCGCGTGGACCACGTCAACGGCGAGTTCGTACTGGAGACCAACGCCGGCACCCTGCGGGCGGACCAGTTGCTGGTCGCCACCGGCCGCACCCCCAACACCGAGGGCCTGAACCTGGAGAGCATCGGCGTGACAACCGTGCAGGGGGCGATTCGGGTGGACGATCGCCTGCGTACCACGGTATCGAACATCCATGCCGCCGGTGACTGCACCGAGCTGCCCGCGTTTGTCTATGTCGCCGCCGCCGCCGGCAGCCGTGCCGCCATCAACATGACCGGCGGCGAGGCCCGCCTGGACCTCGGCGCCATGCCCGGGGTGATGTTCACCGAGCCCCAGGTGGCCACGGCGGGCCTCACAGAGGCCCAGGCCATCGAGCAGGGAATCGAGGTCGAGACGCGTACCCTTGAGCTGGAGAACGTGCCGCGGGCGCTGGTGAATTTCGACACCCTGGGATTCATCAAGATGGTCGCCGAGCGTGATACCGGGCGCTTGCTGGGCGTGCAGGCGGTGGCAGGGGAGGCCGGTGAGCTGATCCAGGCGGCGGTGCTGGCGTTGCGGGCGCGCATGACGGTCGAGGATATCGGCGACGAGCTTTTTCCCTACCTGACCATGGTGGAGGGGCTCAAGCTCTGCGCCCAGACCTTCACCAGGGACGTGAAGCAGCTTTCCTGCTGTGCAGGGTAATCCGTGTGGGAGATTCACTGAGCGCCTTTATCCCCTATGCCCCACCCTATTCCTCCACTCTTGGCGTAGTCGGAAACATCAGGACATCATGTAAAGACAACCAGGGTTTGTTTAAGAAGGGCAAACCAACCCTGCTGACTTGGTGATCCAGGCGGAATGGTCAGCCTCTGTCGTCAGCTGCTACGTGTCATATGGCCGTTTCCTTTATTTACAAAAACAGCCACTCCAAGTCTCCTTGAGGGGCAGTTTCTGTAAACCTTTCTAGG
>NZ_JACUUD010000227.1 GCF_014859505.1 Halomonas sp.
GGTCCTATGCCAGGGATGGCATCGGTAGCGCCCAGGGATGGGTTCACAGCGCCTCTTCGCAGGCCTGCCGCCGGGTTAGCCCCGCCTTTCGGCGGCAAGAGCGTGCAAGTGTCAGGCCTGAGCGCTATCGCGGAACAGCCAGGGGCGCGCAACGCGGTGCTTCGCCTCGAAGGCGCGTATGGCGTCCTCGTCCTGCAGGGTGATGCCGATGTCGTCGAGGCCATTGAGCAGGCAGTGCTTGCGGAAGGCATCCACCTCGAACTCGATGATCTCGCCGGAGGGCGTGGTGACGCGCTGGTTCTCGAGATCCACGTCGAGCCGATAACCCTCGCTGGCCTCCACCTCGGCAAACAGGCGATCGATGGTCTCCTCGGGAAGAGTGACCAGCAGCAGGCCGTTCTTGAAGGCGTTGTTGTAGAAGATATCGGCGAAGCTCGGGGCGATCACCACCCGGAACCCGAAGTCCTCCAGCGCCCAGGGGGCATGCTCCCGGGAGCTGCCACAGCCGAAGTTGCGGCGGGTCAGCAGCACGCTGGCGCCCTGGTAGCGCGGCTGATTGAGCACGAAGTCTGGATTGACCGGGCGCTGCGAGCAGTCCTGTCCCGGGTAGCCCTCGTCGAGATAGCGCAGCTCGTCAAACAGATTGATGCCGAAGCCGGTGCGCTTGATCGACTTGAGGAACTGCTTGGGAATGATCAGGTCGGTATCGACGTTGGCTCGATCGAGGGGAGCGACGAGGCCTTCGGTGCGTTCGAACTTGTTCATGATTCAGGCCTCCTCAAGGGTACGGACATCGACAAAGTGGCCGGCGATGGCAGCGGCGGCGGCCATGGCCGGGCTGACCAGATGGGTGCGCCCACCGTAGCCCTGGCGGCCCTCGAAGTTGCGGTTCGAGGTGGAGGCGCAGTGCTCACCGGCGCCGAGCTTGTCGGCGTTCATGGCCAGGCACATGGAGCAGCCCGGCTCGCGCCATTCGAAGCCCGCCTCGGTGAAGATCCGATCGAGGCCCTCGGCCTCTGCCTGGCGCTTCACGAGACCGGAGCCCGGCACCACCATGGCCAGCTTGATGCTGTCGGCCACCTTCCTGCCGCGGGCCACCTTGGCCGCCTCGCGCAGATCCTCGATGCGCGAGTTGGTGCAGGAGCCGATGAACACCTTGTCGAGACGGATATCGATGATCTTCTGCTTCGGGGCGAGCCCCATGTACTGAAGCGCCCGGGTATAGCCGCTGCGCAGGGTGTCGTCGGTCTGCTCGGCGGGATCGGGTACCTCGCCGGAAATGCCGGTGACCATCTCGGGGCTGGTGCCCCAGGAGACCTGCGGCTCGATCTCGGCGGCGTCCAGCACCACCACCTTGTCGAACTCGGCACTGTCATCGGAGACCAGGCCGCGCCAGTCGGCCACGGCGGCCTGCCACTGCTCGCCCGTAGGCGCGAAGGGACGCTCGGCGAGATAATCGATGGTGGTGTCGTCCACGGCGATCAGACCGACCCGGGCGCCGGCCTCGATGGCCATGTTGCAGACGGTCATGCGGCCTTCCATGGAGAGGCTCTGGATGGCGCTGCCGGCAAACTCGATGGCGTAGCCGGTGCCGCCGGCGGTGCCGATCCGGCCGATGATGGCCAGCACCACATCCTTGGCGGTGATGCCCACGCCGAGTTCACCCTCGACGCGCACCTGCATGTTCTTCATCTTCTGGGCCAGCAGGCACTGGGTAGCGAGCACGTGTTCCACCTCGGAGGTGCCGATACCGTGGGCGAGTGCCCCGAAGGCGCCGTGGGTGGCGGTGTGGGAGTCGCCGCAGACCACGGTCATGCCCGGCAAGGTGGCGCCCTGCTCCGGCCCCACCACGTGGACGATGCCCTGGCGCGGGTCGTTGATCTTGAACTCCTCGATGCCGAACTCGACGCAGTTGTCGTCGAGGGTCTGCACCTGGATCAGCGATACCGGGTCCTTGATGCCGGCGTTGCCCTCGGCGCGCTCCTTCAGCGTGGTGGGCACGTTGTGGTCGGGGGTCGCCAGGTTGGCGTCGAGGCGCCACGGCTTGCGGCCCGCCAGACGCAGGCCCTCGAAGGCCTGGGGCGAGGTCACCTCGTGGAGCAGCTGGCGATCGATGTAGATCAGTGCGGTGCCGTCATCGCGCTCCGTGACGAGGTGCTGCGTCCACAGCTTGTCGTAGAGTGTCTGGCCTGCCATATCGTTCTCCCGGGCGATTGCGCCCTGTGCTCTGTCTGGTCGGTCGTGGAGGCCCCTTGATGCACCTCCAAGGACGGCTTTTCCGGCGACAGGTCTGTTCGGGGGCGCTGTGAATACTTCCCTGTACGCTACTTTTTCCTTCCCTGGAAAAAGACCCCCTTCAGACCTGCCCCCGGCGCCGCTCAGCGCCTGCAATGAAGATCAGCCTTGGCTGCTCGATGCTTGAAGCCAGTTTCCTGCCCCTCGCCCATAAAATCAATTCATGTTATTTATGGATTGAATTCCCCAAAGGAATAGAGAAA
>NZ_JACUUD010000228.1 GCF_014859505.1 Halomonas sp.
TTCAGGTGCTAGTGTCCGTAAGGACGTGGAGGTTCAAGTCCTCTCCTGGGCACCACTTACCATCGCATCATGCCGACTGAACCAGACAAGAGCATTACAGCAGGAACATCACACAAGGCCGCGACATTGATCGCGGTTTTTTTGTGCTTGCTCGAAACGCCCCGGCCAGTCGACAACCCCGTCAGAATCGACCCGGCCGACGAGCCACCTCCTCCAGCGCCCAACCGCGCGTCACCACCTCCCCCTCCAGCACCTCGGCCACCTCCTCTGGCAGGCGCGGGAAGAAGTTGAGCCCGGTGCGAGCCTCGATCTCGTCGACGCTGACCAGATAGTCGTCCAGCGGCTCATCGCCGCGCACCTCCTGGGGCATGAGGAAGGCCAGCACGCGTGGCTCCCCCTCCGTTACCGCAATGATCTTGTAGAAGGCCTCGGGAATCTCCACCAGCCCCACCCGGTTGAAGAGGTTGTCGCGGAAGCGCTCGGGAAAGACCGGGCCGGTGATCACCTGCACCTCACCGAAGCGCGGCACGAAGTGGTCGATCACCACCTCCTCGAGACGCTGCCACAGCCGCCGATTGAGATCCGGCCGCTGTGGGCTCATGTTGCTCATGTAGAAGGTGTCAAGCTGCGCCTCCGGTCCATGCACCACGGCGATGGCGTAGTTGGGCGCCATATGGCCCCGGTCATAGCCGCTGCCGGCGTAGTGGTCGGTGCCGATCGGCCACAGGGTGCGCCAGTCGCGCTGGAAGCTTGGCCGCGGACCGGCGCCGGGATCCTCCACCGCCTGCAACCGATAGCTGACCCAAAGCGGATTGACCCGCACGTCGGACCAGCCCACCAGAAAGCCTTCATTGCGCAGCACCCGATGCAGGCTGGTGGGGGTCAGGCTCTGCCACTCGGGTACGCCCATCCACACCAGCTGGTCGCGAACCTGGCGCTCCTGGCCGTACCAGAGGCCGGAGGTGACCAGGACGAAGAGCAGGGTGATACCGAAGCGACGCGTCTGGCGGCGCCAGCGCGGTACGGGGGAACGACGACGACTCATCCTTGAAACGGCTTCCAGCGGAGGGGGAAAGAAAGTGTTGTCATGCCGACCGGGCGCTCGGGGCAACCCGGCCAAAGGTTCTGGCCCCGGGCGCTACCAGCCCAGCGAGAACATCGTCTCCAGGTCGTGACGGGAGTGTACCTGCATGGCATTGAGGGTCTCGGTGTCGCGGATACCCTCCACGGCGTTGAGCCGTTCGGTGACCAGCTCGGCCAGGCTCTCGAAATCGCGGGTGCGAGCGATGGCCACCAGGTCATAGCGTCCGCAGGTGGAATAGACCTCGCTGATTCCCTCCACGTCGGCCAGGCGCTCGGCCACCGCCTTGACCTGGCCCTTCTCGGCATTGATCAGGATCACGGCATTCTGCATCGGGCACTCTCCCTGCTGCGGGCCCCTCTGGGCTCGGTGGATACGCGGCCGGTGGCGACCGGTGATGGCACGAGTATACCAGCGCCGGCGACCGGGCAGAATCGCGGCTCAGGCCGGCAGGCTGCCTTCCAGTTCGAGAAGCCGGCGCTTGAGTGCCAGCCCGCCGCTGTAGCCGCCCAGACCACCGGCGGCCACCACCCGGTGGCAGGGAATCAGCAGCGGCAGCGGGTTGGCACCGTTGGCAGTGCCGATAGCGCGTGCGGCACCCTCGCGACCGAGCCGGCGTGCCAGCTCCCCGTAGGTGCGGGTCTCGCCCCAGGGAATGCGCAACAGGGCGGCCCAGACCTGGCGCTGGAAGTCGCTGCCGCCGGGCGCCAGCGCCAGGCTGAAGCTGCGCCGTCGGCCGGCCAGGTAGGCCAGCAGCTGGTCACGGGCCTCGGCCAGGGCATCGTCGTCCCGGCGGGCCGCCTCGGGGTCGGGGCGCCCCTCGGCAGCCAGGGTGAGCTGGCACAGCCCCTCGGGCTCCGCACATAGCAGGATCTCGCCAAGGGGGGAGGCAAAGCGGGTGAAGATCATCGGCTCTCCTGGGCTTCGGCATGCCGCGCGACCTATTGCCGCACGGCCAATGGCTGGTTCGCATCGCTACAGTCACTCTACTACCATAGAGCAGCGAACTCCCCGGGGCAGCCCCTGTCGGAGCAAGAGGTGGCTGACCACCCGCAAAAAAATGAAGAACAGGAATCGTTCCTGCAACCGTGACGAAAAGGAGATCCCATGGCCAACCATAGCCGTCGTGACTTCATGCGCAACAGCCTGCTGGGCCTCGCCGCCCTGCCGCTGGGCGCTGGCATCCTCTCCAAGACCGCCTTTGCCCAGGACCTGCCGCGCCTCGACCCGAGCGCAGACCAGGCCCAGGCCCTGAACTACGTCGAAAACGCCGCGGACGCCGCCGATCACCCGGCCTACGAAGAGGGTGAAGTCTGCGACAACTGCATGTTCTATCAGGCGAACACCGAGGGCTGCCAGCTCTTCCCGCAGAACAGCGTCGAGCCCAAGGGGTGGTGTCAGTCCTGGACCGCC
>NZ_JACUUD010000073.1 GCF_014859505.1 Halomonas sp.
CCCTCTCCAAACCAGTAGGGCTGGCGCACATGGGCGATCTTCGGCACCAGAGGACCGCCCTGGGCGTGCATGGGGGCCATGCCGCCGAGGCTCACTCCCGCCACGGTGGAGCCGTGGTAGGCGTTCTTGCGGCCGATCACCCACTGCTTGTCGGGCTGGCCCTTCAGCGCCCAGTAGCGGCGCACCATGCGCAGCACGGTGTCGTTGGCCTCGGAGCCGGAGCCGGTGAAGAAGACGTGGTTGACATGGGCGGGCGCCAGGCGGCAGAGGGTCTCGGCCAGCCTGACCGCCGGCGGGTGCGCGGTCTTGAAGAAGCTGTTGTAGTAGGGCAGCTGGCGCATCTGCTCGGTGGCGGCCGCCACCAGCTCCTCGCGGCCATAGCCCAGGTTGACGCACCACAGCCCCGCCATGCCGTCGAGGATGCGGTTGCCCTCGGAGTCGTGGATGTAGACCCCCTCGGCGTGCTCGATGATGCGGCTGCCCTCCTCGCCCAGGGCCTTGAAGTCGGTGAAGGGGTGCAGGTAGTGGGCGCGGTCCAGGGCCTGGTAGTCACGGGTATGCATGGGGGATCTCCAGTCAGCGGGGCGCATGGGAAGTGGCCTGGCGGGCCCGGCACGCCTCGGCAAAGGCGCGATAGAGGGCATCGTTCAGCGGGTGCTCACGGGGACGCCACTCGGGATGCCACTGCACGGCGAGGGCGAAGCCGGCGGCATCGGCCACCGACACCGCCTCGATCAGCCCGTCCGGGGCATGGGCCTCGGCCGCAAGACCGGGCCCCAGCTCGGCGATGCCCTGCTGGTGCAGGGAGTTGACCCGTGAGTGCGGCTCGGGATGCAGCGCCGCCAGGCGCCCGCCGGGCACCAGGGTGATCTCGTGGGCGGGGGCATACTGCGCCTCGCGCTCCCCCGGGGGCTCGCGATGGTCCTGCAGGCCGGGCACGCCCTGCACCGCCTGGTGCAGGGTGCCGCCGAAGGCCACGTTGAGCTCCTGGAAGCCCCGGCAGATGCCGAAGAGCGGCAGGCCGAGGTCCAGCGCCGCGGGGATCCACACCAGGGCCGCCGCGTCGCGGTGGCGGTCATCCCGGAGGTTCTCCGGCATCCGCTCGGCACCATAGCGGCACGGCTCGACGTTGGTGTAGCTGCCGGTCAGCAGCAGGCCATCGAGGCGGGCCAGCAGGGCGCGAGCGGCCTCGGGGTCGGCCTCCTGCTCCTCCCACACCGGCAGGATCACCGGCGAGAGTCCGTAGTCCCACAGGGCGCGCAGGTACTTGTCGGTCACCATCTGGGCGGGATGGCCCTCCACCTCGCGGTGGCAGGCGATCACCCCCACCAGGGGTCGGCTCTTCATCGTATTTCTCCTCGTCGGAAGCTGGCCCGGTGTTATGTTTTACTCACCATAACCACCTGAAGCGGGCTTTCCAAGCCGGGAGGCCGCGCCATGACGTAAATTATTTGACAACACCGGACACCCCTATAAGGTTAGGAGCCACAAGGATCACAACGCCAGAGGTGCGCCCATGCCTGCCCCCGACGATGTCAGGGCCTTTCTCGATGCCCACCCGGAGATCAACAGCGTCGATCTCCTGATCAGCGATCTCAACGGCGTGATGCGCGGCAAGCGCATCCCTCGGGACAATCTGGCCAAGGCCTACACCGGCGGCATCGCCCTGCCCGCCTCCGTCTTCGCCCTGGACATCAACGGTAACACCATCGAGGAAACCGGGCTGGGCCTGGACAGCGGCGATGGCGACCGCCTCTGCCGCCCGATCGCCGGCACCCTCAAGCCGGTGCCCTGGGTCGCCCGGGGCCATCAGGCCCAGCTGCTGATGACCATGGAGGAGTTCGATGGCACGCCCTTCTTCGCCGATCCCCGCCAGCTGCTGACACGGGTGCTGGGCCGCCTGACCGCGCTGGGGCTGACCCCGGTGGTGGCGGTGGAGCTGGAGTTCTACCTGGTGGACCGACAGCGCACCGCCGCCGGGCTGATCCAGCCGCCCTGCTCACCGGTCAGCGGCGAGCGCGCCACCCAGAGCCAGCTCTACTCCATGCTGGAGCTTGACGAGTACGCCGACTTCCTCGAGGAGGTCCAGGACGCCGCCCGGGTCCAGGGCCTGCCCCTGGACACCGCCCTCAAGGAGTGCGCCCCGGGGCAGTTCGAGATCAACCTGATCCACTGCGACGATGCGCTGGCGGCCTGCGACCATGCGGTGCAGCTCAAGCGCCTGATCAAGGGGGTCGCCCTGCGCCACGGCTTCGAGGCCACCTTCATGGCCAAGCCCTACGGCCAGGAGGCGGGCAACGGCATGCACGTGCATGTCAGCCTGCTGGACGACAGCGGCCACAACGTCTTCAGCGAAGAGGCTGACGACCCCCTGGGCAGCCCGGCGCTGCGCCAGGCGGTGGCCGGCCTGCTGGCGCTGATGCCGGCCTCCATGGCGATCTGCGCCCCCAACCTCAATGCCTTCCGGCGCTTCCAGGCGGGACTCTACGTGCCCATGGCCCCCACCTGGGGCTACGACAACCGATCGGTGGCGCTGCGCATTCCCGCCGGGGTCCGGGCCGCCCGGCGCATCGAGCACCGCGTGGCCGGCGCCGACGCCAACCCCTACCTGCTGCTGGCCGCCCTGCTGGCCGCCATCCACCATGGTCTCGCCGAGGGACTCGAGCCGCCGCCGCCCAGCGTCGGCAACGCCTACGAGACGACGCCCCCCAGCCTGACCAACAGCTGGCAGCAGGCCCTCGACCTGCTGGAGGCCGACGCGGTCCTGGACGAGGCCCTGGGACGCGACTTCCTGCATGTCTACCTGGCCAACCGTCGCGCCGAGCGCGCCCAGGCCCTGCAGGCGGTGAGCCGGCTCGAGTACGACTGGTACCTGCGCCACGTCTGACCGCTGGCCCGGCCACTCGCCAGACGCAGAAACGCCACGCCCCCGGATCCTCGCGGATCCGGGGGCGTGCAGGCGCCTGGCCACCGGGGGGCTCAGCGCTCTCCCTCAGCCCTCGCGCTGCGGCTCGCCCTCCTCGAGCGCGGCCTGCCACTGCACCTCGCCCTCCACCACCGGGAGGCGCTCGGCCTGGGGGGCACTCTCCATGCGCCGGGTCAGCTCCTCGCCGTTGAGGCGATAGGTGACGTCGTAGCCGAGGTGCTCCTCGTGGCTCTCCATCACCGTCTGGCACTGCCGCTCGGTCACGGTCTGGTTCTGGGTCTCGTAGCGCGTCTCGTAGCGGGTCTCGTACTGGACCTGGCTGCCCGCCTGGGCGTGCTGGCGGGCCTCGACGCGGTTCTGCACCTCGCGCCCGGCCAGGCCGCCGCCGATGGCCCCGGCCACGGTGGCCAGCTTCTTGCCGCTGCCGCCACCCACCTGGTTGCCCAGCAGGCCGCCGACGATGGCCCCGGCCGCGGTGCCGACGACGCGATGGGGGTCCTGGCTCGCCCCGGGGCCGGACGGCGCGGCCTGGGTGACGGGCACCTGAACGGGCACCTCCACCGGCACCTCGACGCTGACCACCTTCTCGACGTCCTCGCAGACCTCGCGCGGGCGCTCCACGCTGCGGGTGGCCGCCGCGACGTCGATGATCTCGGCAAACTGCGGCGCGGAGACGCGGTTCTCCTGCACCTGCCAGGCGCCGAAGGCCAGGCCGCCCAGCCCCAGCACGGCCAGGCTGGATCCCACGATGATTGACTTGCTCATTGTTCACCTCCCGGAGGGCGCAGGGCGCCTCTTGGACTGACGATTCAAGGCCTCGTGGCCGCAGGCTCGCTCCAGGCGTGCATGACGAAGGGAAAAGAAAGGACGATGAGGAGCGGAGCATCCTGCTCCGCTGACGGGTCCGAGTATAGGCCGCTGCCTTCTCGGCTGCAGGGCCCTGGGCCGGCTTCCACAATAGCTACCGGGGTTGTCGCCCAACGGCGACAGGGTCAGTCCGAAGGCTCGCCGGAGGTCGCCGACGGTGCCGAGGGGTCTGAACATCCTGACTGGCCGGGCGCGGCCTCCGACAGAGACTCCCGCCAGGTCCGCAGGGCCCCGGTCTGGTTGAAGGTGTAGACATGCAGGCCGACGAAGCCCCCGCGCACCGCGTTCAGCGCCGGCCAGAGGTTGCGCAGCAGGGCATCGGGGCGGTAGACGGGAGGGCCGAACACGTGCGAGATCCAGCCGCCCTGGCGACGCAGGGCGCGCACCGAAGGGCCGAGGCCCAGGCGCAGGGCGATGCCGACCAGGCGCTGGCGCTCCATGACGCCCGGAATGCCGGCATGCACCGGCAGGGACAGGCCAAGCCCATGCTGGCGGGCTCTCCATGCCAGCAGGGGCTCGGCCTCGAAGCAGAGTTGGGTAACGGCATAGTCGGCCAGCACCGCCTTGGCCTCGAGATCCGCCTGCAGGGGGGCCGCCTCGATATGGCGATGGCCTTCCGGGTAGGCGGGCACGCCGACCCTGGCTGGCCGCGTCGACAGTACGGCCATGGCCTCGAGCAGCGCCCGGCCGTGGGGAAAGTCTCCTACAGGGCGCTCGGCATCGCCGCCCACCACGAAGGCGTCCTCCACGCCCAGGGCCGCCAGGCGCGCCAGCAGCCGCACCAGATGCCGGCGGTCGCGCACCAGCCGAGCGGCGAGGTGCGGCACCACCCGAAAGCCGGCCTGCGCCAGCCACTCGCTGGCCTCCAGAGTGCGCTCGAGGCCGTGGCGGGGCGAGCAGGTCACGGTGACCACGGCACCGGTGGGCAGTGCCCCGGCCGCCTCCTGCATGCCGCGAATCGGCAGCAGCTCAAAGCGGGTAGCCGGCCAGGGCCGCTCGGCGAAGGCCACCGCCAGGGCGGCGCGATTGGCATCGTTCATGGTGCCGTCCTCACCCCTTGGGGATCGCCTTGGCCGGGTCATGGAAGGGCTTCTCCACCACCACGGCGTCCTGCATGCCGGTATTGGCCTCGATGCGCAGGGGCGTGCCCAGTTCGGCGAACCCCACGGGCACCATCGCATAGCCGATGTTGCGATCCTGACGCGGCGAGCGAGTGGCCGAGGTCACCTGGCCGATGCGCTCGCCACCGGTGTCGAACACCGGGAAGAGGTCAACCATCGAACCGTCGGTAAAGTAGCCCACGCTGGGGCCGTCGATCTCCACCCCCACCAGCTTGCGCGACACGCCCTCGGCCTTGATCCGCTCCAGGGCGGCGCGGCCGATGAAGTCATCGTCGCCGCGCAGGTCCACCATCCAGTCGTAGCCCATGCCCACCTCGAAGGGATTGGTGTCGAACCAGATGTCGCAGCCGAAGGCGAGGATCCCTCCCTCGATGCGCCGGATGTGGCAGGGGCCGATCACCTGCATGCCGTGGGGGCGGCCGGCCTCGAAGACCCGCTGCCAGAGCGCTTCCCCGAAGCGGCTGGCCTCGCGCAGATAGATCTCGTAGCCGATCTCGCCGGAGTAGCCGGTGCGCGAGATCACCACCGACATGCCGTCGAGTTCCGCCTCCATCAGGTGATAGTAGGGAATCCCCAGCACGGCGTCGCCGAACAGGTCCACCATCACCGCCTTGGCCAGGGGCCCCTGCACCTGCACCGGCGCCACGTCCACCTCCTGCAGGGTCACGTCGAGGCCTGAATTGACGGCGAGCCCCCGGCACCACAGCAGGATGTCGCTGTCGGCCAGGGAGAGCCAGAAGCGATTCTCCTCGATGCGCAGCAGCACGGGGTCGTTGAGGATGCCGCCGTCCGGGGCGGTGACGAAGACATACTTGCACTGCCCCACCTGACAATGGCGCATGTCGCGGGGCACCAGGCGCTGGGTAAAGGTGAAGGCATCGGGGCCGCTGATCTCGATCTGGCGCTCGACGCCCACGTCCCAGAGGGTGACCCCCTGCACCAGGGCCCAGTACTCGTCCACCGGGTCGGTGTAGAGTCGCGGATGGTAGTGGTGGTTGTAGACGCTGTACTTGCGCACCCCGTGCCGCCGCGAGGCGTAGAAGAAGGGCGACTTGCGGATGCGCGGGTAGAGCAGGATCTCCGGCGCTCCCGGAGCGTGCTCGATACTCTCGATGACCTGTGACATGACCTGCCTCCTCATGACGCTGAACGCCTTGTCTGAACGCCGGGCCGACGCCGCCAGGCGCCGCCCATGACGGAAAGCTAGTGCCCGTTTCACGGGCGTATCTCGCCATGGGCGTCAGCTTCTTAGCCGGCGACGACAGGCTTCCGCCGACATGTCGCTGCGACGCAAGCGGGCGTCGTCGCGAGACAGTGCGTCAAGGGGCCCGCGCCTATGCTGAACGCACAGACACAGACAGCAGAGTCAGGAGGATGACCATGGCGATCCTTCCCCAGCAGGCAAGCGCAGTGATCATCGGTCAGGGGGGCATCGTCGGCGCCTCGGTGGCCCACCACCTGATCGAGCGCGGCTGGAGCGATCTGGTCGGCCTCGATGCCGCCGCCATTCCCACCGATGTCGGCTCCACCGCCCACGCCTCCGATTTCTGCTACATGACCTCCCATGACCGCCTGGCGTGCTACACCACCACCTATAGCCGCCGCTTCTACGAGTCGCTCGGCCACTATCACCGGGTCGGCGGCCTCGAGATTGCCCGGGTGGGCGACGAGGCACGACTGGCGGAGCTCCAGCGCAAGGTGGCCTCGGGCAAGGCCTTCGGCACCCGGGCCCGGATGATCGACGCCGAGGAGACGGTGGCCCGCTTCCCGCTGCTCAGGCGGGAGCTGATTCTCGGCGCCCTGTGGGATCCCGATGCCGGCCTGGTAGTGCCCCGGTCCCAGCGGGTGGCCGGCAAGCTCGTCGAGGAGGCCGTGGCCAGCGGCCACCTGCATGCCTTCGCCGATACTCCGGCAGTGGATATCGATGTCCGGGCCGGCCGGGTGTGCGGGGTGGAAACCCCCAGGGGCTATATCGCCACCCCCCGGGTGATTCTCTGCTGCGGCATCTGGGGGCCACTGCCCGCCGCCATGGCGGGGGTTGCGCTGCCGTTGATGCCGGTGGAGCACCCGCTGATGTTCTTCGGGCCCTTCGAAACCTTCGCCGGCACCGGCAAGGAGATCGGCTATCCGCTGCTGCGGGACCAGGGCAACTCCGCCTACATGCGTGACACCGGTGACCCTCGCTCCACCGAAGGCGGTCTGCTGGAGTGGGGCTACTACGAGCCCACCGAGCCTCGCCTGGTGAACCCCCGCGATATTCTCTCCCGGGAGCAGGCGCGGCTCTCCCCCTCCATGCGCGATCTGGAGGCCGACCAGGTGGCCGAGGCCTTCGAGCGTGCCATCGCGCTCACCCCCCAGCTGGGCGAGCTGGGCTGGGACGAGAAGCACTCCTTCAACGGCCTGCTCTCGGTCACCTCCGATGGCGGCTCCCTGGTCGGCGAGGCACCCGAGACCCGCGGCCTGTGGCTGTGCGAAGCGGTGTGGGTCAAGGATGGCCCGGGCATGGGCAAGGTGCTGGCCGACTGGCTCACCGACGGGCGGCCCGAGCTCGACCCCTGCGGCATCGATATCGCCCGTTTCTACCCGGTGCAGAAGACGCCCCACCACTTCCTGGGTCGCTGCCGGGAGATCGCCCGGAAGATCTACGACCCGCCGGTGCACCCCAGGGAGCCCTTCGAGAGCGGCCGCGACCTGCGCCGGAGCCCCTTCTGGCCCCGGGAGCGCGAGCTCGGCGGCTACTTCATGGAGGTGGCGGGCTGGGAGCGCGCCCACGGCTACGCCGCCAACGAGGCCCGGCTGGCGCGCTATCTCGAGCGGGTGCCCGAGCGTCTTGCGGAGTGGGACGCCCGCCACTTCTGGCGGGTCGCCAACGCCGAGCACCTGGCCATGAGCGACGACGTGGGCATGATCAATCTCTCCCATTTCGCCATCTACGACCTCTCGGGACGCGACGCCGAGGCCCTGGTCGAGCGGCTCTCCGTCGCCAAGGTGGGCGGCGATACGCCCATCGGCAAGGGGGTCTACACCCACTTCCTCGACGCCGTCGGCGGCGTCCACTCGGATCTCACCATCGTGCGCCTGGCCGCCGATGCCTGGCGGGTAATCTGCGGGGGTGACACCGGCCACCGCGATCTGATGTGGATCACCCGCCGCGCCGAGGAGTTCGGCCTGACCCGTTGGCACCTGGAGGACCACACCGACGCCCTGGCCACCCTGGGGCTCTGGGGACCCAACGCCCGGCGCACCCTGCAGCGGCTGGCCGACGAGCCGACGGGGCTCGACGACGCCCGCTTCCCCTTCGCCACCGCCCGGGAGATCCGTGTACAGGGCCTGCCGGTGTGGGCCTTTCGCATCTCCTACGTGGGCGAGCAGGGCTGGGAGCTCCATGTGCCGTTCAGCTACGGCCTGACGCTCTGGGACCGGCTCTTCGAGGCCGAGGCGATCCCGGTGGGTATCGAGACCTATGCCAACAGCCGCCGGCTGGAGAAGAGCCTTAGGCTGCAGAACGTCGACCTGCTGACCGACTACAACCTCTACGAGGCCGGACTGGCAAGGCCCAAGGTGAAGGCGGCCGACTTCCACGGCAAGACCGCCTACCTGGAACAGCGCAGCCGCGTGCAACAGCCCGCCACGCTCTGCACCCTGGTGATGGAGGCCGACCAGGAGGGCGCGGGCCCTCCGCGCTTCCCGGTGGGGCAGTCCCCGCTGCTCGACCCGGAGAGTGGCGAGGTGCCCGTGGACGCCCTCGGCCGGCGCTCCTACACCACCAGCATCGCCTACGGGCCGAGCCTCGAGCGTAATATCGCCCTGGCCTATCTGCCGGCCGAGTATGCCGAGGCGGGACGCACCCTCCTGCTGGAGTACTTCGGCAAGCACTATCCGCTGCGGGTGGCGGCGGTGGGCAACCGGGCACTCTTTGATCCGGAGAACCAGCGCCCGCGGAGTTGAGCATCGCGCAGAGCGATCGTCGGAGCAGCCTCGCGCGATGCTGCCATCTGCGATCGCCCGGCCTCAAAGGCTGACTCAGGGCGTTTCGCCACCTCGAGTCCCGGCGTCCGGCAACTCGGCGTCCGGCAACCCGGCGTCGGAAACCTCGGCCTCGCGCTCGCGGCGCCCCTTGCGTTCGCCGCTCGGGGAGTAGCCGAAGTGGTCGTGATAGCACTTGGTGAAATGCGGCGGCGAGACGAAGCCGCAGGCCAGCGCCACCTCGGTGATTGGCAGGTGGGTCTGGCGCAGCAGCAGCCGGGCGCGGGCCAGGCGAAGCTCCAGATAGTAGCGCAGCGGCGGCTTGCCCACATGGCGCTGGAAGAGCCGCTCCAGCTGCCGGCGAGAGAGCACCGCATAGTGGGCCAGCTCATCCAGGGCCAGGGGCTCCTGGAGGTTGGCCTCCATCAGGGTGGCCACCTCCTCCAGCTTGGGATGGCTGTGACCCAGCTGCAGCCTCAGCGGGTTGCGCTGGCGATCGCTGACGCCGCGGATCCGCTCGTGGATGAACTCCTCGGCGATCGCCTCGGCCAGGGTCAGCCCCTGCTGGCGCCCTATCAGGTGAAGCAGCATGTCCAGGGGCGCAATGCCACCGGAGCAGGTATAGCGGTCGCGATCGATAACGAAGAGCTCGTTGGCGAAGGTGACCTTCGGGAAACGGCGCGCCTCGTGGAGGCTGCCGATGTGCTCCCAGTGAAGGGTGCAGCGATAGCCGTCGAGCAGGCCGGCCCTGGCCAGCACGAAGCCGCCGGTGCACAGGGCCCCCAGCGGCACCCGGTAGGCGGCCAGGCGCCTCAGCCAGGCCAGGATGGCGTGGTCGCAATGCTCCTGCACCTCCATGCCGGCGCAGACCAGAAGCAGGTCCAGCGCCGGCATGGGCTCCAGGGACTGGTCCACCGCCGTGGTCAGGCCGTTGCTGGCGGCCACCGGGACACCGTCGCGACTCACCAGGTGCCAGGTATAGAGATGCTCCCCCGCCAGGTAATTGGCCATGCGCAGCGGCTCCAGGGCAGAGGAGAAGGCCAGCTGGGAAAAGCCCGGCAAGAGCAGAAAGCCGATATCCCGATGTCCATCGACGGGGCGGTTCGATACCAGCATGGTGCCTCCTGACGGATCCCGATCTCCTCTAGTCTGACAGCAACTATCGGTAGATGACGTCATCGCCGCCACCCCGGCGTGTCGCTGCGGCCAAGGGTGCTGACGTCGGCAGGCAAGCCCGCCCGCGCCAGGCCGCGATACTGAGACCAAGCGCCGCGCCGGCGCACCCGCCACAGGAGAGAGGACGATGCCCTCCCACTCACCCGCCGCCGATGGCTCTCGCCCCCTACCACTGAGCAACCTGGAGATCGCCCGCCAGGCGCGGCTCTGGCCCATCGAGGAGATCGCCCACCGCCTGACCCTGCCCGGCGAGACAGTGGAGCCCTACGGTCGCGGCATCGCCAAGCTCGACCTGTCGGTACTGGAGACGCTGGACGAGCGCCCTCGGGGGCGCTATGTGGTGGTCACCTCCATGACCCCCACCCCGCCCGGCGAGGGCAAGACCACCACCGCCATCGGCCTGGTGCAGGGGCTGCAGCGGCTCGGCCATCGCGCCTGCGTGGCCCTGCGTCAGCCCTCCATGGGACCCACCCTGGGACTCAAGGGGGGCGCGACCGGCGGCGGCTACAGCCAGGTGCTGCCCATGGAGCGCATCAACCTGCACCTGACCGGCGACATCCATGCGGTGGGAGCGGCCCACAACCTGCTGGCGGCCATGGTGGACAACCACCTGCACCACGGCCTGGCGCCGGCGCTGGACCCCCGCGAGATTCGCTGGCAGCGAGTCGTCGACCTCAACGACCGCGCCCTGCGCCACCTGGTGCTGGGGCTGGGGGGCCGCGGCGACGGTGTGACCCGCCAGGGCGGCTTCGAGATCACCGCCGCCTCCGAGGTGATGGCGGTGCTGGCCCTGGCCGATTCCCTGATGGACCTGCGCCGTCGACTGGGACGGCTGATCGTGGGTCTGGACCGGGACGGCGAGCCGGTCACCGCCGAGCAGATCGGCGCCGCCGGCGCCATGACGGTGCTGCTGCGGGAGGCCATCAAGCCCAACCTGCTCCAGACCCTGGAGCACGCCCCGGCGCTGATCCACGCCGGTCCCTTCGGCAACATCGCCCACGGCAACTCTTCCATCGTCGCCGACCGCATCGGGCTGCATGCCGCCGACTTCCTGGTCACCGAGGCGGGCTTCGGCGCCGACATGGGCGCCGAGCGCTTCTTCAACATCAAGTGTCGTGCCTCGGGGCTCGTCCCCGACGCGGCGGTGCTGGTGGTCACGGTGCGGGCCCTGAAGTATCACAGCGGCCGGCATCGGGTGGTGCCCGGCCGCCCGCTCCCCGAATCGCTTGCCACGGAGGCCCCCGAGGAGGTGTTGGCGGGGGGCGCCAACCTGCTCAAGCAGATCGACAATGTCCGCGCCCACGGCCTCTCCCCGGTGGTGGCGATCAACGCCTTCCCCGGCGATCACGAGAGCGAGGTCGCCGCCATTCGCGAGCTGTGCGGGTCGGCTGGCGTGCGCGTCGCGCTCTCCCGGCATGTTCAAGACGGCGGCGAAGGGGCCCTGGCCCTGGCCGAAGCGCTGCTCGAGGCGATCGAGGAGAGCCAGGCCGACGACCGCCAGGGCTTCCACTTCCTTTACCCCGCCGAGATGGCACTCGCGGAGAAGATCGAGTGCATCGCCACCCGGGTCTACGGCGCCGAGGGGGTCGACTTCGCCCCGGGTACCCGGGAACAGCTCGGGGCCTGGCAGGCCGGAGGGTACGGCGAGCTGCCGGTCTGCATCGCCAAGACGCATATGTCGCTGTCATCCGACCCGGGAAGGCTCGGCGCCCCGACGGGCTGGCGGCTGCCGGTGCGCGAGGTGCGCCTCTCGGCCGGTGCCGGCTTCGTCTATGCGCTGTGCGGCGATATCCGCACCCTGCCAGGCCTCGGCCCCTCCCCCGCCGCCACCCGGCTGGATATCGACGAGGACGGCAATACCATGGGGCTCTATTAAATGCCGAGGCGGTCGCGGGTCGAGTAGTACCAGGCGCCCAGGGCGGAGAGCGGCACCCGCAGCAGCCGCCCGCCGGGGAACGGCAGGTGGGGAAGCCCGGCGAAGGCGTCGAAGCGCTCGCCCTGGCCGTGCATCACCTCGGCGATCAGCTTGCCGGCCAGGTGGGTGCAGGTGACGCCGTGGCCGGAGTAGCCCTGGGCATAGTAGACGTTGCCGTTGACCACCCCGAACTGGGGAAGCCGGTTGAGGGTCATCAGGAAGGTGCCGCTCCAGGCGTGATCCACCTTGACGTCGGCAAGCCCCGGGAAGGTGGCCAGCATCTTGGGTCGGATCACCGCGGTGATATCGGCCGGGTCCTCGCCGCCGTAGTTGACACCACCGCCATAGAGCAGCCGGTTGTCCCGGGTCAGCCGGTAGTAGTCGAGCAGGTAATTGCAGTCCTCTACCGCCAGGCCGTTGGGAATCAGCGCCCGGGCGCGGGCCTCGCCGAGGGGCTCGGTGGCGATGATCTGGGTACCGCAGGGCATCGAGCGGCCCTCAATCTCCGGCAGCACGCCGCGCAGGTAAGCGTTGCCGGCCATCACCACCCGCTCGGCCCGGACCCGTCCGCCGGCGGTGCGCAGGGTGACGGGCTCGCCGTGGATCACCTCAAGCACCGCCGACTGCTCGAAGATGCGCCCGCCCAGGGACTCCAGCGCGGCGGCCTGGCCCAGCACCAGGTTCAGGGGATGCAGGTGGCCGCCGCCATGATCCACCAGGGCGCCCAGGTAGCGGTCGGAATTGACCTCGCGCTTCACCCCGTCACCCTTCAGCAGCTCCAGCTCCCGGTAGCCGTAGCGCTCCCAGAGCGCCTTGTGCTCGCGCAGCCCCTCGAACTGCCTGGGGTTGCAGGCGGCGAAGAGGTTGCCGTCGCGCAGATCGCAGTCGATGGCGTAGCGGGCGACCCGCTGACGAATGATGCGACCGCCCTCGAAGGCCATGTCGCCGAGGGCACGTGCGGTCTCGGCGCCGTATTTCGCCTCGATCACGTCCATGTCGCGGCTGTAGCTGTTGACCATCTGGCCACCGTTGCGCCCGGAGGCGCCGAAGCCGACCCGGGCGCCCTCCAGCACCACCACGGAGAGGCCGTGTTCGGCCAGATGCAGCGCCGCGGAGATGCCGGTGAAGCCGGCCCCCACCACGCAGACGTCGCACTCGACCTCACCCGACAGCGCCGGGCGTTCGGGGGCGGGATTGGCGGTGGCGGCGTACCAGGAGGCGACGTGCTCGCCGGCGGGATGTTCAGGCATGACAGGGCTCCAGACTCTGCAAAAGGGCCATCAGGGGGCCTCCTGCTGCTGCAGGGCGGCCAGCCGGCGCGCCTCGCTGCGGCGCATGAAGTACCAGGCCAGGAAGGTGGCCAGCGACACCGCCAGGATGATCAGGGTGGCCAGGGCGTTGATCTTGGGCGAGACACCCATGCGCACCGAGGAGAAGACCACCATGGGCAGGGTGGTGGCTCCCGGGCCGGAGACGAAGCTGGCGATCACCAGATCGTCCAGCGACAGGGTGAAGGCCAGCAGCCAGCCCGCGGCCAGCGCCGGGGCGATCACCGGCAGGGTGATCTGGAAGAAGGTCTTCACCGGCGGCGCGCCAAGGTCCATGGCCGCCTCCTCGATGGAGCGATCCACCTCGCGCAGCCGCGAGGAGACCACCACCGCCACGTAGGCGCTGCAGAAGGTGGTGTGGGCGATCCAGATCGTGGCCATGCCGCGATCGGCCGGCCAGCCGATGATCTGGGCCATCTGCACGAAGAGCAGCAGCAGCGACAGGCCGGTGATCACCTCCGGCATCACCAGCGGGGCGGTGACCATGCTGGAGAGCGCGGTCTTGCCGCGGAAGCGGCCGAAGCGGGTCATCACGAAGGCGGCCAGGGTGCCCAGGCAGACCGCCATGGAAGCCGCGAAGAAGGCGATGCGCAGGCTGGTCCACACCGCAGCGAGTATCTGCCGATCGCGCAGCAGTTCCAGGTACCAGCGCCCGGAGAAGCCCGCCCACACGGTGACCAGCCGCGACGAGTTGAAGGAGTAGACCACCAGCACGACCATGGGCAGGTAGAGAAACAGCAGCCCCAGGATCAGCATCAGCGTGGTGAACGACGGAGGGGTGAAGGATCTGCGCATGGTCACTCCTCGAGCTCACGGGACTGATAGCGATGGAACAGCGCGATGGGGATCAGCAGCAGCAGCAGCATCACCATGGCCAGCGCCGAGGCCACCGGCCAGTCGCGGTTGAGGAAGAACTCCTCCCAAAGCACCTTGCCGATCATCACTGTATTGGGCCCGCCAAGCAGTTCGGGGATCACGTACTCCCCCACCGCGGGGATGAACACCAGCATGGAGCCGGCGATGATGCCCCCCATGGAGAGCGGCAGGGTCACCTTGAGGAAGGTGTTGAAGGTGCGCGAGCCCAGGTCCGAGGCGGCCTCCAGCAGGGAGTCGTCGAGCCGGGTGAGATTGGCGTAGAGCGGCAGGATCATGAACGGCAGGTAGGCGTAGACGATGCCCAGCATCACCGCGAAGTTGGTGTTCATCATGCGGATCGGCGAATCGATCAGCCCGACCCACAGTAGCAGGTTGTTGATCAGCCCGGTGTTGCTGAGGATGCCCATCCAGGCGTAGACCCGGATCAGGAAGGAGGTCCAGGAGGGCAGCATCACCAGCAGCAGCAGCACCAGCTGCCAGCGCGCCGGGGCGCGGGCCATGGCGTAGGCCATGGGGTAGCCGATCAGCAGGCAGAACAGAGTGGAGAGGAAGGCGATCTTCACCGAGCCCCAGTAGGCCGCCACATAGAGCGAATCGCTGGCCAGGAACAGGTAGTTGCCCAGGTTCAGGGCGATGTTGAGGGTCTCGGCGGTGAAGTCGAGGATCGGCTGGTAGGGCGGCACCGCGATGGCCGCCTCGGAGAGGCTGATCTTGAGCACGATGGCGAAGGGCGCCAGGAAGAACAGCGTCAGCCAGATCAGCGGCACGGCGATGACCCAGCCGCGCCCGGGGCGCAGGCGCCGCTTAAGACGCTCGAGGGCTGTGGGTTTCATGGGGCTCCTCGCCGGTTCGGGTTCATTCGTGAAGGGCTCACTCGTGCAGGGCTATTCATGAAG
>NZ_JACUUD010000229.1 GCF_014859505.1 Halomonas sp.
CCCACGCCGCAGTAGGGGCAGACGGAGTCCACGGTGCGATCGGCGACCTTGGAGTCGCCGCGGCCCGCCGCGTCCACCAGGGTCGCCGGCATCAGCGCCCCGGTGGGGCAGGCCTGGACGCACTCGCCGCAGGCCACGCAGGTGCTCTCGCCCATGGGGTCGTCGAAGTCGAAGACGATCTTCGCCGCCGCCCCACGATGGGCCAGGCCGATGACGTCGTTGCCCTGCACCTCGCGGCAGGCGCGCACGCAGAGGCCGCATTCGATGCAGGCGTCGAGGTTGACGTTCATCGCCGGATGGCTGGCATCCTGGAAGCGCTGGCTGTCGCGGGGTCGCACATGGTGCACCGTGGGGGCCGCGCGCTCGGCCCGGGCCGGCATCTTCTCCCGCACCGCCGTGGCATCGATGGCCAGGTGATCGGCCATGGCCCAGAAGTGGCTGGACCGGTCGGGGCTCGCCTCCCGCTGGGGCTGGTCGGCGAGCAGCAGTTCCATGACGCCTTCCCGCGCCTCGCGGGCCCGCTCTGAGCTTGCGCTATTGACCACCATGCCGGGCGTCGCCTCGCGCAGGCAGCTCGCGGCCAGCACCCGCTCGCCCTCGATCTCCACCATGCAGGCGCGGCAGTTGCCGTCGGATCGGTAGCCGGGGGCGTCCTTGTAGCACAGATGGGGAATGGTCTCGCCGGCACGCTTGGCCACCTGCCAGAGGGTCTCGCCGGGACGGGCGCTCACCTCGATGCCGTCCAGGGTCAGGGTAAAGCTTTCGGCTTGCGGGGTCTGCATGGTCTACCTCCCTACCCTTTCACGATCAGGTTCTGCCCAGCGAGCTCGTCGCGGAAGTCCCGCAGCAGGCTCAGCACCGGGTTGGGGGCCGCCTGGCCCAGGCCGCAGATGGAGGCATCCATCATCACCCGGGAGAGCCGCTCGAGCGCCTCGACGTCCCAGGCGTCACGCTCCAGCAGGGTCAGCATCTTCTCGGTACCCACCCGGCACGGCGTGCACTGGCCGCAGGACTCGTCGGCGAAAAAGGCCAGCAGGTTGGTGGCCACGGCGCGCAGGTCGTCCTGCTCGGAGAGCACGATGATCGCCGCCGAGCCGATGAAGCAGCCGTGCTCCTGCAGGGTGTCGAAGTCCAGCGGGATGTCGGCCTTGCTGGCCGGGAGGATGCCCCCGGAGGCGCCGCCGGGCAGGTAGCCGGCCAGGCGGTGCCCCTCGGCCATGCCGCCGGCGTACTCCTCGATCAGCTCGTTGAGGGTGATGCCGGCGGGGGCCAGGTGGACCCCGGGGCGCTGGACCCGGCCGGAGACCGAGAAGCTGCGCAGCCCCTTTCGCCCGTGGCGGCCCTGGCCGGCGAACCAGTCGGCGCCCTTCTCGTGGATCAACGGAATCCAGTAGACGGTCTCGACGTTGTTGACCAGGGTCGGCCGGCCGAAGAGCCCGACCTGGGCCACGAAGGGCGGGCGGTGGCGCGGCTTGCCGGGCTTGCCCTCCAGCGACTCGATCAGCGCCGACTCCTCGCCGCAGATATAGGCGCCGGCGCCGCGGCGCAGCACGATATAGCCCGGCGCGACCAGGCCTTCGGCCTCGAGCTCGGCGATGGCCTCGTGCAGCACCCGGTGCAGGCCGGGGTACTCGTCACGCAGGTAGACATAGAGCGCGCAGGCTTCCACCGCCCAGGCGCTGACCAGGGCCCCCTCCAGGAAGCGGTGCGGCTCGCGCTCGAGATAGAAGCGGTCCTTGAAGGTGCCGGGCTCGCCCTCGTCGGCATTGATCACCGCATAGCGAGGACCGGGCTCGGCGCGCACCGCCTGCCACTTCTTGAAGGTGGGGAAGCCGGCCCCGCCCAGGCCGCGCAGGCCGGAGTGCTCCAGCGTCTCGGTGAGCGCCTCGACGGTGACCCCACCCTCATGGCACTCGGCCAGCAGCCGGTAACCGCCGACGGCGCGATAGTCCGCCAGGCGCTGCCAGAGGATCGCCTCGGGATGGAAGTGGCCGGTATCCACCACCGCCTCCACCCCCTCGGCGGTGGCGAAGCGCACGTGGTGGTGCCCCACCTCGACCACCGGCGCGGTCTCGCAGCGCCCCATGCAGGGCGCCCGCACCACCCGCACCGCCTCGGGGTCGAGGCCCGCCGCGAGCCGCTCGTGCAGGGCCGCGGCGCCGGCAAGCGCACAGGAGAGGGAGTCGCAGACCCGCACGGTGACCTCCGGCGGCGGCGCCTCATCGTCGTGGATCACGTCGAAGTGGGCGTAGAAGGTGGCCGTCTCGTAGACCGCCGCCATGGGCAGGTTCATGTAGGCGGCCAGCGCACGCAGCGCCACCAGCGAGAGGTGGCCATGGGCATCCTGGATGGCGTGCAGGTGCTCGATCAGCAGATCCCGGCGGCGCAGCGCCGGGTCGCTGCGCTCGTCGCCGAGCAGCTCGCGCA
>NZ_JACUUD010000074.1 GCF_014859505.1 Halomonas sp.
TCCAGGCCCAGGGTGAGCTGGGTCAGGTCGTTGGAGCCGATGGAGAAGCCGTCGAAGTGTTCGAGGAAGTCATCGGCGAGCAGGGCGTTGGCCGGCAGCTCGCACATCATGATCACCTTGAGGTCATGCTCGCCGCGCTTCAGGCCATTGGCCGCCAGCAGCTCGACCACCTGGCGGGCCTCGTCGGTGGTGCGAACGAAGGGCACCATGATCTCGACGTTGTCCAGGCCCATCACCTCGCGGACCCGCTTCAGCGCCCGGCACTCCAGTTCGAAGCAGGGCCGGAAGGACTCGGAGATGTAGCGGGCGGCACCGCGGAAGCCGAGCATCGGGTTCTCTTCGCCGGGCTCATAGAGCTTGCCGCCGATCAGGTTCTCGTACTCGTTGGACTTGAAATCGGATAGGCGCACGATCACCCGCTGGGGGTAGAAGGCGGCGGCCAGGGTGGAGATGCCCTCGACCAGCTTGTCGACGTAGAAATCCACCGGGCTGGCGTAGCCGGCGATGCGCAGGTCGATGGTCTGCTGAAGGTCGGCGGGCAGGGTGTCATAGTCGAGCAGTGCCTTGGGGTGCACGCCGATCATGCGGTTGATGATGAACTCCAGGCGTGCCAGGCCGACACCGGCATTGGGCAGGCTGGCAAAGCCGAAGGCACGGTCGGGGTTGCCCACGTTCATCATGATCTTGAAGGGGATCTCGGGCATGGCATCGACGCTGGTCACGCTGCGATCGAAGGCCAGCAGCCCCTCGTAGACGTGGCCGGTGTCACCCTCGGAGCAGGAGACGGTGACGTCGCGACCGTCGGCGAGCACCTGGGTGGCATCGCCGCAGCCCACCACGGCGGGAATGCCGAGCTCACGGGCAATGATCGCCGCATGGCAGGTACGCCCGCCGCGATTGGTCACGATGGCCGAGGCGCGCTTCATGATCGGCTCCCAGTCGGGGTCGGTCATGTCAGTGACCAGCACATCGCCGGCCTGGACCTTGTCCATGTCCTCCGGCGAGGCCACCACCTTGACGGCGCCCTGGCCGATACGCTGGCCGATGGCGCGGCCGGAGATCAGGTTTCGTCCCTTCTCCTTGAGCTGGAAGCGCTCGAGCTTGCCGCCCTCCTGCTGGGAGACCACGGTCTCGGGACGGGCCTGGACGATATACAGCTCGCCGTCATCGCCGTCCAGGGCCCACTCGATATCCATGGGGCGCTGGTAGTGCTGCTCGATGGTCACCGCCTGGCGGGCCAGAGCCATCACCTGGTCGTCGTCGAGGCAGAAGCGCCCGCGCTCCTTGAGCGGCACCTCGACGGTCTCCACGGACTTGCCGGCGCTGGCCTCCTTGCCATAGACCATCTTGATCAGCTTGGAGCCCAGGTTGCGGCGCAGCACGGCGGGGCGGCCGGAGGCCAGGGTCGGCTTGTGGACGTAGAACTCGTCGGGGTTCACCGCCCCCTGCACCACGGTCTCGCCCAGGCCCCAGGAGGCGGTGACGAAGACCGCATCGCGGTAACCGGACTCGGTGTCCAGGGTGAACATCACCCCGGAGGCGCCGGTCTCGGAGCGCACCATCTTCTGGACGCCGGCGGAGAGCGCCACGTTCTCGTGAGCGTAGCCGCGGTGCACCCGGTAGGAGATGGCGCGGTCGTTGAACAGCGAGGCGAACACCTCGTGCACCGCACGCTTGATGTTGTCGAACCCCTCGATATTGAGGAAGGTCTCCTGCTGGCCGGCGAAGGAGGCGTCCGGCAGATCCTCGGCGGTGGCCGAGGAGCGCACGGCGACCTTGAGGTTGGCATGCTGGGAGAGGAGCCTCTCGTAGGCGCTGCGCAGGTGCTGCTCGAAGGTCGGCGGCAGCGGCGTATCGATGATCCACTGGCGGATCTCGGCGCCGGTCCTGGCCAGGGCGTTGACATCATCCACGTCCAGGGTGGCCAGCGCGGCGTTGATACGCTCGTTGAGGCCTTCGTGGGAGAGGAATTCGCGGTACGCGTGAGCGGTGGTGGCAAAGCCGCCGGGCACGGTCACCCCGGCGCCGGCCAGATTGGAGATCATCTCGCCGAGGGACGCGTTCTTGCCCCCGACTCGCTCCACATCGTCCATGCCCAGTACATCGAACCACAGAATGTAATCGTCCACGGGACCCCCTTGGCTTACGACGACAGGTGATCATGCCGGCAAGGCATGATGAGATGGTCGGCACTCTATCAAGCGGGGGACATATTCGCCATTGGTCTAAACGGGTAGGCAGTGGAGGATTATTACAAGATCGGGCCGATTTCATGGATTCCTGTAGTCGACTAACGATGCCCCTCCAGCGGCCAATGCTTGTGAGCGGCGGTCGCGGCACCGACAATAGGGGCGATTTCTCCAT
This sequence comes from Halomonas sp., assembly GCF_014859505.1. Taxonomy (GTDB): domain Bacteria; phylum Pseudomonadota; class Gammaproteobacteria; order Pseudomonadales; family Halomonadaceae; genus Halomonas. The sequence goes on from NZ_JACUUD010000074.1 coordinate 2,365, forward strand.
CCCTGACTTCACTCAACCTGCGATGACGACACCATGACCCGTACCGCCTTCTTCATTTCCGACGGCACCGGCATCACCGCCGAGAGCCTGGGCCGCAGCCTGCTCGCGCAATTCGAGAACGTCGAGATTCGCATGGTCACCAAGCCCTACATCGATTCGGTGGAGAAGGCCGAGAACCTGGTGGAAGTCATCAACGGCGCCGCGGTGCACGACGGCGAGATGCCGATCATCATCGACACCATCGTCGATGAGGAGATCCGCGACGTGATCCGCGAGGCCGAGGGCTTCAAGATCGACATCTTCTCGACCTTTCTCAAGCCGCTGGAGCAGGAGCTCGACACCCGCTCCAGTTACAGCGTGGGCCGCACACACGCCATCGGGCAGGACGAGGTCTACATGGACCGCATCCACTCGGTGCACTTCGCCCTGGACAACGACGACGGCGCCCGTACCCACCAGTACGACAAGGCTGACGTGATCCTGGTCGGGGTCTCGCGCTGCGGCAAGACCCCTACCTCGCTCTACCTGGCGCTGCAGTTCGGCGTCCGCGCCGCCAACTACCCGCTCACCGAGGACGACCTCGACGAGGACGGCACCCTCAAGTTACCCAAGGCACTGATGCCACACCGCCACAAGCTGTTCGGCCTGACCATCGACCCACGCCGGCTGACGGCGATCCGCCACGAGCGTCGCCCCAACAGCCGCTACAGCTCCATGGACCAGTGCGTCCAGGAGGTGGGCCAGGCCGAGGGGCTCTACCGCCAGCTGCATATCCCCTTCATCGACACCACCCGCTTCTCGGTGGAGGAGATCTCCACCCGGATGATCGCCGAGATGGGGCTGACCCGGCGCTTCTCCCCCCGCTAACGCACCACCCCTGCCCTTCTGAGCCGGGCGATATCGTCGGCCGTCAGGCCCATCTCGGCGAGTATCGCATCGCTGTCCTGGCCAAGCCGCGGCGGGGCCAGGTCGCTGGTGGCACCGTCGCCATCGAAGCGCAGGGGGTTCGCCACCTGAGGCACCTCGAGCCCACTCCGCATCAGGGTGCGGTGCAGCCCACGGTGTTGAACCTGTGGATCGTCGAACACCTCGGTGAGGGTATTGATGGGGCCGGCCGGGATGCCGCGGGCCTCCAGCTCGGCGAGCCAGTCGTCCCGGGAGCGGGTCATGAGGATCGCCTGGATCAGCGGCACCAGCACCTGGCGGTTGCCGACCCGCGCCGCATTGGTGGCGTAGGCCGGATCCTCGGCCCATTCCGGGTGGCCGAGCAGCTTGGCGAAACGCACGAACTGGGCGTCGTTGCCCACGGTGAGCACCAGGTGGCCGTCGGCACAGGCGAAGGCCTGATAGGGGACGATATTGGGATGGGCGTTGCCGTGGCGCTCGGGATTCTCTCCGCTGACCAGGGCGTTGAGGGCCTGGTTGGCCAGGGTCGCCACCTGGACATCGAGCAGCGCCACGTCCACATGGCGCCCGATGCCGGTGCGCTGCCTCTCCTGCAGCGCCGCCAGCACCCCCACGGTGGCATAGAGCCCGGTCATCACGTCGGTGATCGCCACGCCGGTCTTCATCGGCATGCCGTCGGGCTCCCCGCCCAGACTCATCAGCCCGCCCATGGCCTGGATCATGAAGTCGTAGCCGGCGCGGTGGGCATAGGGGCCATCCTGGCCGAAGCCGGTAATGGAGCAGCCGATCAGCCTCGGGTTGAGCGCCTTCAGGCTCGCATAGTCGAGCCCGTACCGGGCCAGGCCGCCCACCTTGAAGTTCTCCAGCAGAATATCGGCGCCTTCCGCCAGCCGCTTGATCAGCCCCTGGCCCTCCTCGGTGGCGATGTCCACGGCCAGCGACTGCTTGCCGCGGTTGGCGCAGAGGTAGTAGGCGGCGACCTTCTCCACCCGGTCCGCCTCGGCGAGCCATGGCGGCCCCCAACCGCGGGTGTCGTCGCCGCGCTCGGGGTGCTCGATCTTGATCACCCGGGCGCCCAGGTCGGCGAGCAGCTGGCCGGCCCAGGGGCCGGCCAGCACCCGCGACATGTCGAGCACCGTGATGCCTTCCAGCGGTCCGCTCATCGTGAGCTCCCCCTTTACCCGGTAAACGCCTGGAGGCCGGTCTGGGCGCGCCCCAGGATCAGGGCGTGGACGTCGTGGGTGCCCTCATAGGTGTTGACCGCCTCGAGGTTCATCACGTGGCGGATCACGTGGTACTCGTCGCTGATGCCGTTGCCGCCGTGCATGTCGCGGGCCACCCGGGCGATGTCCAGCGCCTTGCCGCAGTTGTTGCGCTTGATCAGCGAGATCGCCTCGGGCACCAGCTGGCCCTCGTCGATCATGCGGCCCACGCGCAGGGCGGCCTGCAGGCCCAGGGTGATCTCGGTCTGCATGTCGGCGAGCTTCTTCTGGATCAGCTGATTGGCGGCCAGCGGGCGGCCGAACTGCTTGCGCTCCATGGTGTAGTCGCGGGCCGCGTGCCAGCACGCCTCGGCGGCGCCCATGGCGCCCCAGGCGATCCCGTAGCGGGCACGGTTTAGACAGGAGAACGGGCCCTTGAGGCCGGTCACATTGGGCAGGCGCTGGTCGTCGGAGACCTCCACGTCCTGCATGGCGATCTGGCCGGTGATGGAGGCGCGCAGGCTGAACTTGCCCTCGATCTTGGGCGCGCTGAGCCCCTGCATGCCCTTCTCGAGGATGAAGCCGTTGATCACGCCCTCATCGTCCTTGGCCCACACCACGAAGACGTCGGCGATGGGAGAGTTGGTGATCCAGGTCTTGGTGCCGTTGAGGCGCCAGCCGCTGTCGGTGCGGGTGGCGCGAGTGATCATGCCGCCGGGGTCGGAGCCGTGGTCGGGCTCGGTGAGGCCGAAGCAGCCCACCCACTCGCCGGTGGCCAGCCTGGGCAGGTACTTCTCGCGCTGGGCCTCGCTGCCGAAGGCATGGATGGGGTACATCACCAGGCTCGACTGAACGCTCATGGCGCTGCGGTAGCCGGAGTCGACCCGCTCCACCTCCCGGGCGACCAGTCCGTAGCTGACGTAGTTGAGCCCGGCACAGCCGTAGCCGTCGATGGTGGAACCCAGCAGCCCGAGTTCGCCCATCTCGTTCATGATCTCGCGGTGGAAGATCTCGTGGCGGTTGGCCTCCAGCACCCGGGGCAGGAGCTTCTCCTGGCAGTAGTCGTGGGCGGTCTGGTAGACCATACGCTCGTCTTCGGAGAGCTGGTCGATCAGACGGAAGGGGTCTTCCCAGGTAACGGGGGTGATCTGGCTCATGGCGTGGGCTCCGTGGGGTTGGCGAGGGTTAATTTCTACATTTTCAACAAATGTAGACCAATAGCATCGACCTGCCAAGCATAAAAAAGGCCCCCCGAAGGGGACCAGGTGGAGCACGCCAGCTCACAGGTGATCACCAGGTGGTGCGGTGATCATGTCTTTAGTATTGCGAAGACCGCGCCATGAAAATAGTTAGATCTTTTAATACAACAAGATAGATATGTTATCGAGCTCAGGCAGGCGTCCCGGGTGGCCGGCGACATGCCGTATTGCACCATAGGCGTGCCCTACTGGCGCTGAATGCGCCATGGCGAGGCAGGGACCCGGTTCAGAAGCGCCAGGTGGCCCCCAGCAGAGGGCCGCTCATCGATACATCAATGCGAGTCCCCGATTCGTCGCGATCCACCGCCAGATGGCGATACCCCGCCGACAGCGTGAAGGTGTCATTCACCTGATAGTTGGCGGTTGCCACCAGCTGCCAGGTGCTGTCGGCACCGACGCCGAAACCGCCGATATCGGCATGCAGCAGGGTCGACCAGGCCGGGGTCCAGGCCGAACGCAGCCGCGCGGCCAGGATCGGGTCGACCCAGCGTTCGGTCTCGCGAGCCGCGAGCCCCAGGACCGGCACGCCCACCTCCGCCTCGATGCGCCAGGCCCGCGCCCCCGCCAGCAGATCCAGGCGATGGTCGGGCTCGCTGACCACCTGGTAGCCCGCCAGCGCCGTCAACGAGCGCTGGCGCAGCCTGCCCTCGGCCACGATGCCGGGGGCCAGCGCGCTCTCCTGGCTCAGCGAGGCCCAGGTGAGGTCTCCCAGCAGCACCCAGCGATCGTGCCGGGCGCTGCCGGTCAGGAAGAAGGCGCCCTCCAGGTCATCCAGCACCTCGCCAAAGGAGCGCGAGGTGCTGACCGTGGGCGCTCCCGCCAGGGGCCGGACGTCACCCGACAGGCCCGCCATCCAGGCGTAGGGAGTCAGCTGGAAGCGCCAACCCTCTTCGCCGGCATGGGCCTGGAACGCCAGGCCGGGGGTCGCGAGTCCCAACGCGGCAAGCCCCAAGGCCAGGACCAGTGGAAGCCGACGAGCCCTCATGAGGCTGCTCCCAGGCGGTCCTTGTGGATGCGGCCACCCTTCATGATCAGGCGCAGGTTGCGCTCCGGGTCGTTAAGGAAGTCGAGGTCGCGGCTCGGGTCGCCATCCACCACCAGCAGGTCCGCCAGGGCGCCGGGCTCGATGCGCCCGAGGGTGCCGGCATAGGGGGTGCGCGGACCCGAGAGAGCGAGCAGCTCGCCGTTGCGCCCGGTGGCCATGGCCAGGGCCGTCAGCGGGTCGTAGAAGCGGGTGAGCTTGGCCAGGTGGCGCAGCTGGTTGGGGGTGTTCTGGGGACTGAAGAGGATATCGGTGCCCCAGGCCGTCTGGACGTCGAAGCGCTGGGCCAGCTCGTAGGCGCGCACCGTGCCCTCGGCCACCTGGAGCTGGGACTCGCGGCGCGCCGCATCGGGGTAGACGTTGGCATCCTCGTCCTGCAGGAAGGGCTGCAGGCTCCACCAGGCGCCCTCCCCGGCCATCATGCGCACGCTCTCCTCGTCGGCCAGCTGGCCATGCTCGATGGAGCGCACCCCGGCGCGCAAGGCGCGCTGGATGCCCCGCGGCGTATAGACGTGCACCGTCACGTAGGTGCCCCAGTCGTCGGCAGCCTCCACCGCCGCACGCAGCTCGCGCTCGGTAAACTGGGTGCTGTCCAGGGGGTCGTAGGTGGAGGCGACCCCGCCGCCGGCCATCAGCTTGATCTGGGAGGCGCCGAGCATCAGCTGCTCCCGGGTGCGCCTGAGCACCTCGGCCTCGCCGTCGGCGATGGCTGCCACCCCCAGCCGCTCCTGCTCGCTGAGCGGCGTGGTGGATCCGCGGGGCACCTCGTGGCGCATGCGGAAGTCACCGTGGCCCGACGTCTGGGAGATCATGGCCCCGGCGGGAAAGATCCGCGGCCCGGCCACGATGCCCTCGTCGATGGCCCGCTTGAGCGCGAAGGAGGGCCCACCCACGTCGCGCACGCTGGTCACCCCGCGCATCAGGGTGCGCTCCGCCTCCCGCGCCGCCACCAGATGCACATAGCCCACGTCGGCGGTCATCGCCGCCACCTGGGTGATGCCGGCCAGGGTGGTGTGCCAGTGGGCATCGATCAGCCCGGGCATCAGCACCCGCCCGCCGCAGTCGATCACCTCGGCCCCCTCGGCGTCGGCGCCACCGGGCAGGAGCGCCGCGATGCGCCCCTCCTCCACCCGCACCGCCACATCATCGCGCAGCGGCGAACCGCTACCGTCGAACAGCCTGAGATGGGTCAGCAGCAGCGGTCCCTCACGTTCCCGTGGTTGCTCGCCCACCGCGGAGGGGGCATGCAGGCCGGCGAACAGCGCCATGACGGCGGCCGTGCCGCCCAGGAAGTGACGGCGGCTGATCTCGGCCATCATGCGCTCATGGAAACGCTGCAGCAGCGGCGAGCCGCAGCAGCAGGGGCCGTGGTGATGGTGAGTCGATGGAGTCAACGGCAACAGGGGGAGAACGGCAGGCGGCATGAGGAACTCCTTGTGTTGGGCCGGTCGGTGCCGACTCGACCGGCAGGCTGGGCGTATCGGCGGGAGGTGGGCTCGCCAGGGGGTTGGCGGAAGGCCTTGAGCGGCATCAAGGCGTGCCACGCACTTCCCGATATCTCATGAAATTAGTCCGGAATCCTGACCGACGCCATGGGCGATACCCCCTTCACCGCCCTCGCCCCCGGCTCCCTTCGCTTGTCGCACAGTCCCGTCCGGCCAGACAAGCCGGCTTGCCGAAAAACCCCGCCTTCGCGCATGCTGCCTCCTGCCATCCACTCGCCGGAGAGATCCCATGACCCACCCCCGCCTCGGCTTCATCGGCATCGGCCTGATGGGCGACCCCATGACCCGCCGCCTGCTGGAGGCCGGCTTTGATGTGACCGTCTGGAACCGATCCCCCGCCAAGGCCGAGGCGCTGGGCCAGGTCGGCGCCGGGGTGGCCGCCACCCTCGGCGAGCTGGTGGCGAGCGTGGACCTGGTGATGCTCTGCCTGGCCAATACCGAGGTGGTGGAGAGCGTGGTGTTCGGCGAAGGCGGCGTGGCGGAGCACGGACGCCGCGGCCAGACACTGATCGACTTCTCCAGCAGCGACCCGGCGGCCACCCGCGACTTCGCCCGGCGGCTCGAGGCGCGCTGCGGCATGGGCTGGATCGACTGCCCGGTCTCCGGCGGCGTAGCCGGCGCAGAGGCCGGCAGCCTGGTGATGATGGCCGGCGGCGAGGCGACCGACATCGACGCCATCCGCCCACTGCTGGCACCGCTCACCGCCCGGGTCACCCACATGGGCCCGGTGGGCGCGGGTCAGGTCACCAAGGTGTGCAACCAGATGGTGGTGGGCTGCCAGGCCGCGGTGCTCGCCGAGATGGTGGCTCTCGCCGAGGCCAGCGGCGTGGAGGCCACCCGGCTCGTCGAGGCGCTCTCCGGGGGCTTCGCGGACTCGAAGCCCTTCCAGATCCTCACCCCGCGCATGGCGGCGAGCGACTTCGAGAACCCGCCCTGGCACCTGCGCACCCTGCTCAAGGACCTCGACCTGGCGGTGGCCCAGAGCCAGCGCAGCGGCAGCGCCACGCCCATGAGCGCCCTGGCCGCCCAGCTGATGCGCGCCCATACCACCCGCGGCCACGCCGAGCACGACCCGGCGATCCTGGTGGAGGCCTACCGCCCGACGCAGCGGGAGTGATTTGTCGCCGTCACCGCCCTTCCGTACACTTGTTCGAATATCCCCACTCCTGACGATCTGTCGAGGCACACACTCCATGGCGTTTGATTCCACTTCCACCTACGTGGCCACCGAGGCCCTGAAACAGGCGGTCAACGCCGCCGTGACCCTGGAGCGCCCGCTACTCATCAAGGGCGAGCCGGGCACCGGCAAGACCCTGCTGGCCGAGGAGCTGGCGGCCTCCCTGGGCACCCGGCTGCACACCTGGCACATCAAGTCCTCCACCAAGGCCGCCCAGGGGCTCTACGAGTACGACGCGGTGAGCCGCCTGCGCGACTCCCAGCTGGGCGTGGAGGGCGTTGAGAACGTCGCCAACTACATCAAGCCCGGCAAGCTCTGGGAGGCCTTCACCGCCAACGAGCGGGTGGTGCTCTTGATCGACGAGATCGACAAGGCGGACATCGAGTTTCCCAACGACCTGCTCCACGAGCTCGACCGCATGGCGTTCCACGTCTATGAGACCGGCGAGACCGTCACCGCGCGCCACCGCCCGATCATCGTCATCACCTCCAACAACGAGAAGGAGCTGCCCGACGCCTTCCTGCGCCGCTGCTTCTTCCACTACATCGAGTTTCCCGACCGGGCGACCATGCAGGCCATCGTCGACGTGCACTTCCCCGACATCGCCCCGCGCCTGGTGGGCGAGGCGCTGGAGGTGTTCTTCGAGCTGCGCCAGGCGCCTGGGCTCAAGAAGAAGCCCTCCACCTCGGAGCTGGTGGACTGGCTGAAGCTCTTGATGAGCGACGAGCTGGCTCGGGAGGCGCTCTACCACCGCGACCCGGTGAAGGCGATCCCGCCGCTGGCCGGGGCGCTGGTGAAAAATGAACAGGATACGCAGTTACTGGAACGGCTGGCGTTCATGATGCGCCGCCAGGGCAACCAGAGGCGCTGACCCATGTTTATCGGCCTGTTCGAGACCCTGAAGCGTGCCGGGGTGCCGGTGTCGCTGCGCGAGCTGCTCGATCTCCACGCCGCGGTGGAGCGTGGCGTGGTGTTTGCCGACATGGAGGCCTTCTACCAGCTGGCGCGCACCGTGATGGTCAAGGACGAGCGGCACTTCGACCGCTTCGATCGCGCCTTCGCCGCCTGGTTCGAGGGACTCGAGAACCTGGACGCCGCCATCGAGGCGCTGATCCCGGACGACTGGCTGCGCCGGGAATTCGAGAAGCAGCTCTCCGAGGAGGAGAAGGCACAGATCGAGTCCCTGGGCGGACTCGAGAAACTGATCGAGACCTTCAAGCAGCGCCTCGAGGAGCAGAAGGAGCGCCACGCCGGCGGCAACAAGTGGATCGGCACCGGCGGCACCAGCCCCTTCGGCGCCTACGGCTACAACCCCGAGGGCATCCGCATCGGCCAGGAGGGCTCCCGCCATCGCCGGGCGGTGAAGGTGTGGGACGAGCGGCGCTTCCGCGACTACGACGACTCCCTGGAGCTGGGCACGCGCAACATCAAGATGGCGCTGCGCCGGCTCAGGAAGTTCGCCCGCCAGGGGGCTGCCGAGGAGTTCGACATCGACGCCACCATCCGCGAGACCGCGCGGGACGCCGGCCTGCTCAACGTGCAGATGCGCCCGGAGCGCCACAACGCGGTGAAGGTGCTGCTGCTGCTCGACGTGGGCGGCTCCATGGACGACCACATTCGCACCTGCGAGGAGCTCTTCTCCGCGGCGCGCTCGGAGTTCAAGCACCTGGAGGCCTACTACTTCCACAACTGCCTCTACGAGGGGCTATGGCGCAGCAACGCTCACGACCAGACCCGGCGCCACGCCGAGCGCATCCCGACGATGGACGTGCTGCACACCTACGGCGATGACTACCAGGTGGTGATCGTCGGCGACGCCGCCATGTCGCCCTACGAGATCACCCACCCCGGCGGCAGCGTGGAGCACTTCAACGACGAGGCCGGGGCGGTATGGCTCAAGCGGCTCACAGACAAGTTCCCCCGCCTGGCGTGGCTAAACCCCATGCCGCCGCGCGCCTGGGAGTTCACCCACTCCACCCAGCTGATCCGCCGGTTGATCGACGAGCGGATGTATCCCATGACCCTGGAGGGGCTGGAGAGCGCCATGCGGGAGCTGGGCCGCTAGTCAGGCGCGCTCGTCGGCGGCCTTGGCGAGGCGGGCCTCGTCGTCGATACCGGCCATGCGCACCAGCGCCAGGGCCTCATCCAGGCTCTCCACCTCCTCGACCCTGAGCAGCTCACTGTCCAGGCTGACCAGCTTGCCGCTCTTCTCGGAGAGCAGCCGCTCCAGGGAAGCCACGTCCATGTCCTCCTCGAGCCTCATGGCATCCACCCCGGCAGAGGTGTGGCCGCTGGGGAGGTAGATGGTGCCGTTGGAGAAGTCCACGGCATAGGCGATCACGCCGGGGACGATGAAGAACAGCAGGCCGACGCCGTTGGCGATGGCCACTACCGGGTCGATGCGGCCGCTCAGCTGGCCCTTGCGCTCGGGGTGGAAGACGGTGCCACAGCCCACCAGGGCGGTGATCGAGACACCGAGAACCAGGCCGGTCAGGCCACGACGCAACAATGGGGTCATGCGGGAATCTCCATGGCATCCTGAATCGGCGCCGCTCCCTCGCATTCCGGGCTGGCACCGCTGTGCAAAATCGAGTTGAGTCTACCACAGGCCCGGAAAGCGCCAACCACACCCGGCGCGAGGGGGGTGGCGCCAGGCTCGGAGGGCGAAGGAGCTTTCGAGGACGGCTTTTGCCGCGCCTGGCGCTTGGCCGTACAATGCGCCAACTGCCGCCGTCCTGGCGGACCGCCCTTTGACGAGCCCGAGGAAACGCCGGACCCATGCGCGCCACTCAACTGTTGATTGCCACCCTCAAGGAAACCCCCGCCGACGCCGAGGTCATCAGCCACCAACTGATGCTGCGTTCGGGCATGATCCGCCGCCTCACCTCCGGCCTCTATACCTGGCTGCCGCTGGGACTGAAGACCCTGCGCAAGGTCGAGCGCATCGTCCGCGAGGAGATGGACCGCACCGGCGCCCAGGAGCTGCTGATGCCGGCGGTGCAGCCGGCCGAGCTGTGGCAGGAGTCGGGCCGCTGGGAGCAGTACGGCCCGGAGCTGCTGCGCCTCAAGGATCGCCACGACCGCGACTACTGCGTCGGCCCCACCCACGAGGAGGTGATCACGGACCTGGTGCGCCGCGAGATCGCCAGCTACAAGCAGCTGCCGGTCAACTTCTACCAGATTCAGACCAAGTTTCGCGACGAGATCCGTCCGCGCTTCGGGGTGATGCGCTCCCGCGAGTTCATCATGAAGGACGCCTACTCCTTCCACGTCGATGAGGCCTCGCTAAAGGAGACCTACCAGGCGATGTACGATGCCTACACGCGGATCTTCACCCGCCTGGGCCTGGAGTTCCGCCCGGTGCTGGCCGACTCCGGCGCCATCGGCGGCGACCGCTCCCACGAGTTCCACGTGCTGGCCGACTCCGGTGAGGACGCCATCGTCTTCTCCAGCGAGTCCGACTACGCCGCCAACATCGAGAAGGCCGAGGCGCTGCCAGCGCCGCTGGGCACCACCCCCGAGCGCGCCGCCCCCGGCGAGGAGCTGCACCTGGTCGATACCCCCGATGCCCGCACCATCGCCACCCTGGTGGAGCAGCACGGCCTGCCCATCGAGAAGACCATCAAGACGCTGATGGTCCACGCCGCCGAGGGGGGCCTGATCGCCCTGCTGGTGCGCGGCGACCACGAGCTCAACGCCATCAAGGCCGAGCACCTGCCGGAGGTGGCCGAACCCCTGACCATGGCCAGCGAGGAGGAGATCCGCGCCGCGGTGGGCGCCGGCCCCGGCTCGCTCGGCCCGGTGGGGCTCGAGATGCCGATCATCGTGGACCGCAGCGTGGCGCTGATGAGCGACTTCGGAGCCGGCGCCAACGTCGACGGCAAGCACTACTTCGGCATCAACTGGGAGCGCGACGTCGCCCTGCCCAAGGTCGCCGACCTGCGCAACGTGGTGGAAGGCGACCCCTCGCCGGACGGCCACGGCACCCTCTCCATCAAGCGTGGCATCGAGGTGGGCCACGTCTTCCAGCTGGGCCGCAAGTACAGCGAGGCGATGAACGCCACCGTGCTCGGCGACGAAGGTCGCGCCCTGCATCCCTGGATGGGCTGCTATGGTATCGGTGTGACTCGGGTCGTGGCCGCCGCCATCGAGCAGAACCACGACGATGCCGGCATCATCTGGCCCGACGCCATCGCGCCCTTCCAGATCGCGCTGGTGCCGATGAACGCCCACAAGTCGCAGCGGGTCCGCGAGGAGTCCGAGAAGCTCTATGCCGAACTGACCGAGGCCGGCTTCGAGGTGCTGCTGGATGACCGCGACCTGCGCCCGGGGGCCAAGTTCGCCGACCATGAGCTGATGGGGCTGCCCCATCGCCTGGTGGTCGGGGATCGCGGCCTGGACAAGGGTGAACTGGAATACAAGGGACGCCGTGACAGTGACGCCACCATGCTACCGGCAGAGCAACTCCTCGACTTCCTGCGCGAGCGCATCAGCCGCTGACGCGCGTCTCAACGTGAAACGCCTCGCCGCCGGCCTGGGGTGGTTCTGCCTGGCTGCCGCCTCCCCGGCGGCGGCCAGCGACGATACCTTCCTGGCCGCCCTGGAGGCCGACCGACGCCCCTTGGTGGTTCAGGCGCTCCCGGCCACTCCCGCCACGCTGCGCACGACCCTGGACGACAGCCTTTCCCTCCCCCGCGACCCGGCCGAGATCTGGGCGGCACGCCAGTGGCAAAACGCCATGGAGCCCTCGATGGCGCGCTTCGTCAAGGATGAGGCCCTGCGCGGCGAGCTGCTGCAGCGGGTCTTTCTGGAGGCGCGCCTGGCCCACCTGCCGCCGGAGCTGGTACTGGCGGTGATCCAGGTGGAGAGCGCCTTTCGAGTCGACGCAATCTCCTCCGCCGGGGCGGTGGGCCTGATGCAGATCATGCCGTTCTGGATCCGCGAACTGGGCCTCCCCGCCGACGACCTCAAGGACCCGTGGCGCAACCTGCGTTATGGCACCACGATACTCGCCCACTATCTTGCGGTGGAGCGCGGCGACTTTACCCGGGCGTTGGCCCGCTACAACGGCAGCCTGGGACAGACCTGGTACCCGGAGCGCGTGATGCGCGCCTGGCAGCGCCACTGGCGGGAGCCGACAGGCGCCGGCCGCGCCACCGTCCAGCGCTGAGCCACGCACAAGATCGAGTAGGAGGGGGAGTCGCCTCCCCCGTCCTCTCACACCACCGGGCATAC
>NZ_JACUUD010000230.1 GCF_014859505.1 Halomonas sp.
GCGGCGATGGAGGTGGGCGCATCCTCGACGTTCTCGGCCAGGGCCTCGAACTCGTTGATGCCGTCCAGCTCGGTGCCCATGGCGATGTTGGTCACCCGTTCCAGGATCACCTCCACCACCACCGGCACGCGGTGCTCGGCGATCAGGCGGCGGGCCTCTTCCAGCGCCGGGGCGATCTCCTCGGGCCGGGTGACGCGCAGCGCCTTGCAGCCCAGCCCCTCCACCACCGAGACGTGGTCCACCCCGTAGCCGTTGATCTCCGGGCAGTTGATGTTCTCGAAGGAGAGCTGCACGCAGTAGTCCATGTCGAAGCCGCGCTGGGCCTGGCGAATCAGCCCCAGGTAGGAGTTGTTCACCAGCACGTGGATCCAGGGCAGGTTGAACTGGGCGCCGGCGGCCAGCTCCTCGACCATGAACTGGAAATCATAGTCGCCGGAGAGCGCGACGATTTCCGCCTCCGGGTCGGCGCGCCGCACCCCCAGGGCCGCCGGAATGGTCCAGCCCAGCGGGCCCGCCTGGCCGCAGTTGATCCAGTGGCGCGGCTGGTAGACGTGCAGGAACTGGGCCCCGGCGATCTGCGACAGCCCGATGGTGCTGACGTAGCGGGTGTTGCGGCCGAAGACGCGGTTCATCTCCTCGTAGACCCGCTGGGGCTTGACCGGCACGTTGTCGAAATGGGTCTTGCGCAGCAGGCTGCGCTTGCGCTCCTGGCACTCTTCCGCCCAGCGGCCGCGGCGCTTGAGCCGGCCGGCCGCATCGAGCTCGCGGGCCACCTCGATGAAGAGCTCAAGTGCCGCCCTGGCGTCGGAGACGATGCCGTAGTCCGGCCCGAAGATGCGCCCGATCTGGGTCGGCTCGATGTCCACGTGCACGAAGGTGCGGCCCTTGGTGTAGGTCTCGACGTTGCCGGTGTGGCGATTGGCCCAGCGGTTGCCGATGCCCATCACGAAGTCCGCGGCGAGCAGGGTGGCGTTGCCGTAGCGGTGGGAGGTCTGCAGCCCCACCATGCCCGCCATCAGCGGATGGTCGTCCGGGATGGTGCCCCAGCCCATCAGGGTCGGGATCACCGGCACCCCGGTGAGCTCGGCGAACTCGAGCAGCAGGTCGCTGGCGTCGGCGTTGAAGATGCCGCCGCCGGCGACGATCAGCGGGCGCTCGGCCGCCTGCAGCATGGCGATGGCCTTCTCGGCCTGGGCCCGGGTGGCCCTGGGCTTGAAGGCGGGCAGCGGCTCGTAGGTGTCGGGGTCGAACTCGATCTCGCTCATCTGCACGTCGATGGGCAGATCGATCAGCACCGGGCCCGGGCGGCTGGAGCGCATCAGGTGGAAAGCCTGCTGGAAGACGCGCGGCACCTGGGCCGGCTCCAGCACGGTGACCGCCCACTTGGTGACGGGGCCGGCGATCGCCTGGATATCCACCGCCTGGAAGTCCTCCTTGTGCATCCGGGCACGGGGCGCCTGGCCGGTGATGCAGAGGATCGGGATGGAGTCGGCGCTGGCCGAATAGAGCCCGGTGATCATGTCGGTGCCGGCGGGGCCGGAGGTGCCGATGCACACCCCGATGTTGCCGGCCTTCGTCCGGGTGTAGCCCTCGGCCATGTGGGAGGCGCCCTCGACATGGCGGGCCAGCACATGGTCGATGCCACCCAACTGGCGCATCGCGGCGTAGAAGGGATTGATGGCGGCGCCGGGCACCCCGAAGGCGACTTCGATGCCTTCCTTCCTGAGCACGTGAACGGCGGCTTCTGCAGCGGTCATGCGGGCCATGACGGGATCCTCCAGTGAGGTGTCTTGTTTTTGGAAAATCATTTTGTATACCGAGATTAGGCCCGCTCACCGACTCCGTCAAGAATATGTGGAAAATATTTTCAAATTAACCATATGCATGAAAATGCCCAAGCAGAATCAACTGCTTGGGCATTATTATCGACGCAACACAGAGGCGCTCAGAGGGTGATGCGCAGCGCCAGCGGATGCTCGTCGCAGTTGTTCCCCTCGCCGCCGCGATCGACGACGAGAAACTCCCCTTCCCGCTCCAGCACAGACTGGATGGCGTGCCAGGTGCCGGCGCGGTAGTTGACCCCCTGGCGGCCATCGGTGACGAAGGCGCGCACCTCGGCGGGGTCGATGGCGTCGCCAGGCGGGGCCACGACGATCAGAAAGCGCTCCTCGTGAAGCGGCATGAAGGCCTGGCTGCCCAGGGGGTGGCGCTCCAGGAAGTCAAGTTCCAGAGGGGCCGTCACCGGCTGGCTGACGAAGAGGCTGATCAGCGTCCGCGCGCCCTCCCCCAGGGTCTCGACCGTCGCCAGGTCGTGGTGGCGCCGGGTGCGCCCGGCGTTGATGGGAAACCACTCCGACGCCCGGGCGTCGATCACCTCGCCGAAGGGGGCGAAGGCCTCGGC
>NZ_JACUUD010000231.1 GCF_014859505.1 Halomonas sp.
CCCACCCGTGATTGTCAGCTGAGCGTCTTCTGCTTCAGCCGGTAGCTCTCCCCGCCGAGCAGGTAGAGGTGCGAGTGGTGGATGATCCGGTCGACGATCGGCACCGCCACGTTGTCGTCGTGGAAGAACTCCCCCCAGCTGGTGAAGTCCTTGTTGGTGGTGATGATCAGCGAGCGGTGCTCATAGAACCGGTTGATCAGCTGGAACAGCGCGTAGCGCGCCTGCCGGCTCATCGGCAGGTAGCCCAGCTCATCGATCACCAGGGCGTCGACCTTGGCGAGCTTGTGCAGCATCTTCTTCAGCTCGCCTTTCATCTCCGCCAGCTCCAGTTCCTCGACCAGGTCCAGGGCGTTGCGGAACAGTACTCGGTAGCCGGCTTCGATGGCCTTCTGGCCGATACCGATGCTCAGATGGGTCTTGCCCACCCCCGGCGGGCCGATGAACACCAGGTTCTCGCGGTTATCGAGGAAGGCGAAGTCCAGCAGGGCGTTGATCTGGCGCTTGGTGATGGTGGTCTGGTGCCGGTAGTCGAACCCCTCCAGCCGCTTGTCGCTGGGGAAGCCGGCCTGGCGCCGGTAGAGGTCGATGCGCTTCGCTTCGCGGGTCTGGCGCTCGTGCCCGACCAGCATATCGGCGAAGGTCAGGTAGGAGACCTCGTTAGCCTCGGCCTGGGCCAGCAGCTCGGGGAGGTCACCAGCGATGGCGCCGAGGCGCAGGCTGCGGTAGCGCCCGGCGGTCAGCTCAAGCTGTCCCATGGGTCACCTCCTGCTGGCCGCTGGAGTGGCCAAGTCGGGCGTACTGAGCCAGCTCCGCCGGTGGCGTGCAGGGGCTGGCGGCGTCATCACCGTCGTGATCCCGGCCCCTCGCCTTGGCGAGCCGGGCTGCCGCCAACCGTTCCTTAAGACCAACGGCCGTGAGGCGCTCCCGGGTGACCCAGTCGGCGAGCAGCGTCAGGTCCAGCTCGGGCTCGGCCTCCAACACCTGCCCGGCACCACGCAGCTGGTCCTTGTAGTGGTGCGGCATGCTCTGGCGCAGCTTGTCACACAGCTGCCGGCCCAACGGCTCGCCGAGACACCGGGCGATGGCTTGCTCCAGATCGGCCTCCAGCTGGCGGTGATCGCGGTAGTGGTTCTCGTTGCGCGAGGTGTGTCCTTTGCCCAGGTGCAGGGCGTGGGTGGCGATCTCCTCGCCACTCTCCAGGTCGTGGATCGCCAGGCGATCACCCGCTTCCCGGACCCCGATGCGACCCTGCTGGTAGGCCATCGGCACCGAGTACTTGTTGGCCTTCCAGGCGATCAGCCCGGTCTTGTCGACCCGGCGCGGAGCCAGGCCGTCGGCCTCGCGGCCCACGCAGGCCGGCGTCAGGTAGGGGCGCAGGTGGCGCTGCTCCTCGGCGTCGCACAGCGCCCTCGGCTGCTGGCCAGTGGTGCCGTGAGTGCGCACGTTGGCGACGTCATCGAGCCACTGCCGCACGTAAATGCGCAGGTCGGCCTCGTTGCGGAACACCTCGCCATAGAAGGCATCCTGCTTGGCGTACTTCACCCCGGCCTCGACCTTGCCCTTGCTCTCCGGGTCGTAGCCGCAGCAGGCGCGGATCCGGAAACCGGCAGTGGTGGCGTACTCGTGGAAGCGCTGGTTCACCTCCAGCTCACGGAACTGCTCGCTGATCACCACCATCTTGGTCTGGTCGTAGACGCACTCCTCGGGCAGGCCGCCGAAGTAGCGGAAGGCCTCGTCGTGCAGGCGGATGAAGGTGGCGGTATCGAGCGGTGACAGGCTGACACCGACGTAGGTCAGGCGTGAGTAGGAGAGCACGAACACCACGAAGTACAGGGGGCGCGGCTCGCCGCCGATCATCACCTCGCGCAGCTCACCCGGATCGACCTGGCACTGCACCCCAGGCACCATGTCGAGCACCGGTTCGTAGTAGCGCCGCTGCCGGCTGGCCACGGTGCTCTTCACCTGCTGCACGTAGCGGCGCAGGGTGCGCTCGGAGACCGCCAGCTCACCGACCTTCTCGCGCAGCTTGCGGGCGACCTTGACGCTGCTCAGCTTGGGAAAGGTGCGCAGCAGGTAGACGATGTAGTCGCGGTGGGCGTCGAGTTTCTTCTCGCGTTCCCGGTTGGACTGCGCCGCCTCGATGGTGGCCTCGTCCTGGCGCAAGTACTTGCGGACGGTGTTGCGAGAGATGCCCAGCTCCTGGCCGATGGCACGGATCGACAGACCCTGCCCGTCATCGTGTAACGCTTTGATCTTGTGAATCATTCCCCAGTCCTTCACATCTCCGCCCCGACCCTTGGCTGAGCCGACACGGTAGGTGGATGGTGGCAGCGCTGCCACCTCGGGGGTGGGTCAAAAGCGTTGGCCGGTACTGGGTCACTTTACTTGGCCATTAACAG
>NZ_JACUUD010000075.1 GCF_014859505.1 Halomonas sp.
CCCTGCATGGCGTTGGGCAGGTGGGTGGCGATCACCCGGTCCCCCGCGGCCAGGCCAGGGGCACGCACCAGCAGCCAGCGCTCGCCGTCGGGGCCCAGGGTCTCGCCCAGGCGCTCGACCCGCGCTCGCTCGAGCCGCCCGTCGTCATCGATGCGGTAGAGCAGGTCGCTGCCGTGCAGGGCGGCGAAGGGGACCGCCAGGGTGTGCGACACCGCCGGGCGCTCCAGCAGCACCGCGACCAGCGCCCCGGGGCGCAGCCCGGAGGCCTCCCCATCCAGCGCCAGTATCGCCTCGGTGCCGGCGGGGTCGCTATCGCCGGCCAGGCCCGACAGCACGAAGCGCTGGCCGCCCTCCTCGGCGACGGCGGCAAGCGAGTCGCCGCGGGCAAGGCTCGCCGCCAGCTCCGCCTGGTAGCGATGGGGCACTCGCGCGCGCAGTTCCAACCCCTCGTCCGGGTAGAGCGAAAGCAGCGGCGCCCGGGCCGCCACCTGATCACCCGGGGCCACCGCCACGCCGGTCACCACGCCATCGAAGGGCGCCAGCACCCGGCCACGCTCCCGATCCCGCCTGGCCGTCTCGAGGGTGGCCCGGGCGCGGGCCAGGCGGGCCTCCAGGCTGGCCAGGCGAGAGGGGTGCTCGGCCACCGCACTCTCGCGGGTGGTCACGCTGAGCCTGGCCCGGGCCACGGCGTCGCGGGCGGTATCGAGATCCGCCCGGGAGGTCAGGTTGCGCTCCACCAGCGAACGGTAGCGCTCCAGCTGGCGATTCGCGCTGTCCAGGATCTCGCTCTCCCGAGCCAGGGCCTGGCGGTCGTTGTCGTGGCGGAGGCGCTCGTTCTCCACCTGGGCCTCAAAGTCAGCCACCTCCGCCTCGGCCTGGCGCAGCGGCGGCAGCAGGTCGGCGTCATCCAGGGCCACCAGCAGCGCGCCCTCGGTCACCCGCTGGCCGTCACGCACCGGGCGCTCGGCCACCCGGGCAGCGATGGGCGCCACCAGGCTGACCCGCTCAGGCGCCACCATCTCGCCGAACAGCGGCAGCACCGGCACGTGCTCGCCGTGGGCCACCGTCAACGCCTCGACGCGCCAGCTGCGCTCCTGGGGCACCGCCGGCGGCGGCTCCGGCCGGGTCAGGCGCAGGGCCATGAAGCCGGCCACGCCGAGGGCAATCAACAGGAGGGGAAGCAGGCGTTTGAACATGGGGACATCCGTGCCGGTGATTAGCGAGGACTACTATACGCTGCCGCGGGGCTGCCACGAACGCCGCCTGCTCAGGCTGCGGCAAGGTAACACAGCAGCCTCTGGCCGCCCCGGGCGGTTTCACTCGCCGCCGACTTTCCCTATAATGCGCAGCGCTTGGCCCCCTTAGCTCAGCTGGATAGAGCGTCCCCCTCCTAAGGGGAAGGTCTCAGGTTCGAATCCTGAAGGGGGCGCCAGCCTGTTCAACGGCTTGCGCTCATCTAGCCAGCGCCGGCTCGCTCGGCTCTCCTCTCGCCCTCTCCAGTACGCCCCCTCAGCCTGCAAGGGCCACTCGGCATCGAATCCCTGCGCGAGATTCAGTCCCCCTCCGCTCTGTCGGCCCAATGCCTAAACCGGCGGTAGAATTAAAGTTGCGCTCGAAGACGCCGATAAACGCTAATCAAGCATTGACGGTCGTTCGAACCCCTTTACCTGCACCAGACGTTGGAACCCAGCGGATGCCCTATACCGAAGCCAAGGAACATGCGCCAGGCCAGTTGCACGGGATCTTCGTCGATCCCTACAGCGCCTTCGACAACATGACCACGGAGCGCCTGCTGCATCTCAGGGTCGCCATGCAGGCGCTCATCGGCCGCCCGCTCGCCGGGAGACAGCTGATCCTGCGCGTGATTCACGGCTGGGAGAACGGTGGCTGTGACCCGGTGGAGCTGCGCCACAGCGACTACCCCATCGCTACCCTGGAGGAGCTGCGCGACATCGAAGCGCTCCACCGGCGTGCCCTGGAGGAGTTAACGCCCTGGCCAGGCACAGCGGGGGATCTGCTCGCCGCCCCCCTGGCCGAGGCCATTCGGGTTGCCGAAGCGGAAGGCCTGACACTTGACCAGCAGACCCGCCAGACGCCGTCCCGCTGGCCGGGCTTCCGGGGTGGCCTGTGGCTCTACACGCTGTTCAAGGCCTACCACCGCCTGACCTACGGCGAGGATGACTCCTACCGAGCGAGCCGTATAAGCCTACCGGCCGGCGAGCGCGAGCTGCATGAATTTCACCTCGAGGAGGGAGAGTTCGCGGTAATCACCCCGGCGGATGCCGCTTCCGGCGAACACCTGCTGGTGCTTCACCCCAGCCAACTGGCGCCGGTGCTTGCGCTCCTCGGGGAAACCCTGACGGCCTGACGTAGCCAGGCAGGCCAACCTTCAGGGGCGGCCTGCCCCGGCTCATCCTCTTCAGATGACCTGCTGCAGCTCTCGCAGCCGCGGGCCGAGATCCTCACCCAGCGAGGCCACCGCGGGCCGAGCATAGAAGAACCCCTGCTGCCGCACAATTCCCGATCTCGCCAGCCACAGAGCCTCTTCGCGGGTCTCCACTCCCTCGGCGATAAGCTCGAGTTTCAACTCCGTGGCCAGGCCCCGAACCGCCCTCAGCAGCGCCTGACGTCGCCGGTCCTGATCACACCCCATGACCAGCTCACGGTCGATCTTCAGCTTGTCGGGCTCCAGCTGGGTGAGCAGGTCCAGATTGGCGTAGCCGTTGCCGAAGTCGTCGAGGGCCGTGGTGAAGCCCATGCTACGGTAGCTGTCGATGATGTGCTTGAGATGCGCCTGGTCGGTCACCCGCTCCGTCTCGGTGAACTCGAAGACCAGCTTGTCCGTTGGCCAGCCCACCCGCTGGGAGACTTCCAGCGTGGCCTGAATGCAGGCCTCCGGTTCGTAGACCGCATTGGGCAGGAAGTTGATGGAGAGCCGCTCCTGCATCTGCAGTTCACTGGCCATCTCGATCGCCCTGACCCGACACGCCTGGTCGAAGCGGTACATCAGCTGATCGGTCACCTTGGAGAGTACGCTCCAGGCCGACTCCCCATTGGGCCCTCGTACCAGCGCCTCGAAGGTCGTGGTTCGCGCCGTGGCGAGGTCGATGATCGGCTGGAAAGCCATGGTGAAGTCGAAAGGCAGCTCGACATCGCAGCGGCCGCAGTGTCCCGCCACGCGTGCACAATGATTCATTCTTCCCCCTGCTCGGCCCTCAGCGCCGTCTGTCTTTCGTTATCTGGATATCGTCATGTCAGCGTGGCTGCTGGTGAAGCAGCAGCTCCACCCGCCGGTTGGCCGTTCGGCCCTCGGCGGTCGCATTGCTTTCCAGGGGCCTGGTATCCGCATAACCGATCGCGCGCAGGCGCGCCTCCTCGACGCCGGCACCCGACAGGTAGCGCAGCACCGAGATGGCCCGGGCGGTGGCAAGCTCCCAGTTGGAGGGGAAGCGGGCCGTGGCGATGGGAATGCTGTCGGTGTGCCCCTCCACCGAGACATCGCCATCGAACTCCTGAATCAGCTCCACCAGGCGCTGCAGCACCCGGTCCGCGCCGGCAATCAGCTCGGCCTGGCCACTGGCGAAGAGCAGGTTGTCATCGATGCGCAGGGTGATGCCCTGGGCGCTCTGGTCGACGCTGACCCCTTCGATCTCCAGCCCCTGGAAGCGCGGCTGCAGCCCATCATGGCGCGGCTGGATGCCGGTCGCCATGGGGCCCAGCCCCCCCGCCACGGCAATCGCGGCCGACTGCGCCACCGGCGAGATCTGCCGGGTGGACTCGCCACCGTGCTCGCTCCCGGTCACTGCCAGGCCATTGCCCGCCATGGAGAGCAGCAGCACGAACAGCGTGATCAGCAGCGTGAGCACGTCGAGGTAGCTGACCAGCCAGGACTCCCCGTCGCCCTCCCCCGCACTGCCGGGAGCCAGCACCTCCCTGACATTGCGATCAAGCATTCTGGCTCGCCTCACCGCCACGCGGCCGCGGCTTGCCGGGCTCACGGATCTCGTCGTGATAGTTGGCCACGAAGGAGTTGAGGGTCTCCTCGATAAAGGAGGGCAGGCGGCGCTTGGTGATCAGGGAGATCCCCTCGAGCACCATGTTCATGGCGATCAGGCGCTCTTCGGTGCGCCGCTCGAGCTTCACCGCGATGGGCTTGAACACCAGGTTGGCCAGGAGGATGCCGTAGAAGGTGGTCAGTAGTGCCACCGCCATGCGAGGACCGATTACATGCAGGTCGCCGGCCTCCATGACTTCCAGCATGTTCACCAGCCCCACCAGGGTGCCGATCATGCCGAAGGCGGGGGCATAGGTCGCCATGGTGCGGAATATCTGCGCCTCGGCCTGCTCGCGGGCCCGAAGGCGGGCGATACGCCAGCTCAGCAGGTCGTAGATCTCATCCGCCTTGGTGTTGGCGATGACCAGCTGGATACCCGTGCGCAGGAAGGGGTTGCGGGTATTCTCCAGGGCCTCCTCCACGGCACGCACGTCGCCCTTGAACCAGAGCCGGGACATGTCCACCAGTTCCCTGATGTCGTCGCGGGAATAGGTATTCTCGCGCCGGAACACGATGCCGACCAGCCGCACCACCCGCACCACCTCCTTGAGGGGGTAGCTGATGAAAGTCGCCGCCATGGTGCCGGCCAGCACGATGGCCAGGCCCGGCAGGTTCAGAAAGCTCTGGGGCGACTCCGCCGTGAAGAACAGGACGCTGGCCAGCAGCACACAGCTGGCGAAGATACCGATAAGCGTCGACGGATTCATGCACGGCTCCTTGCCGGATAAGGAAAAAGGTCAGAAAAGCGAACACAGGGACAGGAGTCATATCGGCAGCCGCGGGCCCTTCTTTAGCGGCGCAAAGCGCCTACCGCGGTGATATTCTGGCAGCCAACGGCCGCCCCGGGCCTGGAGGTTCCGGGAGAATGGCCGGCAGCTAACGCAGGGAACGACAGGGAGAGCCCCATGACACACCAGCCCGACAGCCACGCCTTCGGCGTCGCCCTCCAGCCCATTCATGACGCCGAGGGACATCACGTTGCCGACCGTCTTCTCTATCGCCATCAGGTGGAGGCCGGAGACGTTCCCGAAGTGGCCGTTGCCAGGGCCCTGGCAACGGCCATCTACGAGCTGGATGAGCGCAGCCGGCTGGGCCAGCGCGACCTGGTCGTCGACCTTCCCGAGGAGTGGCTCGAGCGGCCGGACCTGCTGCCCTCCCCGGCCAGCCAGATCATCATCGGCGTGCCGCGGCGTCTTGAAATCAACGATACCGTGCTCGAGCGCCTTGCCCAGGTGCGAGAGCGCGGCTACCGCCTGCTGATTCACGGCTCGAGCCTACGCGGCAACATTCCCACCCTGGCGCCCCTGGCCAACCTGGTGAGACTCAGCCACCCCGACGAGCTGGACGAGGATGTGCTCCGGGCCCTGCGCCTGCGCGGCTCGCGCCTGTTCGCCGACAGCATCAGCGATGCCGAGGGCCTGGAGCGCTATCAGCAGCTCCACTGCCACTACTTCGACGGGCGCTACCTGGCCGAGCCTGCGTTCTATGCGTCGCGGCCCCGGGGGCGCCATGGCAACCGGGCCGCCCAGCTGCGCCTGGTCAATGAGCTGTACCGCGAGGATGTGGAACTGCAACGACTCTACGAGCTGATCCTGCAGATGCCACACCTGCACGTCGCCGTGCTGCGCCGGGCCAACTCCGTTCACTTCTCTCACGCCAGCGGCCAGGCGGCGGATCTGAGGCGGGCCATCCCGCTGCTGGGCCTGAATGAACTGCGACGGCTGGTGATGACCCTGTCGCTGGCCGGCGATCTGCCCTCCTCCAAACTCAGGATCCGCATGGCGCTGATCCGTGCCTACATGTGCTGCAACCTCGCCGCCCCCTTCCAGAGCATCGACCCCGAGGAGGCCTTCACGGCGGGGCTGTTCTCGCTGATGGGGCCGCTGCTGGAGGAGTCCCAGGAGGAATTGCTGGACGAACTGCCCATGAATGAAAGCCTGAGCGCTGCCCTGAAGTCACGGGAGGGACACCTGGGAGCCCTGCTGACGCTGGCCGAGGAGCAGGAGGGGCTCGAAGCAGAGCCAGACGAGCGGGTCAGTGGCGATCAGCTCAAGCGCTGCTACCTGGAGGCCATGGAGCAGGCCGACGCCCTGATGAGCCACCTCTAGAGCCAGTGTGAGGGGGAAAGCCCCTCAGCCCTGGTCGCGGAGCTGGGCCCGCAGCCGACTCACCGCCTGGCTGTGCAACTGACACACCCGTGACTCGGTCACGCCCAGCACCGCCCCGATCTCCTTGAGGTTGAGCTCTTCCTGATAGTAGAGCGCCATCAGCAGCTTCTCGCGCTCGGGAAGCGCGGCGATGGCCGCCACCAGCCGTTCGCGCTGCTCGTGATCGACCAGCTCGGTGAAGGGAGTGCTGCGCTGAGGGCTATCGAACCCCTGCTCATGCCCCTCGGCCACCAACTCCTCGAAGGGCAGTAGCTGACCGCTGTTGGTATCGCTCAACAGCTGTCGGTAGTCGGCGAGATCCATCGAGAGCTCGGCGGCGATCTCGTGCTCCTCGGCGGGCCTGCCGAAGCTCTGTTCGAGGCGTCTCACCGCCTCATCCACGGCACGCGCGTTGCGCCGAACGCTGCGCGGCAGCCAGTCACGGCTACGCAGCTCGTCCAGCATCGCACCGCGGATACGCTGGCTGGCAAAGGTGGCGAAGCTGGCCCCATGCCCCGCGTCGAAGCGTCCAAGGGCTTCCAGCAGCCCCATCGTGCCGGCCTGGATCAAGTCATCGAGCTCGATGCTGGCCGGCAACCGTACCTGCAGTGCCAGCGCCTGGCGTCTCACCAGGGGCAGGTACTGGGTCAGCAGCTCGTTCTGTTGGATCTTGCCCTTGGCGGTATACATCCCGTTCGCCTGCCTTACCGATAGTTGACGATGACCTGGAGGTCGCCGACCTGCACCGCTGCACGCTGGCCCGGGGCCAGGGCGAAACGGAAATGCAGGGGCGTCGTCGCGGGCAACCCTGACAGCGCGCGGCTGGTGCCAGCCAGCGAAGCGAGCTCCGCACAGCCGACAGGATGGCAGAGCCAACCCTGCACCTCCTTGCCGGCTGGCACCCCATAGCGCCAGCGGACCTCCTCGATGACACCTGCCTTCACCGCAGAAGGAGCCGGCATGGGCGCAGAGGCCACGCTACGTTCTGCCATCACGGCCCTGACCGGCCCGGCCTGGCCGACCCAGCTGCCGGCGGCCAGGGTTTGCGCCGCCGGCGCCAGCCAGGCCAGCGCCAGCATGAGACCCCACGCCGGGGCCCTCATGCCAGCACCACCAGCTCGATGCCCAGATAGTGGGCGGCGGCCTGTTGCAGGTTATCCAGCAGGCCACGACGACGCAGGCCTGGCGGGTGCATCAGCAGGAGCTGGCGAGGCCCGCCGGCTTCGGCCAGGGACAACAGCAGCCGCCAGGCCCGCCGAAAGCTCTCGGCGTCCACTTCCACCCAGAGGGCCCAGTGTGATTGCTGTGATGCCAGCAGCGGCAGATGGGAGCTCTCCGCCGCCACCGGCACCAGCTGCCAGCCCTCGGGGTCACCGATCCAGCGGCGCCCCTGGCCACGCCAGTGCGTCAGCAGGTCACGAGCTCGCCCCAGCTGGCGCGCGGGCAGGCCAACGACCAGCAGGGTGGTCGCCTGGCGTCGAGTACCGGAGCGAGCCGACACCGGCGGCACCCCTTCACGGGTCGGCGACGCCCCCTGGCGTGCCGATGACACCCGGCTCGTGGCAGGTACCTGCCTGGCCAGCGCCATCAGCGCCTCGGCCACATGGGTCGGACAGGCGTGGCTGTCCCTTTCCTGCTGGTCCCTTTCCTGTTGAGAGGCCCACTGTCGAAGCCCGGAGGCCTGATCCATGCCCATATCAGCGCAGCCCCTCAAGCCCGACGGTTCCAAGTTCGCGCAGCGCCTCGCGGGCAAGGCCCAGCTGCAGCAGCGCTTCGAGCAGTGTCTCGGCACTGCAGCGCTTCCTACCGGCCAGCAGCGCCATCAGCTCTCCGCGCAAGGAGAGCGTCCAGGCCTCGTCGCTGGCCTCGAGCTGAATGGCCACGCTCGCCAGGCCGGCGGCCAGGGTGAGTCGCAGCGCCGGCGCCATGGCCGGGTCCGCCTCGACGAGCCGGCGATTGGCACGCCGCGTCAGGGCCGGCAGCACGTCACTCTGCCACTGGGTCACCAGCAGGGGGACGGCGCGACCGCGCAAGCGCTCCGGCGCCAGCCAGAATCCGCGCTTGAGCACGCGTCCGCTGTAGGCGTCCACCAGCTCGCCCGCCCAGGCACGCAGCCCACTCTCCTCTCCGCGCCCCAGGCTCACCGCACAGGCGGCCAGCCGCAGCTGGGCCTCGCGGCCCCGCCAGCGCAGCGTGCGCGGCTGCCGGGTGGTCATCGTGTTCGCCAGAGCAGCCAGCGGCCGGCGCTCACCGTCGACCTCGACGCGCTGGGATCCCCGCACCTGGGCGACCCAGTCCCGCTGCCGCTCGGCAAGCCAGGCCCGCACCTCGCTGCCGGGCAGCCCTGCCAGCAGGTGTGCACCGAGCGAGCCCGCGGCCTCGGCGGCCACCAGCCGCTCCAGCTCCCCCGCGGGGGCCAGGTGCTGCGGCAGCGGCAGGGCCGACCACTGCCCCGCGGCATCCAGTTGAAGATCCGGCTGGGACCAGGCCTCGCCGCGC
This sequence comes from Halomonas sp., assembly GCF_014859505.1. Lineage (GTDB taxonomy): Bacteria > Pseudomonadota > Gammaproteobacteria > Pseudomonadales > Halomonadaceae > Halomonas. Next base: position 8,701 of record NZ_JACUUD010000075.1, read on the forward strand.
ACGCGGGTACGGGGCATCCAGATCCGGCTGCCACTCGGCGGCAGGGCCTGCCCAAGCAGCGCAGCAAGGCGATCTGACTGCAGGCTGGGCGGCACGCCGGCCAGCTGCCAGGCCCGTTCCAGGTCGGCAAAGCCTGGCAGCCGCTCGCGCAGGGTCGTAAACAGCGTGGCGAGGCGCCGCCCCTGCCCCAGCAGCAGGGCCGCGGCGGCCGGGGGCTCCGGCCGAACCGAAGGGCTGCGCACCGCCAGCGCCTGGCCGACCAGCGTGGGCGCATCCATGACCACCAGGTCCTCGGGAACGCGCTGGCCGTGGGCAACCTGAAGCAGGCGCAGGCCGTGGCGCATCAGGGCGTCGAGCAGCGGCCCCAGGCGCCCCGCCTCATCATGCTTGCTGATCAGGCAGTCATCCAGGCGCATGCCCGCGGCACGGGCCGCCTGCCGATAGTTGGTGATGACCTCCTCAAGCGCCTCCGGCTGGCTGGCGGCATTGAGCAGCAGCAGCGGACGCACCGGCGCGCCTCCCTGCAGCCTCGCCAGCTGTTCGATCACCCGCTGGTCACGCTGGCTCATGCCCACGGTATCGACGATCACGAAGCGCTTGTCGGCCAGGGCCGGCAGCAGCGCCTCCAGGGGCTGGTCGAGCGCCAGGCCATGCATGGGAACGCCCAGCAGCTCGGCGTAGATCCGCAGCTGCTCATGGGCGCCGATACGAAAGCCATCGGTGGAGACCAGCGCCACCGATTCGGGGCCATGGCGCATCACGAAGCGGGCGGCGAGCTTGGCCGCGGTGGTGGTCTTGCCCACCCCGGTGGGGCCCACCAGGGCGACGATGCCTTCGCGGTCCAGCAGCGCCAGCTCGTCCTCCTCCACCGGCAGACGCGCGGCCAGGCGACTCACCAGCCAGGCCGCCTCGTCGTCGTGCGCCAGGCTATCCGGCAGCCCCGCCAGTACCTCCTCGCTGACCGTGCGCGAGAAGCCCGCCTCGAGCAGCCACTGGGCCAGCCGCTGCTGGCGCGACGGAGGCGGCACCTCGGCGCGCTGGACGGCCAGCAGGCTGCGCATCTCCTGCATCTCCGCCAGCAGGCGGGCGCTCATCGCCTGGAAGGCCTCCTCCGGTTTCGGCACGTCCGCCTCGGGCGGGCGCGGCGCTGGCGCTTCGTGCGGCGCCTGAACCGACGCAAGGGGCGGCGCCTGAACTGGCGCGGGCGGCTCGGCAGGCGCCATCGCCGGGGAGGCTTCGCCTCCCGCGTCGGCCATGGCGAGGATCTCGACGCCCTGCTCGGTGTGCCGGTTGGCCAGGATCAGGGCCTCATCGCCCAGCCTGGCCCGCACCTGGCGCATCGCCTCCCGGCTGTTGGCGCCAGTGAATCGCATCACGCTCATGCTGTCAGCAACCTCTCATCTCAGCGTCCCCCCACCAGCTGCGTCACACGCAGGGTGCGGTCGTCGGGAATCTCGGCCTGGGAAATGACCGCCAGATGGCGCAGCCTGCGCCTCAGGAAGCGGGCCAGCACCGGGCGCAGGCTGTGCTGAACCACCAGCACCGGGGCCTCGCCGCTGGCCTCCTGACGCGACAGCGCCTGCTCCGCCTGCGCCATCAGGGTATCGGCGAGGCCAGGCTCCAGGGCGCCGTTGCCGCTCATGGCCTGCATCAGCACCTGCTCGAGCTGCGCCTCCAGCCCGATCACGCGGATCTCGGGCTCTGCCCCGAACCACTGCTGCACGATGCTGCGCCCGAGGCCGATGCGCACCTGAGCGGTGAGCTCCCCGGCATCCGACTGGGGGCCGGCATGCTCGGCCAGGGTATCGAGGATGGTGCGCAGGTCGCGAATCGAGACCTCCTCCTCGAGCAGGTTGTGCAGGATGCGCTGGAAGACGGTCAGCGACACCAGCTTGGGCACCACCTCTTCCACCAGCGACTTCTGATCCTCGCCCAGACGGTCGAGCAGCTTCTGCACCTCTCCGCGACCCAGCATATCGCCGGCATGGCGGTGCATCAGATGATTGAGGTGCGTCGCCACCACGGTGCTGGCATCCACCACGGTGTAGCCATAGACCTGGGCATGCTCGCGCTGGCCGGCGTCGATCCATACCGCCGGCAGACCGAACGCCGGGTCGGTGGTGACGGTGCCGGCAAGCTCGCCGGTGACCTGCCCCGGATCGATGGCCAGCCACTTGCCCGGGAAGGCCTCGGCGCGGCCGATCTCGGCGCCCTTGAGGGTGATCACATAGGTGGAGGGGCCCAGCTCCAGGTTGTCGCGGATATGCACCACCGGCGGCAGGAAGCCCACCTCCTGGGCAAATTTCTTGCGCACCCCCTTGATGCGGCTCAAGAGCTCCCCCTCCTGGCGCTGATCCACCAGCGGAATCAGGCGGTGGCCCACCTCGAGCCCCAGGGTATCGACCAGCTGCACGTCATCCCAGCTCGCCTCCGGTGCCTCCGGCGACGGAATCGCCTCGGTCTCTGCCAGCGCCTGCTCCACCTCCTGGCGGCTCTGGCGGCGGATCAGGGCCCAGGCCAGCCCGCCCAGCAGCGCGGTAAAGAACAGGAAGACGAAGTTGGGCATCCCGGGCACCAGGCCCAGCAGCCCCATCACCGCGGCCGCCAGGATCATCACCTGGGGGTTGGTGAAGAGCTGGCTGAGCATCTGTTGACCCACGTCCTCACCGTTATCGGTGTTGACCCGGGAAACCGTCACGCCCGCGGCCGTGGAGATCACCAGCGCCGGGATCTGTGCCACCAGGCCATCGCCGATGGTCATCAGGGTATAGGTACGCGCCGCATCGGCGAAGCCCATGTCATGCTGGAGCATGCCGATGAGCAGGCCGCCGATGACATTGACCACCATGATCACCAGGCCGGCCATGGCGTCGCCGCGCACGAACTTGCTGGCACCGTCCATGGAGCCGTAGAAGTCCGCCTCCTGAGCGACCTCGGCACGGCGCTTGCGGGCATCCTCCTCGCCGATCAGGCCGGCGTTGAGGTCGGCGTCGATGGCCATCTGCTTGCCGGGCATGGCGTCCAGCATGAAGCGGGCGCCCACCTCGGCGATGCGCCCGGCGCCCTTGGTGATAACCATGAAGTTGATGACAATCAGGATCAGGAAGACCACCAGGCCTACGGCGAAGTTGCCGCCCACCAGGAACTGGCCGAAGGCCTCGATCACCTTGCCGGCGGAGTCGCCACCCTGGTGCCCCTCCATCAGGATCACCCGGGTCGAGGCCACGTTCAGCGACAGGCGCAGCAGGGTGGTGAACAGCAGCACCGCGGGAAAGGCGGCGAAATCCAGCGGCTTCTGGGTAAACATGCTGACCAGCAGCACCATCACCGCCAGCGCGATGTTGAAGGTAAAGAACAGATCCAGCGCGATGGGGGGCAGCGGCAGGATCAGCATCGCCATCACGAACAGGATCAGCAGGGGCCCGGCCAGCAGCTTCATCTGGCTACCCCCGGCCCAGCTCGTCGAGAGGTACTGGCTGAAGGCCCTCATGTGGCCGCCCCCTGCTCACCCGGGGGCATGTCCAGCGACTCGGGGACGGGCAGCGCCTCGGGCCGCGGCGGCGCCTCACCGCCCTCCTCGGCAACGCGGCGTAGCCGGAAGGCCCAGGCCATCACCTCGGCCACAGCGGTATAGAGGGCTTCGGGGATCTCGGCATCGAGGTCTACATGGTGGTAAAGGGCACGCGCCAGGGGCGGCGCCTCCAGGCGCGGCACCCCATGCTCGTCGCCCAGCTCACGGATGCGGGCGGCGACCAGGTCCGCGCCCTTGGCCACCACCCTGGGGGCCGCCATACCGGCCTCGTCATAGGCGAGCGCCACCGCATAGTGGGTGGGATTGGTGATGATGACGTCGGCCTCCGGCACCTTGCTCATCATGCGGCCGCGTGCCATGGCCTGCTGCTGCTGACGAATTCGCGCCTTGATATGGGGGTCACCCTCGGATTCCTTGTGCTCACGTTTGACCTCCTCCTTGCTCATGCGCATCTTCTTGGCATGGCTCCATAGCTGATAGGGCACGTCGATCAGGATCACCACCAGCAGGGCCAACACGATCAGGCCGCAGGCCAGTGCCGCCAGCTGCAGCGCATGGGCCAGGGCCAGCTGCACCGGCTGGTCCATCAAACCCATATAAGTGCCCAGTTGGCTCCACAGGAAGGCCACCGCGACACTACCCACCAGTAGCGACTTGGCAATCGCCTTGGCCAGCTCCACCAGCGCCTGAACCCCGAACATGCGCTTGAGCCCCTTAAAGAGGTTGAGCTTGGAGAGCTGAGGCTTGAGCGACTTGGCCGAGATCAGCCAGCCGCCAAGCAGGGCGGGCGCCACCAAGGCCACCACAGCCAGCAGCAGGAACAGCGGCAGCATCGCCAGCAGGGTACTGCGACCCAGTTCCAGGGCATGGCTGAGCATCGGGGCGGTCTCAAGAGCGTGGCGGCGTTCGAAGAGAAAGGCCTGCTCCATCACCATGCCCAGCTGGTCGTAGAGCACCGGGCCAAGGCTCCACAGCCCTACGACGCCGCCCAACAGCAGCATGAAGGTGGTCAGCTCGCGGGAGCGCGCCACCTGGCCCTCTTCCCGGGCCTTCTCCAGCCGTCGTGGCGTCGCCGGTTCGGTCTTTTCCTGATCGCTGCTCTGCTCGGCCATGGCCACTCATCGGGGACAGTCTTGCGGACCCTGGCCATTGTGGGGAGTTAGGGGAAATCGCAATACGCCAAAAAACGCCGAAAACCGTGAGCTATTTCACGACTCTCGGCGCGTAACGCAAGCGGAGGTCAGAATCCGAGCTGGTCCAGCAGGTCATCGACCTGGTCCTGGCCGCTGACAACATCTTCACCATGAGAGTTGATCTGCGGGCCGTTGAGAAGGTGATCAGTGCTTTTCTTGTCGTCCTTGTGGCGCCGGTCGTCGGCCATACGCTGCATATCGTCACGCTTCTCACCCTCGGGCACGCTGTCGATCAGCACCTGAACAAGCTGGCTCTCGATCTCGCGAATCATCTCCATCATCTTCTTGATGACCTGGCCGGTCAGGTCCTGGAAGTCCTGGGCCATCATGATCTCGAGTAGCTCCTTGTTGGTGGCAGCGGTCTGCACCGGCACTTCCGCCAGGTAGGCGCGGGTATCGATGACCAGCTCGCGGGCCTCGTCCAGCCCCTTAGGTTTGGAAAACCACTCGGCCCAGCGCTTATCCAGCGCCTCGGCCTTCTCGCCCATGGCCTCCTGGAGAGGCTGAGCACGGTCGATGGCGTTCAACGCTCGCTCTGCCGCCTGCTCGGTCATGGTGGCCACATAGTTCAGCCGGTCGCGTGCATCCGGAATCGCTTGGGCGGCCTTCTCGATCTCCTTGTCGAGCCCCAGCTCGCGCATGCTCTCACGCAGCATACGAGTCAATTGCCCGATGCGCTGGATCAGGTCATCGCTACTAGCGGAGGCTCCCGACTGGCTCGGGTCTTCGGTGCTCATGCTCTACTCTCCTCGCGTCGGCCCCAGGGCCAGATGGTCACATGCCCAGTTTTTCGAAAATCTTGTTGAGTTTCTCCTCGAGGGTCGCCGCGGTGAACGGCTTGACCACGTAGCCGCTGGCACCGGCCTGGGCCGCCGCGATGATGTTCTCCTTCTTGGCCTCGGCGGTCACCATCAGTACCGGCAGCTCCTTGAGCGCGGCATCGGCGCGGATCTGCTTGAGCATCTCCAGGCCATCCATATTCGGCATATTCCAATCTGAAACCACGAACTTAAACGCTCCCGCGCGCAACTTGTTAAGCGCATCGGCCCCATCTTCTGCCTCCTCGACATTGGTGAAGCCCAGTTCCTTGAGCAGGCTCCTCACGATACGCCGCATAGTGGGAAAATCATCCACTACCAAGATGCTCAT
>NZ_JACUUD010000007.1 GCF_014859505.1 Halomonas sp.
CAGCCCGCGAGTATCGGCACGTAGACCACCAGCAGCAGCACCGCGATCAGCCCCAGCAGGTAGGGGAGGATCGCCCGGGTGATGCGCTCCAGCGGTAGCTGGGTCACCGAGGAGGCCACGTAGAGGTTGATCGCCACCGGCGGGGTGATCATGCCGATGGCCAGCCCCATCACGATGATGATGCCGAAGTGGATCGGGTCGATGCCGAGCTGGGTGACCAGCGGCAGGAGCACCGGGGTGAGGATGATCAGGGCGCTGGCGGTCTCGATGAAGACCCCGGTCAGCAGGATCACCGCCACGATCAGCAGCATGATCACCAGCGGGTCGGTGGAGAGCGACAGCACCGCGCTGGCGATGGCGCCGGGCACCTGCCAGCTGGAGAGGGTCCAGCTCAGCACCGCCGAGGTGGCGATCACCAGCATGATCACCGAGGTGGTGATGGCCGAGCGGATCAGGATGCGGTAGACGTCGGCCAGGCCGAGGTCGCGGTAGACGAACAGCGACACCAGCAGGGCGTAGTTGACCGCCACCACCGCCGCCTCGCTGGGGGTGAAGATGCCGGAGAAGATGCCGCCCAGGATGATCACCGGGGTCATGAGCCCCCAGCTGGCGCCGAGGAAGGTGCGCCAGATGGTGGCAAGCGAGAGCGCGGTGCCCCGCGGATAGTTGCGGCGGTAGGCCTGGACGATGGCGATGGCGCCGAGCCCCAGGCCCATGGCGATCCCCGGCACGATGCCGCTCAGGAACAGTTTCGAGACCGACTGCTGGGCGATCACCGCGTAGATGATCATCGGTACCGAGGGCGGGATCACCACGCCGATGGTGCCGCTGGCGGCGATCAGGCTGGCCGCCGAGGCGGGGTCGTAACCCTTCTTGCGCAGCTCCGGTACCAGGCTCGAGCCCACCGCAGCGGTAGTGGCGGCCCCGGAGCCCGAGATCGCCGCGAAGAACATGCCGGCGCCCACCGAGACCAGGGAAAGTCCGCCCTTGAGGAAGCCGAACAGGGCGTCGGCGAAGTCGACAAGCTTCTCGCTCACCTTGCCCTGGGCCATCAGGTCCCCGGCGAGGATGAACATGGGGACCGCCACCAGAGCGAAGGAATTGATGCCCTGGAACATCTGCTGGGTGACCACCATCAGCGGCACGCCCTGGGCGTTCAAGGCCAGCAGGGTGCTGGCGCCGATGGCCAGGGCGATGGGCACGCCCAGCAGCATGAAGAGGAAGAAGAGCAGGAACAGCACGCCGGTCATGGGAGAGGCTCCTCGGCGCTGCCGCTGCCACCCTTGTCATCGTCGCGGGCGGCATCCGGCCCCTGGATCAGCAGCTCGACCAGATCCACCAGGGCGTACCAGGCCATGATCGCGGCAGCGATCGGGATGACGGCGTAGACGTAGGTCATGGAGAGGCGTAGCGAGGCGGACTTCTGGAAGCTCTGCACCTGCATGTAGCGATGGCCGATCACCACCAGCGCCACCATGAAGCCCAACGCCACCAGCACCGCGGCGAGGCGTGCGAGCTGGCGCAGGCGCCGGGGCAGGGCGTCCACCACGAAGGTCACGGCGATATGGCGGCCGCGCTGGAAGGCCAGGGTGGCGGCGAGGAAGGTGATCCACACCAGCAGGAAGCGGGCGACCTCCTCGGTCCAGCCCACCGCCGTGAAGAAGACCCGCGAGACGATCTGCAGGGTGATCACGCCGATCAACGCCGCCATGCCCGCGAAGACCACGGGCTGCATGACGGCGTCGAGGGCGCGCTCACTGAACTGCAGGGGTCGCAGCAGGTAGCGCGCAAGCGGGCTCACTTATTCCAGCGCCTCGCGGATGCGCGCCAGATAGTCGCCGAACTGTTCGCCATACTTCTCGTAGACCGGCGCCACCGCGGCCTGGAAGGCCTCCAGGTCGGCATCGTCGATGATCTGCATGCCCGACTCGCGAAGCTCGGCCAGCTGCTCGGCCTCCATCTCGGCGTTCACCCGCCGCTCATGCTCGGCGGCCTCCTGGGCGGCCTGCACCAGCACCTCCTGGGCGGCCTCGGGCAGCTGGTTCCAGATCGGCATGCCCATCACGAAGATCGCCGGCGCGTAGGTGTGCCGCGACAGGGTCATGTAGGTCTGGGTCTCGTTGAGCTTGAAGGAGTGGATGACGTTGACCGGGTTCTCCTGGCCGTCGATGGTGCCCTGCTGCATGGCGGTGAGCGCCTCGGTCCAGGCCATGGGGATGGCATTGGCGCCGAGCTCGCGGAAGGTGTCCACGTAGACCGGGTTCTCCATCACGCGAATGCGCAGACCATCCATGTCTTCGGGGGTTGCTACCGGTCGCTCGCTGTTGGTCAGGTTGCGAAAGCCACGCTCGGCGTAGGCCAGCCCCTTGAGGTTGACGTCCGCCAGCTTGTCGAGCAGCTCCTGGCCGATGGGGCCGTCGAGCACCCCATAGGCGGCCTCGGGGCTGGGGAAGAGGAAGGGCAGCTCGAACACCGCCATCTCCTCGACGAAGTTGGCCACCGGTCCGTTGGTGATCACCCCCATGTCCACGGTGCCGATCTGCATGCCCTCGAGGAGGGTACGTTCGTCGCCCAGGCTGGCGTTGGGGTAGAGATCCACGGTCACCTTGCCGTCGGTGCGCTCCTCCACGAGCTCCTCGAACTTCATGGCGGCGATATGGAAGCCGTCCTGCTCGTTGACCACATGGGCCAGGCGCAGGGTGACCGGGTCCATGTCGGCGAACTCGGAGGCGTTGGCGGAGGCCATCATGGCCAGGGAGATGCCCACGGCGAGCGTGCTGCGTACGAAGCCTTTCATTGTTGGTTTCCTCTGTGGTGTCAGCGTCTTGCGGCTCGATGCCCTGCCGAGCATGCACCGCCCCGGGGAGGGCGGTCAATTGCCTTGGCACCCGATCAGAGCATCCGATACATCACGTGGGCGTCCAACTGGATGGCCATTTCTGTGGCTGGAAGGGGCGGATGCGAATCATGGGGCCTCCTGCTGAGCGCGCAGCCAGGCGATCTCCTCGGCCCAGATGGTCGGCTCGATGGTCTCGAGCACCAGCGGGATGCCATCGGTGCGCGGGTCGCGCATCAGGGCGGCGAAGCATTCAAGGCCGATATTGCCCTGGCCCAGGCTGTGGTGGCGGTCGACCCGGCTGCCGAGCTCGCTCTTGGCGTCGTTGAGGTGCATGCCCTTGAGGTACTCGATGCCCACCACGGCGTCGAACTCGTCGAGCATGGCGGTGGTCGCCTCGGCGGTGCGCAGGTCGTAGCCGGCGGCGAAGGCGTGGCAGGTATCGAGGCAGACGCCTACTCGGCTCTTGTCATCCACCTGCTCGATGATCTCGGCCAGATGCTCGAAGCGCCAGCCCAGGTTGCTGCCCTGGCCGGCGGTGTTCTCGATCACCGCGGTGACGCCGCGGGTCCGGGCCAGCGCCTCGTTGATCGACTCGGCGATGCGCGCGAGACACTCGGCTTCGCCGATCTTTTTCAGGTGGCTGCCCGGGTGGAAGTTGAGCCGGTCGATACCGAGCCGCTCGCAGCGCTGCATCTCGTCCACGAAGGCCGCCCGGGACTTGGCCAGCCCCTCCGCCTCCGGGTGGCCGAGGTTGATCAGGTAGCTGTCGTGGGGAAGGATCTGTCCCGGCCCGAAGCCGTGCCGGCGGCAGGCGGCACGGAACGCCTCGACGGTGGCATCATCCAGCGGCTTGGCGTTCCACTGGCGCTGGTTCTTGGTGAACAGCGCGAAGGCGTTGGCGCCGATCTCTACGGCGCGCAGCACCGCTTGATCGACGCCGCCCGCGGCGCTGACGTGGGCTCCGATGTATTTCATGGTGAACGGGATGGCTCCGCTGCTGTCTCGAGATGGCACGGAATTCTAGCGCAACTCGCCGCGGGGTGCGGGGTGTCATCTCCACCAGCGGCATGCTAGGGTCAATAGATACCCATGATTTTTCAGGAGATTGCATGACATTTGCCAAGCCCCTCGCCGTGATCGGCAGCAGCGCCCTCGCCCTGACCTTCGCCCTGGCCGCCCCCGCCGTGGCCCAGCAGATGCCTCAGGGCGCGCCCAGCGCCGAGCAGCAGGTGGCCCAGCTCGACGAGCTGGTGAGCCTGGACGACAGCCAGGAGCAGGAGCTGGTCGCGCTGCTGACCGATGGCCAGGAGCGGCTGCAGTCGCTGCAGGCCGAGGCCCAGGGCGTGCAGATGCAGATCCACGAGCAGATCGGCCCGGAGTTCGATGAGGCCGCCATTCGCCGTGACGCCGAGCGGCTCGGCCAGCTCACCGGCGACATGACCGCCGAGAGCGCCCTGATGCAGGCCCGCATCCAGTCCACCCTGACCGCGGAGCAGCGCGACGAGCTCGAGCGCCTTGCCCAGGAGCAGGAGGAACAGATGCGCCAGATGCAGGAGCAGATGCAACAGCAGCAGATGCCGGCCGAGTAAGCGAAGGCCCCCGCAAGCGTGGCCCTGCTCGAGCAAGAGGCGACCCTTCGGGGTCGCCTCTTGCGTTATTGCCCGGGCCTTCGCCCCAGCCAGTGACGGTGGCCCAGCGGCGACGGCCGGTCCACCACCAGCCCCTCATCGGTCCGGTAGGGCCGGGAGGAGGGTGGCCGCGGCGGCTGGCGCCGGGCCAGGGCGAGCAGCCGACGGACGCGCTCGTCGGTGGGCGGATGGGTCTGCAGCCAGCGCAGCCAGCCCGGCGGGCGGCCTGCCAGAAAGAGGGCCGACAGCCACAGCCCCTGGCGGCGCTCCAGCACCTGAAGCGCCGCGGCCAGGCCCTGAGGGTCCCGGGTCAGGGCGGCGGCCTCGAGATCGGCGGTGAACTCCCGGTTGCGCGACAGCGCCAGCTGCAGCAGGGTGCTGGCCGAGGGCGCCAGGGCCAACACCAGCAGCTCCAGCCAGGGCATGCGCAGCTCCCCCGTCAGCACCATGGGCAGCATCAGCAGAAGCCCCAGCTGCACCAGGAAGGCGCCCCAGATGGTCAGTCGCGTCATGGTCGCCGCCATGGACATGACTCGTGTATCCCCGTGGCGCAGGTGGCTCACCTCGTGGGCCAACACCCCGGCCAGCTGGCGCAGGTCGAGGGTGCGCACCAGGCCGTCGGTGAGGGCGATGCCCCCCTCGCGGGCGTCCCCCACGGCGAAGGCATTGAGATCCGCCGACGGCACGTAGAAGAGCTGGGGTTCGGCGCGGATCCCGGCGCGGCGATAGAGGATATCCAGCACCCGATAGAGCGCCGGCGCCTGATGGCGGCGCAGCAGGCCGGCACTGGCGCGGGCGAGCGCCAGGCGTGGCGGGATGCGCCCGCCCAGGTAGAGGGTCAGCGCCACCAGGCCGAAGGCCCAGGCCACCCCGAAGGCGCCCGCCAGCAGGTAGCCGGGCACCGCCAGCAGCAGGGCCAGGCCGGCCAGGATCAGCAGGTGCTGCAGGGCGTTTCTGAGCCGCTGGGCGGCAAGGCGCTGAGACACGTTGGCTCCTGATGGCTCTCAATGGGGAGAGGGCAACTCGCTGATGTTGTTTGCGATTCTGGCGTAACGAGCTGTTTTCGTTAAAATCGTTACGGTCGTGCAACAGTGTGGAAATTGATTCCGTGTATTGAAATGTCGAAAATCCTGGGTTATATAGTATTTTCCCTACCAAGGAGACACGCCATGTCAACTTCCACCCAAGTCATCGTTCTGGACAGCGAAGTGCTCGAGTTCTGGGCCACCACCGCCATGGCACAGCGCGCCGCCAGCGACGCGATTCGTGCCTATATCGTCTGACCGACATCGTCTGAATTGATGATGGCGCAGGGCCAGGGAGGGCTCCTGACGCTTTTCGGCTGAGCCGGCCCATCCGTCCGACCCGTACGTTTCTTCCCCCCTCGATCACGTCCCGCCCGTCCCCTGCCGCCTTTGTATCACCCCCTGCTTTGCAGCATACTTTGCCGTTTCCCAAAAGGCACAGGATCGCCCGGCGCCGAGCGCCAGGTACCGATCCCATCGGCAAGCATCAAGGACGCTGCATGTCCCAGCTGTTACGCATCGTGATGATCCACGGCCACCTCGAGGGCGTGGTCGAGCTCAGTGTGGATGGCCACACCAACATCTGCGGTACCAACGCCTCGGGCAAGACGACCCTGCAGCGACTGCTGCCAGTGTTCTATGGTGAGCTGCCCAACCGGGTAGTCCCGCGCACCCGGCTCAAGTTCGATGCCTTCTACCTGCCCCACCGCAACAGCTACCTGGTCTACGAGTATCGCCGCGAGGAGGGTGACGTTTGCCAGGCGGTGCTGACCCGTCGGAGCGAGGGCGGCGTGGAGTACCGCTTCGTCGGCGCGCCCTATCGGCCCGAGGACTACCTGGTGGAGAGCGAGGCCGGGGTCACCGCCCTGGACTACGCCCAGTGGGCCAATGGCCTGCGCCGCCGGGGGGTCTCGCTGTCATCCAAGCTCGGCGCCACCTCCGAGTACCGCTCGGTGATCCAGAACGACTTCACCCAGGTCGGCGATGCCCAGCCCCGGGCCAACAGCCGCGATGGACTGCGCCTGCGCCAGGTCGCGGCCCGCTTCAGCCTGGTGCGCCCGGGGCAGCGCATCCGCCATATGGAGAAGCTGGTCTCGGCGGTGCACGCCAAGGAGGGCAAGATGGACACCCTCAAGACCATGCTGGCGGCGATCTTCGAGGAGGACGGCGTCGAGCTGCCGGTCACCCGCATCCGCAATACCAAGGCGCGGGAGTGGATCGCCCGCATGCGCCAGTCCATGCGCCTGGCCCCCCTGCAGCGCTCGCTGGCCGCCCTGGAGAGCCTCGACCGCGAGCTCGCCGACCTCGAGGCCTCGCTGTGGCAGCTCAGGCCCCAGCTCGAGGCCGACCGCCATAGCGCCGAACGCACCCAGGCCGATCTGGAAGCGCAGCTGGGCCAGCGCCAGCGTGACTTCCAGGCCCGCGAGCAGGCCTACCGCGAGACCCGCGACGCCTTCAACGACCGCGCAAGCGAGCTCGACAGCGAGCTGGACAAGACCCGCGGGGACCTGGACGACCTGCAGCGCCGCTTCGAAGCCTTTGAAGAGGCCGACATGCCGGGCCTCGAGCAGGACCTCAAGGCGCTGCCCCAGTGGCGCGAGCAGCAGCAACAGCTGCGCGACCACCTCGAGCTCATGGAGCAGGCGTTCCAGGCGAGCAAGGCGCGGCTGGAGGCCCGCCTGGTGGAGCTGGGCGATCTGCTGGAGCAGCGCCGCGACGAGATCCAGGCGCTGATCGACGCCCTGGGCGAGGACAAGGAGGCCTCCCGCGAGGCCCAGCGCGAGGGTGAGAACCGGCTGGAGGCCGACTATCAGGCCCGCCGTCAGGCCCTGGATGACGACTACCGCAGCCGCCTGGAGCAGGGCACCGCCCGGCTCTCCGAGCTCAAGGTGCAGCTGGCCCACACCGCCCAGACCGCGGAGGAGGCCCGCGAGGCCGAGCTCTCCCAGGCGCGGGTCGATCAGGCTCGCAGCGAGCAGCAGGCCGCCACGGCGGCGGTCGACAGCCTGCGCAGCGAGCTCGAGGAACGCCGGCAGGCGCGGGAGGCCGCCGAACGCGACCTGGAACTGGCCCGCGCGCAGCGCTCCCGAGCCGAGGCGCACCTGGAGACGCTGCGAGAGCAGCGCGACCCCGCCCAGGGCAGCCTGCGCCACTTCCTGCGCCATCATCGTCCGGGCTGGGAACAGACCCTGGGCAAGGTGATCGCCCCGGCGCTGCTCGAACGCCGCGACCTGGCGCCCCAGTTCAACGACGAGGCCAGCGCCGACCTCTTCGGGCTTTCGCTGGACCTGGCCGCCATCGCGCTGCCCGACTACGCCCAGGACGAGGCCAGCCTGCTGGTCGAGATCGAGGCCGCCGAGCAGGCGCTCGGCGAGGCCCAGGCGGCGGTCCTGGCGGCGGAGAAGGCCCTCAAGGCGCGCCATGAGTCTGTGCAGGAAGCCACCGCGCGTCTCGATCGCTCTCGCAGCGCCAGCCGCCGCGCCGGCGAGGAGGTGGAGTACGCCCTGCAGGCCCGCCGCCAGTGCCAGGAGCGCCACGCCAGCGCCCAGCAGGCCCGCCAGGCCGCCTGCCGCGCGGCCCTGGAGGAGCAGCAGGCGACCCAGCAGGCGTTGAGCGAGGAGCGACAGGGTGCCCTGGCGGCGCTGGCGGAGACCCACCGCGCCCAGGGCCTCGAGCTGACCGCCGACTACCAGGGCCGGCTGTCCGGCTTCGAGCAGCAGATCCAGCAATACCGTCGTCAGCTCGGCGAGCTCAAGGAGGAGAACCGCCGCCAGCGCGAGGAGCTGCAGGCCGCCTTCGACCGCGAGCTGGCCGAGCAGGGCGTCGACACCGTACGCCTTAACGAGACCCGTATCCGCCTCGAGGCGCTTGGCAAGCGCATCCGTGCGACCGAGGCGCGTCGCGAGGAGCTCGACGAGTACGCCCGCTTCATGCGCGTGGAGTGGGGCGAGCGCAAGCCCCGGCTGGTGGAGAAGGAGGCGTCGCTCGCCCGCGAGCGCCAGGCGGTGGAGCGCGAGCGCGAGCAGCACCGGGCCGACTTCCGCGCGGCCAGCCAGGCGCACCAGGCCGCGATGGGCGAGCTCAAGGTCCGATGCGACGCCGAGCAGGCGCTGGTGGAGATCCTGGTGCCGCTGCTCGACAGGCTCGCCGACCTGGCGCTGGCGTCCGCCGCCGAGCCCCGCGGCGAGGTACCGGGCGATGCCGCCGAGCGCATCGAGCGCGCCCGCCAGGCGCTGGCCGACCACGCCCGCCAGCTCGACGAGCTGCGCCGCGGCTGCGAGAAGATCGAGGTCGAGCTGGTCAAGGGGGTCAGCGCCGACTTCCAGGACGCCCTGGAGGCCGAGCGCGGCAAGCTCGAGGATCGCGGCCCGCGCCGCCTGCTCGGGGTGCTGCGCGACATGCTCCAGCTGCTCGAGGGCCAGCAGCAGCAGCTGCTGCAGGAGGGGCGCAACCTCAGTGACGACCTCGACAAGTTCTTCACCGTGTTCCGCGACCTCAACCGGCGCATCAACGCCCAGAGCCGGCGGCTCTCCGACGAGGTGGCCGACGACCTCCGGCTGGAGGGCATCGGCCGCGCCGAGGTGAAGATCCAGTCCACCATCGACGAGCTGGGCTTCTGGGAGCCGCTCAAGCGTTTCGCCCAGCGCTACCGGGAGTGGCGGGAGTCCGGCCAGCCGCTGCCCGGCGACGACTACCTCGATGCCCTGGCCGACGTGGTGGAACTGTTGCGCAGCGACCAGCAGTACAGCTTCGAGAGCCTGCTGCGCCTGGAGCTGCACCTCAACGAGGGCGGCACCGATCTGGTGATCCGTAACGACCGCCAGCTGCTGGAGTCCTCCAGCCACGGCATGGCCTACCTGATCCTGTGCAAGTTCCTGCTCGCCTTCACCCGGCTGCTGCGGGGCCAGGCCGAGATCGCCATCCACTGGCCCATCGACGAGATCGGCACCCTGGCCTATCACAACGTCGAGAAGCTGTTCGACGCCTGTGACAACAACCGTATCCATATCGTCGGTGCCTTCCCCAACCCGGAGTCGGACGTTCTGCTGCTGTTCCACAACCGTTACCTGATCGACCGTGACGAGGCTGCCCCCGACAGGCGCCTCCTGAAGCGCATCGAGCCGCGCCTGAGCCGTCTGGCCCAGCGCCTGCAGGACCGCGCAGAGGAGGCCGCCTCATGAGCGACGTGATCCACAGCGAAGGCGCCATGCCGGAGGGGGCGATGGCGGAGCGTGCCATGGTCGAGCTGGGCCCCCTGCTCGAACGCCTGCTGGCCGGCGAGTTCATCTGCGCGGTGAGCGACGAGAGCGCCTTCCGCCGGCTCGAGGACGACGCGACCCGCGAGCGGCTCGATGCCTACCTGCGCCCGCTCAACCGCCGCCTGGCCACCAGCGATGAGGGCAGCGTCTACTTCCTGGCCTGGCGAGTGCTCGACGAGGCCGCCCGGGAGCAGCTCTCCCGGCAGCTGGCCGAGACGGTCGCAAGCCTGCTGCCGCTTCTGGAGTGGCTGCAGCTGGTCCAGGAGACCCTGGGGCGCGACGGCCTGGCCTCCGCGGGGGACGTGCTCAAGCCCGCCGACTTCAGCTCGCGCTGCGAGGACAACCAGGGTCTGCGCGAGCGCCTCGAGCGCCTCGCCACCGACCCCTTCTTCGGTTCCCAGAGCGATCAGCTCGATGCCCAGATCAAGCAGGTCTTCAAGCGGCTCAGGGAGCACGGCTACCTGCTCCAGCCCCACGCCGACCGCCAGTATTACGTGGTCACCGCCAAGATCGACTATCTGATCGACCTGGTGCGCTTCATCCGCGACGAGGAGCACCTGCCCATCGACGACCAGGCGCCGGCCGGCCAGGAGAGCCTGCTGTGACGGGGGGCACCGGCGACCCCTACGCCCTGGAGAGCCGGCTGATCAGCACCGGCACCGAGCGGCTGGCGCTGCTCGGCAAGCACGCCGAGACGCTGATGGCCGGCTACGCCCGGGACGAGGTGCCGCTGGCCGGGCTGAGCAAGACCGCGCTGAACCGGCTTCTCGCCGCGCGGATCCTGTGGCGCCCGGACGAGCAGGGCGGAGTCAAGCTCGCACCCAAGGTGCGCGAGCTAATTGCCGAGATGCTGGCCGACGAGACCCGCCGCCATGTCAACGCCGACGTCGCCGAGTCCCTGGAGCTTTTGCGCAGCCTGGTGCAGAGCTACCGCGAGGCCCGCGATGCCGGCGACTACTGGCGCCAGGAGCAACAGCTGCTGCGCCTGCGCCAGGAGGTGGACGACCTCAACGGCCGCTTCGCCGACGCCATCGACAGCCTGTGGCAGCGCCTCAACAGCGACTTCGGCTTCGTCAGCCGGCTGGGCGACAAGATCCGCGAGAACGAGCGGGCCCAGAAGCAGATCGTGCGCCTGCTCGACGGCCTGGCGCTGATCGACTTCACCGAGCTGATCGAGCTGGTGGGGGGCGACGGCGCCCTGCGCAAGCTCCTGGTGAGCGGCCTGCAGCACCAGCTCAGCCGCCACTACACCAGCCTGCGCGAGGTGCAGCGACGGATGATCGAGCTGCTGGCTCGCTTCCGCCAGCAGCAGGCGCGCAGCCGCCTGGTGGCCGGCATGGCCGCCTTCCTGCGCGAGCATCCCGGCTTCGTGCCCGGCAACTACGCCCGGCGCAGCGAGGTGCCGGCGCTGGTCAACCGTGCCGCGCCGCTGATCGCCGCCGGGGCCGCCGCCCTGGACCACGATACCGATACCCGCACCCTGGCCGAGCTGCTTCACCGCCTGCCCAGGCCCGTGACGCGCCCCGAGCCGGTGACCGCCGCCGGCGCCGCGCAGATTCAGGAGGCTACCCTCGTCGCCGCTCGCCATCAGGCGCTCAAGGAGGACGTGGAGCGTTTCTATCTCGCGGTGGTGGATGGCGGCGGTGAGCCGCGTAGCGCGCTCGAGTACCTGCAGGAGAGCGAGTTCGAGTGGGGCGAGGAGATCTGGCTGTTCCAGGTGATCGCCGAGTACCAGGGGCTGCCGCGGGGGGAGCAGCGCGCCTTCCGGCTGCATCAGCAGGAGACCCAGGCCAGCCCCTTCAACCACCTGCGGCTGATCCACGACGCCATCCTTCAGCTGAATGCATGATTAGCGACCCAGCAGGTCATTGCACGCGGGAGTCCCGGTGGATAAGTTTTCATCCATGGCGAGTAGTTCCTGAATCCTGTGTCAGCAGGTGTACCTCGAGACTAAAAGATAAATGGCTGTCATTTTTCTTTTCCGTGCCAGCTAGGTAAATTGCACAAGACGATCACGAGCATGATTAGTTGGCGAGCAGCAACGCCATCATCAAACCTCACCTGGATAGGGTCTCTCGATGAAATCCATCTTGTTGACGACCGCTGTGTCAATTTCGCTTCTTGGATGCTCCGCTGAGGCTGTGCGAAACACTGACGACAGTCCCCTTCGCGTCTCGGGGAGTCTGGTGTATCTCGAACGTATTGCCATGCCGCCCGAAACTCGGGCCATTGTCGAGCTCAAGGCGTTTACGCCTGATGGTTTCGGCAGTATCGCGAGCATGGAGGAAACCTTCGATGGTCGACAGATCCCGATCCCCTTTGAGCTTGAAGCGGCTTCGTTCACCGGTTCGCCAGCAGTATTCGAATTGAAGGCCGGTCTGGAACTGGACGGGCGCATCATTCGGGCCAGCGAGCCTGTCACTGTATTCCCCTCATCAACTCCTGTGGATGTGGGTGAGCTATTACTCCGGCCGTTCGATGTGAGGGACTATGGCACTGCCATGGATTGCGGTGGTACTGAGGTAGTTTTCGATACGATCGGTGAGCATCTTGTGATGCAAGTTGGTGCGGAGGACTTCACACTCCGCCGGGTGCCCGCTGCCTCAGGCGTGCGTTATGAATCAACGGGTGATCCGAGTGCATCACTCTTCAACAAGGGGGCCCGGGCCGATGTCACCGTGCGAGGTGAGACTCTGCCTGAGTGCACCATCGACATGACACCGACAGATCCCGTTCACGCAACCGGTAATGAACCACCCTGGATTGCGTCCATCGAGGGCGACCAGTTGACATTGATCACCGAATACGGGGCAACCACGCGGACAGCACCGGTAGTGAATGCCCATCGAGGCGTTTCAGTGACGCGCTATCGGGCAGCAGGTGACGAGCTCGCCGTATCGCTTAACATTCGCAGTGAAGTGTGTAATGACAGCATGACCGGCATGCCGCATCCGTATTCCGCATCGTTGGCCAGTCCGCAAGGCGTATTACATGGGTGTGCGGGCCAACCAAGTGACCTGCTTGCCAAGCATGCCTGGAAGGTCACCATGCTTGACGGCCAAGCACCACTAAGCGAGCCCAGCATGACAATCCAATTCCTCCCGGAGGATGGCATTGTGGCAGGTTCCTCCTCATGCAATCGCTTTAATGCCCCTTACACCCTGACCGGGGAACGCCTGGAACTCTCAAATATTGCCGGGACCATGATGCTCTGCAGTGAAGAGATCATGGCTCAGGAGCAAGAGTTCAAGCGCGTACTGTCGGGCATCGAGGGATTCGATATCGATGCAGACGGCATGCTAGAGCTTCGGGGAAGCGAAGGTCAGTTGTTGGCTCGTCCGACTACGACTGACGACTAATTTCCTGAAAAGCCCGGCGCATCTCCCAGCGATCCGGGCTTTCTGTTCAAAACCTGCCAACGGCCAGCGCTACCATCCTGCTTGGAGGTGCGCCAAAGCTTGAAAAGGGTACCAGCTGAATGATCGCAGCACACAAATACCTCCCCGTTCCACTCTGGTCAGCGCTGGTGCCGATTATCTCCCTGGCGGTAGCGGCGGCGTTAATCGCCTTGTGGTCGGGGTCTGTTCCCGGGCTACTTGTACCAGTTGCGGCCATACTATTATTCGCCTCGGTCCTGGCGGCCGTACATCACGCCGAAACGATTGCGCATCGGCTGGGGGATCCATACGGCGCCATTATTCTCGCGCTTGCCGTGACGGTCATCGAGGTCGCGCTCATCGTCTCGGTCCTGCTTGCGGCGCCGGCGGGAACCAGTGAAATCGCTCGCGATACGGTCTTTGCGGCCATCATGATCGTGTTGAACGGCATCGTTGGGCTGTGCCTGCTGGTTGGAGGACTGCGTTTTCGCGAACAGGAGTTTATTGCACGGGGTGCCGTAGGGGCGCTTGCCGTGTTGGCCACGGTCGCCGTGCTTGCCCTGGTGTTGCCCAATTACACGGTTGCGGTACCGGGTCCCGTTTACGCCACGCCGCAATTAGTGTTTGTGGCGATCGTGTCGTTTGCGCTTTATGGCCTGTTCCTGTTTGTACAGACGGTGCGCCATCGTGGGGATTTCAGCGATCCGCGACTGGAGACATCCTCCGATCACAAGCCGGGGCGACAGCAGATGAGTGCCGCGCTCGTTCTACTTCCGGTTGCACTCATCGCCGTCGTGCTGCTGGCCGAGACCCTCGCCCCGTCAGTCGAGCATGCGGTGGCACGTGCCGGTCTACCCGCTGCACTTGTCGGGGTGGTGATCGCCATGACAGTCCTACTGCCCGAGGGCATGGCTGCGCTGCGTGCCGCTTGCGCCAACCGCATTCAAAGCAGTCTCAACATGGCGCTAGGCTCGGCAATGGCCAGTATCTGCCTGACCATTCCCACGGTCGCCGTCCTGTCTATTGCAATGGGTCAACCGCTGACACTAGGCCTGGAGGCAGAGCATATCGTGCTGCTGCTGTTGACACTGTTTGTGGCAACTCTTTCCCTAGCCATGGGTCGTACGACGATCCTGCAGGGGGGTCTCCACCTGGTGATTTTTGGAGCCTTCCTGACACTGGCTGCGATGCCTTGAGTGTCGAATCGCCGATTGAGGTTGCCACGAATGTTCGAACCAGCCACCAGTCTCTGATCAGAACTGAGACGTCGGGGCGGCCCTGCCGCCCAGGAAGTGACGGCGGCTGATCTCCGCCATCATGCGCTCATGGAAACCCTGCCGCAGTAGCGAACCGCAGCAACAGGTGCCGTGAGCCGAGGAAGCGATCGGCGAAAGGGGTCGATTGGCAGGGAGCATGAAGAATCCTGTCTCGTGGGCAATTGAAGCTTGAGCACTATCAAGCGGGCGTCACAAGGCCTTGGTATCAGGTGTCCCTTGGCAAAGTTTGATGAAAGGATCAGATTGTAACAACACGAAATCAGCCCAGAGTACGACCCGGAGCGAACCCCGCCGTATGACATCCTTACCTTTCAGTGGCGGAGATAACGCCTTTTGAAAGAGAGCCGTGTCGTGCGTCTGCGCGAATGCCACCGCAGGCGCCTGGAAGACAGAGGAAAACTTATGCATCTCTCACCTCGCGCCCGCATCCTGCTCCGCGAAGCTACCCAAAAGCTGCGCACCCGGCCCGATATGGAAAAGATGCGCAGCAAGGTGGTGGATGAGATTGTCGCCTGGTGTGAGGCCCACGATATCGAGCCCGGCCCGCGGCTGACCCATGGCCGCCTGCGCCTGGATCGCGACCTGCTCGACCGGATCAATGACACCCTGGCCGCCCTGGGCCATCCCCGCCTCGAGAACTCCCTGGCCGGGCTGACCAGCGCCGAGCAGGCGCGGCTCGGGAATCTCGAGCACAAGAGCGTTCGCGAGAATCCGCGGGAGCATCGCGTGCTGGCCAGCCTGCCCGCAGAGGATTCGCGGCCTGGCCTGGTGAGCCGCCCTCGTGACGTCCTCGACCTCGACTGGCGGGATATCTCACTGGATGCCTTCGACGTGCTGATCCAGGTAGAGAACCTCGACGGCTTCTATGCCTTCGACCCGGTGATATCAGCGCAGGCAGGCTGGTACCGCCCGCTGGTGCTCTACCGCGGTGATCGCCACTACGGCGGCGCCTTCGCCAGGTTGGCCGGGGCCTGGAAACGCGTTGGCAAGGCGCACCTCTACTTGGGCGACTTCGATGCCGCCGGGCTTCACAATGCATTGGGCAGCGCTGCGACCCATCTGGTGCTTCCGCCGCTGGTATTCCTTGCCAGCCAGGCCAGCGGCGAGCAGCTGCCGGCGGAGCAGTACCCCCTCCAGGCCTCGCTTCGCGACCACGCCGCGGGCCTGCCGGCAGACCATCCGCTGGCCAGCTACCTGGCCATCCTGCTCGGCGAGCAGCGCGGTCTGCTCCAGCAGTGGTTCGGCCCCGTCGAGGCACTGGAAGTCGTGCCGATGGCATAAACGACATCGCCGCACCCGAGGGCGCGGCGATGCACGTTCACAGAGAGCCTGGGTCCTCTGTGGGACGAGTCAGCGACTCATCAGGCCATGGCGGCCTGGTAGCGGCGCTCCACTTCGTCCCAGTCGATGACGTTGAAGAACTCGGCCACGTAGTCCGGGCGCTTGTTCTGGAATTTCAGGTAGTAGGCGTGCTCCCAGACGTCCAGGCCCAGCACCGGGGTGTTGCCGTTGGAGAGAGGGCTGTCCTGGTTCAGGGAGTTTTCCACCACCAGCGTCTTCTGCGGGGAGACACAGAGCCACGCCCAGCCGCTGCCGAAACGGCCCAGGGCGGCCTTGGTGAAGGCCTCCTTGAAGGTGTCGAAGCCGCCGAGCTCCTTGTCGATGGCCTGGGCGACCTGGCCCTTGGGCGAGCCACCGCCGTCGGGCGACATCATCTGCCAGAACATGCTGTGGTTGGAGTGGCCGCCGCCGTTGTTGATCACGGCCTGGCGCTTGTCGGCCGGCACGCGATCCAGGTTGGCGAGCAGCTCGTCAACCGGCACCTCCTCGAGGCCGGTGCCCTCGAGGGCGGCGTTCAGGTTGTTGACGTAGGTCTGGTGGTGACGGGAATGATGGATCTCCATGGTCAGCGCATCGATATGCGGTTCCAGGGCATCGTAGGCATAGCTGAGGTCGGGCAGGGTATGCGGCATTGTCGCACCTCCTTGGTGGGTGGTTGGGGAATCATCCTCAAGAACACCCGATATCATGGCAGAGACGCCGCCGGACGGCCAATAAGGATCATTATCGGCTCATATAGGCAAGGTCAATCGGCTAGGCTGAAACTGCCTTCACCATCAGGACATGCCTCCGGGTTTTCCCGGTCCGGGGAAGATAAGGGTAGACTCGCAGTTCATTGAATATCAGCCTCTCATCATATCCGAGGCGCCTGCTGATCCAGAAGAGCACATCCGGAGCCCTGAATGCCCATCGATCTGGAACTCGCCCTCATCGTTCTGGTTACCCTACTGCTCGGTGCGGCAGGGGGCTTCGCCCTGGGCCGAGGCGGGCTCAGGGCCGTCCGCGACGCGCTCGATGCCACCCGCGCCGAGCTGCATGCCCAGCAGTTGGAGGCCCGTGAGCAGACCGTGGCGCTGCAGGTGGCCGAGGGAGAGCTGGAGACCCAGCGGGAGGCCGTGGCCGCCCGGGCGCGGGAGGTCGAGCACTTCCGCGCGGCCTACTACGCGCTGAGGCAGACCCACGGCGAGCTGACCAGCCGCCTGGAGGAGAAGGAGGCCAGCTTCAGCCGCCAGCTGCAGTGGATGGAGCAGAGCAAGCAGCAGCTCAGGGTGGAGTTCGAGAACCTGGCCAACGAGCTGCTGGAGCAGAAGGGCAAGGCCTTCTCGTCGCTCTCCGAGCGCAACCTGCTGGGGCTGCTCAAGCCCTTCCAGGAGGAAATGAAGGGCTTTCGCGAGAAGGTGGAGACCCTGCACACCCAGGAGACGGCGCAGCGGGCCAGCCTCACCACCGAACTCAAGCATCTGCAGCAGCTCAACCGCGACATCACCGACCAGGCGGCGCGCCTCACCGAGGCGCTCAAGGGCCAGAAGAAGGTGCAGGGCAACTGGGGCGAGCTGATGCTGGAGAACGTCCTCGACAGCGCCGGCCTGCGCCCGGGCGAGGACTACCAGCGCGAGAGGAGCTTCACTACCGAGGAGGGCAAGCGCCGTCCGGATGCGCTGGTCTATCTGCCCCAGGGGCGCCATCTGGTGATCGATGCCAAGACCTCTCTCGCCGCCTACCTGGAGTACGTCAACGCCGAGGATGAGCTGACCCGCCAGCAGTCGCTGGCGGCTCACGCCCGGGCGGTGGGCGCGCGCATCGAGGAACTGGCCGACAAGCACTACTACGACCTGCCGGGGCTCAACTCCCCCGAGGTGGTGATCATGTTCATCCCGGTGGAGTCGGCCTATATCGAGGCGCTGCGCCACGATAGCACCCTCTACCAGCGGGCCATCGAGCGCAACGTGCTGGTGGCCACGCCCATCACGCTGCTCACCAGCCTCAACATCGTCAGTCAGCTGTGGCGCTTCGAGAACCAGAGCCGCCACAGCGCCGAACTGGCCAGAAAGGCGGAGCGCTTCTATCACAAGCTGGGCTCCTTCCTGGAGAGCATGCAGGACGTAGGGAGAAAGCTCGACGGCGCCCGGGTCAGCTACGACAGGGCGCTGGGTCAGCTGGTCAACGGCAAGGGCAACCTGATCAAGCAGGCCGGCGAGTTCCAGGAACTGGGCGTTGCGGTCAAGAAGGAGCTGCCCGCCGAGATGCTCGAGCGTGCCAGGCTTGAGGTGGGCGCTTCCATGGAGCCCGAGCCCTCGCCGGCGGACGCCCGGGAGCGATGAGCGAGCCCTGGCTATTCAGGGGAGAGGCGTGCTTCAAGAGTGCCACTGGCGGGCGCTGAGCTGGTTCACCTCGGTCAGGGTGCCGTTCCAGGTCGTCTCCGGATGGTTGGCCATGGCCATGAAGCCGTATTGTTTCTCGGGGTTGTCGAAAAGGATGTGCAGACGCGTTGGCAAGGTGAGATTTTCTTGTTGGAGTGCTGGGGCAACCCGGCATGGCCGTTGTGATGGTGACAGGGACAGGGAGTAGAGATGGCCTTTCGTTTTCAGCGCCGTATTCGTCTGGCGCCCGGGGTGCGCCTCAACCTCGGCAAGCGCGGCCTGGGGCTCTCGGTGGGCCCGCGCGGCGCCAGCCTGAGCATGGGGCCGAGCGGGGTGCACGGCCATGCGGGGATTCCCGGCACCGGGCTTGCCTACCGCACCAAGCTCACCGCTAACGGCGGTGCCGACAGACAGGGCGAGGTCGGCTCGGGGGCGACGGCATCAAGCAAGGCGGCGGCACTGGAAGCACTGCTTGCCGCAGGCGGCAGCCTGCCGGTGCAGCTGGAGGTGGGGCGGGGCGGCCAGGTCAGCTACTTCCACGCCGATGGGTCGCCCATCTCCAACGCCGAGGCCCGGGTGCTGCGCCGACACGCCGAAGACTCCCTGCGCGAACAGCTTCGTGCCCACTGCGAGCGGCTCAATGCCGATCTCGACCGCCTGGGGCGGCTTCACGAGGACACGCCGCCACCCGAATCGGGGGGCTATGTCACGCGTGACTTTGCCGAGCCGCCTCCGCCGCCGTTCCAGCCCCAGCCCTCCGACTGGCGGCATGCGCTGTGGTCGCCGGCCAGGCGTCGCCTCGAGGAGGAGAATCGCCGGCGGCGCGCCGAGTTCGACGAGTGTTACCGGGCCTGGGAGTGGCGAAAGGCGGAGCACGACGCGGCGGAATTCTCCCGCCACCTGCGTGAAAGTGAAGGGGTGTGGGACGATCCGGAGGCCATGGAGCTGACGCTGCGCGAGCGCCTGGAGGAGATCGACTGGCCCCGCGAGACGCTGATCGACTTCGATCTGGGCAGCGACGTGCGTACCATCGCCGTGGATATCGACCTGCCCGGCGAGGATGAGATGCCCGACCGCTACTGGGGCATGCCCCCCAAGCAGCTCAGGCTCAGCCCGCGCAAGCTCGGCGCCACCCGCCAGCGCGAGCTCTACCGCGACCATGTACACGGCATCGCCTTTCGGGTGCTGGGGGCGGTGTTTGCCCGCCTGCCCGCCGTGGTGGAGGCTCGCGTCTCCGGCTATCGCCAGGTGCCTGATACGGCCACCGGCGGACAGCGCGACCAGTATCTCTACAGCGTCAAGGTGAGCCGGGAGCAGTGGGGCAGGATCCACTTCGACCGCCTCGACCAGGTGGATCCGGTGGCCGCCATGGAGGCCTTCACCCTGCGCCGCGACATGACCAGGACCGGCATCTTCCGGGATATCGAGCCCCTGAAGCTGGTGTAAACGGCAGAAGCCGATGCAGGTGTGCCAGGTCAAGGCGGCGAGCCCGGCAGGCGGTTATGCTGGACCCATGCTGATGACCAGCGCCCTGCGCCGCCATGGAACCGGCGCAGAGTCCCCATAGGGAGGCCACCCAGATGAACATCCAGCACCGCATTGACCGCCCGTATGAAGCCGGCTGCATCGAGGTGTACGGTGACGAGCCCTTCGAGTGGCGCATCCTCGACCACGCCGGGCACCTCGTCCGCGACAGTGCCGGCAATGGCAGCGGCACCGGATGCGGCTACGACTCGCCGACCCTCGCCCTGCGCGACGCCATCGCCTTCGATGCCGATGACAGCGTGGTGCCGATCTTCTTCCGCCACGGTGCCGACGCCGAACGGGAGAATGCCGCCCAGGCCCACCGCACCGCCGACACCCTGCGTGCCCTGGCCCTGGCCCTGAAGAGCGCCGGCAGCCAGGCGGTGCTGGATAGCCGCCATGCCACCGACGATGAGGCCCAGGATTACCTGGAGGCGAGAATCGCGGTGATGGAACGCATCGTCCAGGAGCTCGAGGAGGCCGCCGGGCGCCTGCATGCGGCCACCCCGGCCGCGGCGGGCTGATTCTGCGGACCTACTGGATCAGCACCGGCGTATCGATCTCCACCAGTGAGTGAAGCAGGTGCACCTGATCGTTCTCGACGGCCAGGCAGCCTTCGGTCCAGTCGACCCGCCGATTCAGGAAGGGGTCGCGGTTGCCCAGGCCATGGATGCCGATGTCGCCCCCCAGGGCGGTATTGGGGTAGGAGAGGCGGTGCTGCTCGTAGTGACGGCGAATCCGCTCGGCCTCCTCCTCGGTGATGAGCCCCTCCGACAGGGCCTGGTCGGCCACGCGCGGGTTCGGGTAGTTGATGCCGATGAAGGTGGCGTACTGGCTGTTGGGGTTGATCCGTTCGACCCGGAACTCCCCCTTCGGCGTCATGGCGCTGCCCCGGGTGCGCAGGTCGACGGCGCCGTTGATGCCGATGGCAAAGTGGGGGATCTCATGGATCACGCGCCGGCCGCGCACCACGGAGAGCGTGCGCTCCTTTACGCTGATATGCAGCCAGACCACCCCATCCTCTACGGGCAGCAGGCTGATCCCCGTCGCCACATCATCCAGAAAGTGCTGCCCCGGCGAGCTTCCCACATGGCTCGAAGGCGGCTCCGCCGTGTCGATCAGAGACGCGATGGCAGGGCCGGCGGCCAGCAGCAGGGCCAGCGGGGCCAGCGGGAAGAGAGCAAGGGGCTTGAGCGAGCGGGTGAGCATGGGCGGCAGCATGGTGTGATGAGGACGTGTGGCGGGCATACTAAAAACGCCGCTTCGGTGTGACCCTGAGCGGCGTTTTCTCGATGTTGAGTGGTCGGAGCGACAGGATTCGAACCTGCGACCTTTGCAACCCCATTGCAACGCGCTACCAAGCTGCGCCACGCTCCGACTCTGTTTTCGGCTTTTTGGCCGTGTGGCCTGTCCCCCGAGAACGAGGCGTATACTAGCGCGTTCTCGGGCAAATGGAAAGCCCCTTTTGCACTTCCGTTTCAATCGCTTGGCGCGCCGGCCGCTGGGGTAAGCGCAGGCGATGCTCTATCATGGGGAGGCTGACGGGCGGCGTTGCTCGCTCACTCGATGATATCGGCTCGGAGAGGACATGTACGGACAGGCGCAGCGCGGGCTGCTGAAGGGCATGAACCCACGCGTCACCCTGGTCACCATCCTGGTGGTGGCGGTGGCACTGGTCTACGGCGCCTTCTTCACCGAGCGCCTGGCCGCGGGGCTGGGCGCCGCCCGCGGGGTGCTGGATCCCTTCCTCGAATGGTATTACGTGCTGCTGGTGGCCTTCCTGCTGCTGTTCATGGTGTGGCTGGGCACGGGGCGCTTCAAGAACGTGCGCCTGGGCGGTGACTTCGAGCAGCCGGAGTTCGCCTTCTTCTCCTGGGTTTCGATGCTGTTCGCCGCGGGAACGGGGGTGGGCATCCTGTTCTGGGCGGTGGCCCAGCCGATCCTGCAGTTCCAGGGCAACCCCTTCATCGCCGAGGGGATGACGCCGGATGCCGCTCGGGTCGCCATGCGCCTGACCTACTTCCACTGGGGCCTTAACGGCTGGGCGATCTTCTCCTTCGTGGCGCTGGTGCTGGCCTACTTCAGCTATCGCTGGAAGCTGCCGTTGACCATCCGCTCCTGCCTTCAGCCGCTGTTCGGCAAGCGAGTGGAAGGGGGGCTGGGGGATGCGGTGGACGTGCTGGCGGTGTTCGGCACCGTGTTCGGGATCGCCACCACCCTGGGGCTGGGCGTGCAGCAGATGAACGCGGGGCTGGGAGCGCTGTTCGGCCTGGAGAGCTCGGTGTGGCTGCAGCTGGCCGTGACGGCGGTGATCATGTCCGTGGCGACCATTTCGGTGGTATCCGGCGTGAAGAAGGGGGTGCGGCTGCTCTCGGAAGCCAACTTCTGGCTGAGCATCGCGGTGGTGGTGTTCCTGCTGCTGTTCGGGCCGACCCAGTACCTGATCGCCATCACCATCGAGTCCGCCGGCGACTACATCCAGAACCTGATGGGGATGACCTTCCACACCAACGCCACCCGAGACGATGGCTGGCAGGCAGAGTGGACGGTGTTCTTCTGGGGCTGGTGGCTGGCCTGGTCCCCTTTCGTGGGCATGTTCATCGCCCGGGTCTCCCGCGGCCGCACCTTTCGCGAGTTCGTGATGGGGGTGCTGCTGGTGCCCACGATGATCACCGTGGTGTGGATCGGACTGTTCGGCGGCACGGCTCTCTACCACGAGCTGTTCGGCGTGGGCGGCATCGTGGCCGCGGTGGATCGGGACGTGGCCACGGCGCTGTTCGCCACCATCGAGGCGATGGGGCTGGGCGTGGCGGGGCAGGTCGTCTCCTTGGCGCTGGTGGTGCTGATCGCCACCTACCTGATCACCTCGGCCAACGCCGGCACCCTGGTGATCAATACCATTCTCTCCGGAGGGGATCCGGAGCCGCCGACCTTTCACCGCATCTTTTGGGGGGCGGTGCTGGGTCTGTTGACCGCGGTGCTGCTGACGGCCGGCGGTCTGGAGACCCTGCAGGCGGCGGTGATCATGGCGGCCCTGCCGTTCTCGGTGGTGATCATGCTGATGATCGCTGGGCTGCTCAAGGCGCTGCACCGCGAACGCTATGCGGCGCGTACCGGCGAGCGGGCCGAGGCGCCCCGCGAGCCCTGGGCCGACCTGGACGATGCCGGTGTCCAGCCGGTGCCGGTGTCCGATGACGAGGTCCACAAGCCGCACTGAACGACTTTCATGAACGAGCGGTAAGGAACGAAAGGGCGACCGGGGTCGGCAGGGCTGGCTCCCCAGACAGGAGAACGGGTGCAATGCCATTGATCATGGGGATGAGCGTGCTGCTGATCTGCCAGTTCCTGGGGGAACTGCTGGCCCGCGGCCTGATGTTGCCGGTGCCGGGTCCGGTGTTCGGCATGGTGATCTTGCTGGCGGGGCTGATGGTGCGCGGCAAGGTGCCGGACAGCCTGCGCCTGACCGGCGAGGGGCTGCTGCGCTACCTGACGCTGCTGTTCGTGCCAGCGGGGGTGGGGCTGATGGTCCACTTCCGGCTGATCGGCCAGGATTTGTGGCCGATCCTGGTCACCCTGGTGCTCTCCACGGCGGTGACCCTGGGCGTGACGGCCTGGGTGCTGGATCGCCTGAACCGGCGGCGGGGGAGTCGCTCTTGAACGTCGCCGATCTGGACCAGCTGTGGGTCTACCTCTCCGGCAGTCCGCTGCTCTCGCTGTTGGCGACCCTGCTGGTGTTCGCCCTCGCGGTGCGCATCAACAGGGCGTTGAGCGGTACCCCGCTTTTGCATCCCGTCACGCTCTCCATCGCCATGCTGATCGGGCTGCTGATGCTGGTGGACATGGACTATCCCACCTACTTCGAGGGTGCCCAGTTCATCCACTTCCTGCTGGGGCCCGCCACCGTGGCGCTGGCCATTCCGCTCTACGATCATCGCGAACGGGTGCGGCGCCTGCTGGGCCCACTGCTGATCGCCTGCATGACGGGGATCGTGACCGCGGTGGCCTCTACCCTGGGGCTGGCCATGGCCCTGGGTGCGCGGCCGGAGACCGTGCTCTCCCTGGCGCCGCGCTCGGTGACTTCGCCCATCGCCATGGGCATCGCCGAGCAGATCGGCGGGATCCCGTCGCTTGCCGCCGGCCTGGTGCTGCTGACCGGTTCCATTGGCTGTGCGCTGTCGCCCTGGGTGTTCCGGCTGTTGAGGGTACAGGACCCCGCCGTTCAGGGCTTTACCCTGGGCCTGGCCGCCCATGGCTTCGGTACCGCCCAGGCCTTTGCCCGTATCGGGGCGGTCGCCGGCGCCTTCTCGGGGCTGGCCATGGGGCTGACCGGTCTGCTTACCGCCTTTCTCCTGCCGTTGCTGATCCGGCTGTTCGGCCTGGGAGGGTGATCGACAGGAGAGCGGCGCCAGATGGCGCCGCTTCGGCTTATGAGGGGGAAGTCGGGGGAGTCAGATCTCTTCCCAGAGCCGCTTGCGGAAATCATGGCTGAGCTGGGCGGCATGTTCCATGCGCGTATGCTGGGCATCGGTTACCTGCTTGACGAGTTTCTGATAGCAAGCCTGGACCTCCTCGGCCGTGGCGGGCTTCTCGTTGTGCAGGCACTCGGTCATCTCCTGGCCGGTTTCGGCGATTGCCATGAGAAACTGTGCTTCGAACTTCATCGCGTCCGCCAGGCTTTCCATCCAGGCCGCTTGCATCTGCGCCATGGGGTTGGCGCCCTTCATCCACTGTTCCTGCCACCAGGCCAACATGGGGTTGGCATTCATCATGCCCGTGTCCATGCCGATGGGATTGGTCTTCATGATCGCCTCCTAAGCGGGCCCCATGGGGCGCGCTGCGGGGAATTGAGAGTTAGCATCTAGAGTATAGTTGAGGTGGCCTGGGTCGTGCCGCAGGAGCCATGCTTTCATGATACCTGTCACACCGCCCCTGCGACCCGGATAAGCAGACAAGGAGTTGGACCATGTGGGGTGTGATCAAGTCGGTGCTGGCGGCGTTCTTCGGTGTGCAGAAGGAACAGCAGCGCCGAGAGGATTTTAAGCAGGGCAGGCCAATGGCATTCATCGTCGTGGGCCTGGTGATGGGGCTGATCTTCGTCGTCGGGGTGGCAGCGCTGGCCATCTCGGTCGCGCGCTGAGGGTGGCCGCGTTGAATCTGGCGTTGGTACGCCGGGCATCTGTGGCAGTTTGTCGCGGCAGGGCCCTGTATACTGGCTTGGAAACACAGCTAATGTTGCGTTAACCGCAATGACAACAATAAAGAGGAGGAGCCGATGCGCACGCCGTTCGTGTGGATGGTGGGCTGTCTGATCGGGCTTGGGTCGATGCCCGCTGCAGTCGCCAGCGGTTGGAACATGCCGGTAGGGGTCACCGACCTGAGCCGCGAGATCCACTCCCTGCACATGATCATCTTCTGGATCTGCGTGATCATCGGCGTGGTCGTGTTCGGGGTGATGTTCTATTCCCTGTTCAAGTTCCGTCGCTCGCGTGGCGCCGAGGCGGCCAACTTCCATGAGAACACCACGGTGGAGGTGCTGTGGACCGCCATTCCCCTGCTGATCCTGGTGGGCATGGCGGTGCCGGCCACCGCGACTCTAAAGAAGATGTACGACGCCTCCGATGCCGAGCTCGATGTGATGATCATCGGCCAGCAGTGGCGCTGGCGCTACGAGTACCTGGGCGAGGAGGTCGCCTTCAACTCCAGCATGAGCACGCCCCGCGCCCAGATACGCGGCGAAGAGTCGCGCGATGAGCACTATCTCCTCGAGGTGGATAACCCCCTGGTGCTGCCCATCAACCGCAAGGTGCGCTTCCTGATGACCTCCGACGACGTCATCCACTCCTGGTGGGTGCCGGATTTCGCTGTCAAACAGGACACCATTCCCGGTTTCGTCAACGAGAACTGGGTGCGTATCAACGAGCCCGGCATCTATCGTGGCCAGTGCGCCGAGCTGTGCGGCATGGACCATGGCTTCATGCCCATCGTGGTGCATGCCATGGAGGAAGAGGATTTCGAGGTCTGGCTTGCCGAGCGCAGGGAAGAGGCCGAGCAGGAGGCCATGGGCGTCGACCGCGAATGGGCCCTGGATGAGCTGATGGAGCGGGGCGAAACGGTCTACGCCAGCATCTGTGCCTCCTGCCACCAGGCCGAAGGGCAGGGCGCTGCGCCGGCCTTCCCGGCGCTGGCAGGCAACCAGCGGTTGATCGACGACGCGGACTGGCACCTAAATACCATTCTCAACGGCGTGTCGGGAACGGCGATGCCCGCCTTCCGCAGCACCCTCAACCCCGTCGAGCTCGCCGCCGTGACCACCTGGACACGTAATGCCTGGGGTAACGACACCGGGGATGCTATTCAGCCTGCCGCGGTGGTCGAGAAGTTGGCGAACCAATAACTGCACAACAACAACCGCACAATGACAGATCAGGGAGATTCACGATGGCGCCCAAGCTGCCTCCGCATCACCCCGTCGAGCAGAGCACCTCGGCTACCGCCGGCGGCCAGGCATCCGCCCATCATGCGCCGCCGCGCGGCATCCTGCGCTGGCTGCTGACCACCAATCACAAGGAGATCGGTAGTCTCTACCTGATCTTCTCGCTGATCATGTTCTTCATCGGCGGGATCTTCGCCCTGGTGGTTCGTGCCGAGCTGTTCCAGCCGGGACTGCAACTGGTCAATCCGGAATTCTTCAACCAGATGACCACCATGCATGGCCTGATCATGGTCTTCGCGGCAGTCATGCCGGCCTTCACGGGGCTGGCCAACTGGATGATCCCGCTGCAGATCGGCGCGCCCGACATGGCCCTGCCACGGCTGAACAACTTCAGCTTCTGGCTGCTTCCGGTGGCCTTCCTGCTGCTGCTCTCCACCCTGCTGATGCCGGGGGGCGGTCCCAACTTCGGCTGGACCTTCTACGCTCCGCTTTCCACTACCTATGCGCCGCCGTCCACCACCTTCTTCATCCTCTCGCTGCACATCGCCGGCATCAGCTCGATCCTTGGTGCGATCAACATCGTCGCCACCATCATCAACATGCGCGCCCCGGGCATGCGGATGATGGACATGCCGCTGTTCGTCTGGACCTGGTTGATCACCGCCTTCCTGCTGATCGCGGTAATGCCGGTGCTGGCGGGGGTGATCACCATGATGCTGATGGACATCAACTTCGGCACCCACTTCTTCAATGCCGCCGGCGGCGGTGATCCGGTGCTGTTCCAGCACCTGTTCTGGTTCTTCGGGCACCCCGAGGTCTACATCATGATCCTGCCGGCCTTCGGCATCGTCTCGGCGATCATCCCGACCTTCGCCCGCAAGCGGCTCTTCGGTTACGCCTCCATGGTCTACGCCACGGCCTCCATCGCCATCCTCTCCTTCCTGGTGTGGGCGCACCACATGTTCGTGGTGGGGCTGCCACTGGCCGCTGAGCTGTTCTTCATGTACACCACCATGATCATCGCGGTGCCCACCGGGGTGAAGGTGTTCAACTGGATCACCACCCTGTTTCGCGGCTCCATTACCTTCGAGCCACCGATGCTGTTCGCCCTGGCCTTCGTGGTGCTGTTCACCATCGGCGGCTTCTCCGGCCTGATGCTGGCCATCGCCCCGGCGGATTTCCAGTATCACGACACCTACTTCGTGGTGGCGCACTTCCACTATGTGCTGGTGCCGGGGGCGGTGTTCGCGATCATGGCCGGGGTCTACTACTGGCTGCCCAAGTGGACCGGTCACTATCCCAACGTGAAGCTGGCCCAGTGGCACTTCTGGCTGTCGGTGATCGGTGTCAATCTCACCTTCTTCCCGATGCACTTCGCTGGGCTTGCCGGTATGCCACGGCGAATCCCGGATTACGCCCTCCAGTTTGCCGATTTCAACCTGGTGTCGAGCCTGGGGGCCTTCATGTTCGGTGCCTCTCAGCTGGTCTTCGTGGCCGTGGTGATCCTCTGCGTGCGCGGTGGCGAGAAGGCACCGGCCAAGGCGTGGGAAGGTGCTGAGGATCTCGAGTGGAGCGTGCCGAGCCCGGCGCCGCTGCATACCTTCGAGACGCCGCCGACCTTTCAGCGCCATGAGCACTGAGCAGAAATCGGCACAGTGCCGCAGGAGGTGATCCATGACTGAGTTCGAACGCCGCACGCCCGAGGCCAATCCCGGCGTGCGCCGCACGGTGGTGCGCTCGGTGGCTACCCTGGTGGGCATGTTCGCCTTTGCCTTCGCCCTGGTGCCCCTCTACGACGTCTTCTGCCGCGTCACCGGGATCAACGGCAAGGTGGAGACCACCGCCCAGGCCATCGTGCACGAGGGGGTGGACGACTCGCGCTATGTCACGGTGCAGTTCATCACCCGCAACGGGTCGGGGCTGCCCTGGAACCTCGAGGTGGAGACCCGCCAGGTTCGTGTCCACCCGGGGCAGAGCACCGAGGTGGGGTTTGCCTTCCATAACGCCAGCAGCGAGGGCACCTGGGGGCGGGCGGTGCCCAGCGTGTCGCCCTCCAACGCCACGCGCCACCTGCGCAAGGTGAGCTGCTTCTGCTTCGAGGAGCAGCACTTGGAGGCGGGCGAGCGCCTGGAACTGCCGCTGGTATTCCAGTTGTCCAGGGATCTGCCTCCCGAGGTCAATACCGTAACCCTGGTCTATACCCTGTATCCCGTCACCCGTGATGAGGCGCCGCTTCAGGCCCGGGCGACTGCTGGCAAAGGAGATGAGGCATGAGCGGTGGTAGCTACTACGTTCCGTCAACCAGCAAGTGGCCGATCCTGGGCTCGCTGGCCCTGGGCCTGATGATGATCGGCACCGGCATGGTCCTGGTGCACGACCGTGGGACTCCCATCATGACGCTCGGCCTCCTCGCCGTGCTGGCGGTGATGGGGTTCTGGTTCCGCGATGTGGTGAAGGAGTCCCGTGGCGGGCTCTATGATGCCCAGATGGACCGTTCCTTCCGCCAGGGCATGGGCTGGTTCATCTTCTCCGAGGTGATGTTCTTCGCAGCCTTCTTCGGGGCGCTGTTCTACATCCGCACCTTCGCCCTGCCATGGCTCGACGGCGAGGGGGCGAAGGGCGTGGCGGCGCTGCTGTGGCCGGAGTTCACCGCCAGCTGGCCGCTGATGAGCCCTCCAGACACGGCGGTGGCCGGCCCCCGCGATACTTTCAGCCCCTGGCAGCTGCCGCTGGTCAACACCCTGATCCTGGTGGCGTCGAGCATCACCCTGACGGTGGCCCACGAGGGGCTGAAGGAGGGGCACCGTGACACCACACGCAACTGGCTGTTCGCCACCCTCCTGCTGGCCATCAGTTTCATCACCATCCAGGGCGTCGAATACTACGAGGCCTATGTCCACTATGGCATCACCCTGGAGGCGGGGATCTACGGAGCGACCTTCTTCCTGCTCACCGGCTTTCACGGCGCCCACGTGATCATCGGTGCCACCATCCTGGCGGTGATGCTGGTGCGTGTGTTGCGCGGCCACTTCTCCAGCGACAACCACTTCGGTTTCGAGGCCGCCTGCTGGTACTGGCACTTCGTGGACGTGGTGTGGATCGGCCTGTTCCTGTTCGTCTATGTCTTCTAGGGTCGTGCTTCCCACCCCGGTCTTTCAGTGCGCCGCCGTCCCGGGCGGCGTCTTCCGGGGAAACGATCAGCCGGCGAGGCCGCCGGTGTAGAAGCCGTATAAAAGCAGTGCCAGCAGGGTGGCAGCCATCGCGACGCGAACCTTGAGTGACACCAGCAGTCGGCGCGAGCTGGCGCCGTCGCGAAGCAGGAAGCCGGCACCGGCGGCAAGGCTCGCCAGCATGGCCAGGAATACCAGCGCGATCAGGACCTTGAGCAGCATGGAACACTCCTTGAACGATTCTCCCTCTCAGCATGCCCGTCGCGGACCGTGGCGGCAACGCCTTTGGTGGGTGCTGTGGGCGCCGCTGGTGCTGCTGGGACTGGGGCTCGGGCTGTGGCAGTGGGAGCGGGCCGCCGAGAAGCGCGACTACCTAGCGGCCCTCGAGGCGGCGCCGCACCTCGAGGCGCCGCGCCAGCTGCCGCCGGATGGCAGCCGGCTGACCTTGAGCGGCGAGTACCTGCCGGAGCTGACCCTGTTTCTCGATAACCGGGTTCTCGATGGGCGTCACGGTGTGGCGCCACTGACGCCGCTGCGCACCGACGACGATCGCGTATGGCTGGTACAGCGTGGCTTCCTGGCCAGCGGCGCCGGCCGCGAGACGCCCGAGGTGGCTACGCCCTCCGGGCGTGTGACGCTGGAGGGGCGTTGGCAGGTAGCCGGCAAGGGGGCGCCGCTGTTCGGTCCCAACCGCGAAGGGCAGCGCCTCCAGCGGATTCAGCTCGATGCGTGGGAAATGCCCTTCGCCCATGACGGCTGGCTGCATCTCGAGCAGGGCCCCGGCCTTCTGGCCCCCTGGTGGACCCCCAGCGTGATGCCCCCCAGCCGACACCTGGGCTATGCGGTGCAGTGGTGGGGACTGGCGCTGGCCGCTCTGGTGGTGATGGTGATCGGTGGTCGGCGCCTCGGGCGTGACCGGCGATCGACCGATGCCGAAGAATCCTATCGTACAGACAAGCAGGAGAGCTTGTGATGAGTCAGACCTCTCGAGCACGCGCTTCCCGCTTCAAGGTCCTGGCACTGGTGTCGCTCTTTGCACTGCCGCTGCTGGTGGCCTGGGCCATGGTGACCTGGCGGGTCGGTATACCCGAGCAGCGTACCGCCCATGGTGACCTGGCGCCTGATATCCCGGCGCTGTCGGCCTGGCCACTGGTGGGTGAGTTCGCCCCGGCCGTGGCCGGTGACTGGGTGTTGGCCTTCGACTGCAGCCGCGACTGCGCGGTTCTGGCCGATCAGTGGTGGCGCCTGCATCGGGCCCTGGGTCGCGAGGCGCCGCGGGTCAGTCGTCTGCGCGTCGGTGGTGACGCCGACGCGCTGCCCGGCGAGGCGGTGGCGAACTGGACCGAAAGACCGGTGTGGCACGCCCCCGACCGTCTCTGGGTGCTGGACCCCCAGGGCCTGCCGGTGCTTGCTTACGGGCCCGAGGTGTCGCCACGCGACGTACTCGATGATGTCAATCGCCTGCTGCGCATGAACCCCGAGGTGCTGCGTCGGGAAGAACCCGGGCTGGCGGGACGATAGGGAAGACAGTGATGAAGGCAATGACGAATGGAGAGTCTCGGCGCCGCCTGCGATGGCTTATGGTTCTTAGCCTGGTGGGGGTGGTCTTCACCGTGGCGGTGATTCTGGTGGGGGTGTTCACGCGGCTGGTGGATGCCGGCCTGGGATGCCCGGACTGGCCGGGTTGCTACGGTCGCCTGGTGGTGCCCGATGAATCCCGAGCCATGGCCCACACGCCCGAGGCGCCGCTGGAGACCTTTCAGGCCTGGGTCGAGATGGTGCATCGCTACGTGGCCTCGGCACTGGGGCTTCTGGTGATCGCCCTGGTGGTGCTGGGCGCGCCGCTGCGTCGTCGACCCGACTACCCCTTGGGGGTCAGCCTGGCTCTGCTGGCGGTGATCCTGATGCAGGGGGCCTTCGGGGCCTTCACCGTGACCCTCCAGCTGTGGCCCCAGGTGGTGACCCTCCACCTGCTCGGGGGGCTGTCGGTGATGCTGCTGTTCCTGTGGCTGCATCTGAGACTGCGCCGCTTCGCCGGCGGCAGGCTGACATTTGGCGGCGTAGCGCCGCCGCGGCGTCCGCTGACGGCACTCTGGGGGCTCGCCGTGGCACTGCTGGTGGCGCAGATTGCCCTGGGGGGCTGGGTCTCCAGCAACTACGCCGGTATCGCCTGCCAAGGGTTTCCCACCTGCAACGGCCAGTGGTGGCCGGCCATGGACTGGAGCGAGGGGTTTCACCTGACTCAGAGCGTGGGGCCCAACTACCTGCATGGGCAGTTGCATGCCGATGCGCGCACGGCGATCCAGATGGGCCATCGCCTGGGGGCCCTGGCGCTGGGGCTGGTGCTGCTGCTGCTGGTCATTCGCCACTGGCATGAGGCGCGGCTGAGGCCCTGGCTGGGGACCCTTATGGGCCTCTATGTGGTGCAGCTGGGCCTCGGCATCGCCAACGTGCTGCTGTGGCTGCCACTATGGCTGGCCCTGCTGCATACTGCCGGGGCGGTAGTACTGGTCATTGCCATGGCCCTGGCGATCTGGGTGTGGCGTGAATCCGAAGCGGCGCAAGCATTACAACAATCGACCAAGAAGGAGTGGGTCCATGTCTGAGGCCATGATGACGCAAGTTCGCACGGCGGCGTCCGTGCCGCTGGAGTCGGCCCGCTGGGGCTGGCGAGACCTGCTGACCCTGTGCAAGCCGCGGGTGGTGGTGGTGATGCTGGTGTGTGCCCTGGTGGGCATGGCGCTGGCGCGTCCCATGCTGCCATCGCTTGCCGTTGTGTTCTTCGGGCTGGCTGGCATCGGGCTGGCCGCCGGAGGCGCCGCGGCCTTCAACCACGTGGTCGACCGGCGCCTGGATGCCATGATGCTGCGCACCTCGCGTCGGCCGCTGGCGTCCCGCCGCATGCCCAGTGCAGTGGCGTTGATCTGGGCCACCCTGCTTTCGGTGGCGGGCATCGGCCTGCTGGCCTGGCAGGTCAATGCGCTTACCGCCTGGCTGACTCTGGGCTCGCTGATCGGCTATGCGCTGGTCTATACCGC
The DNA here is from genome assembly GCF_014859505.1 of Halomonas sp. Lineage (GTDB taxonomy): Bacteria > Pseudomonadota > Gammaproteobacteria > Pseudomonadales > Halomonadaceae > Halomonas. The sequence continues at coordinate 32,272 of NZ_JACUUD010000007.1, forward strand.
CTTTCTCAAGCACGCCACGCCCCAGAACATCGTGATCGGCGGTGTGGCCGGGGCGGCCCCGCCGCTGCTGGGGTGGACCGCGGTGACCGGCCAGGTCGGGCCCGAGCCCCTGCTGCTCCTGCTGATCATCTTCGCCTGGACGCCTCCGCACTTCTGGGCGCTAGCGCTTCACAAGCGCGAGGAATATGCCCGGGCCGGGGTGCCGATGCTGCCGGTGACCCACGGCGAAGCCTTCACCCGCCTGCAGGTGTGGCTCTATGGCTGGCTGACTGTGGCGGTGACCCTGATGCCTTTCGTCATCGGCATGAGCGGGGCCTTCTACCTGATGGGCATGGTGGTGCTCAATGCCCGCTTCATGTTCTGGAACTGGAAGGTATGGCGTGGTCAGGATCCAAAGGCCCCCCTGGCCGCCTTCTGGTTCTCGATCCGCTATATCCTCGGAGTCTTCGGGGTCTTGCTGCTGGACCACTACGCCATGGCCTGGTCCCTGTGGGGGTGATGCCGAGGCACGGACGACGGCGCCCGGCCTTGGCCGGGCGCCGTCGTTTTTCAGGGCGGCTGCCTACCAGAAGGTGACCACCAGGAAATAGGCCATCAAGGTCACCAGCACCGTGCTGATCAGGTTGAGCGCGAAGCCGGCGCGGATCATCGACTGGATCTTCATGTGCCCCGTGGCGAAGACGATGGCGTTGGGTGGCGTGGCCACCGGCATCATGAAGGCGCAGCTGGCGGCGATGGCGGCGGGCACGGTGATCAGCAGCGGAGAGATGTCCAGCGACAGGGCCAGGGCGCCCAGCAGCGGTAGGAAGGCCGCCGCGGTGGCGGTGTTGGAGGTCACCTCGGTCAGGAAGATGATCACCAGCACCACCACGGCGATCATGGCCAACAGCGGGAAGGTGCCGAAGATGGCCAGCTGCTCGGCGATCCAGCTGGCCAGTCCGGTGCGGGTGATGGTGCCGGCCAGGGCCAGGCCGCCGCCGAACAGCAGCAGGATGCCCCAGGGCAGCTTCTGGGCCTCTTCCCAGATCATCAGCCGCTCGCCGTCGCCACGGCCGCTGGGTACCAGGAAGAGCACCACGCCGGCGGTGATGGCGACGCCGGTATCGGAGAGCCAGCTCAGGCCCAGGTCATTGAGCAGTGGGCGCACCACCCAGGCCACCGCCGCCAGGGAGAAGATGGTCGCCACACGGGTTTCGGCGGTGGTCATCGGGCCGAGCTTGGTCAGCTCGTTGCTCACCATGCTGGCGCTGTCCTCGCCGGCGTCCAGGTGGAAGCCGCCGCGGGTCAGCCACCACCAGGCGGCGACCATCATGGCGATACTGATGGGCAGCCCGATGACCATCCACTGGGCGAAGCCGATATCGATGCCGCGATCCTCTGCCAGGTAGCCGGCCAGCAGGGCGTTGGGGGGTGTGCCGATCAGGGTCGCCACACCACCGATGCTGGCGGAATAGGCGATAGCCAGCAGCAGGGCGGTGGCATAGCGCTTGACTTCGGCGGGGTCGCTGTCGCCGAGCAGGCTGATGACCGACATCCCGATGGGCAGCATCATGATCGCGGTAGCGGTGTTGGAGACCCACATGCTCAGGAAGCCGGTGGCGATCATGAACCCGCCGATCTGCCGACGGGGCTGATGCCCCACCAGCTGGAGCACGTGCAGCGCCAGGCGGCGATGCAGGTTCCAGCGCTGCATCGCGATACCGAGCAGGAAACCGCCCAGGAACAGGTAGATGATCGGGTTGGCGTAGCTGCCGGTGGCCTCCCCCAGGGTGCCGAGCCCGAGTGCAGGAACCAGTAACATCGGCAGCAGCGAGGTGACCGGAATGGGCACGGCCTCGGTGGACCACCAGGTGGCCATCAGCAGGGCCATCCCCACGCAGGCCCAGGCGGCTTCGTTCATCCCTGCAGGTGGCGGCAGGATCAGGGTGGCCAGCAGCAGGGCGGGGCCCAGCCACAGGCCGAAGCGGCCGGGACCGGAGGGCCCGGGTGTCTTCTTGGGAACGTCGGGACTCGTCTGCATGCATGTCTCCATCGGCAGGAGGGGCACCCAGCGGGTGCAAAACGACGCGGAATGATACTTAAGTTGTAGAAGATCGTCAGATGTCTTTTATGCGCCTTTAGTCTAATACCTGTTGTTGTCGTCCAGCAGAGACCCCCATCCTTGGAAGGGACTATTCGTTGGCCCGAATCCTGTTGTCTCCAGCCCAATTTTCGTAGCGCCTTTCGACGCCAACCTTCGCCGTAATTCCGGGAGCCTGGCATGACCCCATATGATGTTCCTGCGGATCTGAAGGATCTGGTCAACCTCTGTGAACAGGCGGGCCGTGCCATCCTGGCGGTGCGCAAGGCGGGCTTTCGGGTCGATTCCAAGGACGACGCCTCACCGGTGACGGCCGCAGACCTTGCCGCCAACGAGATCCTGGTGGAGGGCCTAGCGGCCTGTTCGACGCTGCCGATTCTCTCCGAGGAGGGGCGCGTGGTGCCCTGGGCCGAGCGCCAGAAGTGGCGACGCTTCTGGCTGCTCGATCCGCTGGATGGCACCCGTGAGTTCGTCGATGGCTTCGATGACTTTACCGTCAATGTAGCGCTGATCGAGGCGGGCAGGCCGGTGCTTGGGGTGGTGCATGCGCCGGCCTTGGGCACCAGCTGGGCCGGCACCGTCGAGGAGGGGGCCTGGCGCTGGCAGGAAAGTGAGCGCCAGACGATTCACGTCGCACCGCTTCGCGTGGCACCGCGCTGGCCGCCAAGAATACTGGCCAGTCGGGCCCATCTGGATGCCGCCACTCGGGAGTGGATCGCGGCGATTCCCGGGGCGCAGCTTTCCCGCTGCGGCAGCTCGGTGAAGTTCTGTCGCATCGCCGAGGGTCGGGCCGATCTCTATCCGCGTTTTTCCCCGACCTGCGAGTGGGATACCGCTGCCGGCCAGGCGGTGCTTGAAGCGGCGGGGGGGGCGGTGCTCGCCGCCGAGACGCTGGACCCGCTGCGCTGCCAGCAGGGCGAGAGCCTGGTCAATGGCCACTTCATCGCCTGTGCGGTGCCGGCGTGGAGGGAGCGCCTGGCCGCCGTGTCGCGCCAGGCGGTTTGGGATGAGACGAAACCATTGGTATAATGAAACTTGTACACAGGTTCTACAGTCATTGTTCCTAAAGCCACAATCCGTAACCTAACCCTGAGATCCCTGATGACGACAACCACTGCGCTTGTCCTTATCGGCATTGGCCTGGTGATCATCGCTGGCCTTGCTGCTTACGCCTACACGCTTCGCCGGGAGGTCCGCCGCCGCCAGGCCTTCCGTGAGGAGGAGGAGCGTCGCGCCCGCGACAACTGCCTCGAGAATCTGGAGATGGTGGCCTCGTCACTCCTGCAGGAGCAGGTGGATGTGACCGAGGGTGCCTGGCGCTGCAAGGTGCTGCTGGAAATCCTCGATCCACGGCTGATGGAGCGCGACACCTTTCGGCCCTTCGGCGAGGTGCACGCTCGTACTCGCCATCTCCATACTCACGAGGCGCGCAAGGCGCTGACACCCAAGGAACGTTTCAAGGAGGATCGAGAACGATTCGCCGTTGAAGAGGAACTGCGAGAGGCGGTGCTCGTTGCGGCCGGCGCGGTACTGGAATTCAGGCGCAATTGGCCGGGAAGCCTGCATTGAATCGACAGCTTGCCCTGAATCTCAGACAGAGATAGTGCTCGGATATTTTCGAACGCTGTGCGTATACTGTATCACTCTGCTAAGTTCATAACATGGTGATTGAAAGACCGCTCGAGCTGCTGCAAGCTGTGTTCGTGTCGAGTCCTGTCGAGGTAGCTTTCGCTGCATGGCAGGTTTGGGACGGACGCGGTGGAACTGACTCCGCGGCGCCCAATCGTCGGGATCATCTGGGAAGGTGTTGCACACGCTGCCTGTCCTGGAATCAAGCAAGAAAAAAAGACAAGGAGTTTCACCATGAAGAAATCCACGACTGGCTTGCTGCTCGGTTCTGCCCTGGTGGTCGGCCTGGCGGGCTGTGCTACCCCTAACACCAACCCCTCGTCCGACCGTCCGTGGTACCAGCAGCCGGTGACCTGCGGCATCGCTGGCAGCCTGATCGGCGGCAGCATCGGCTACGCCACCAGCGGCAGCTCCGATGAAGAGGAAGGTGCCGCCACCGGTGCCTTTGCCGGTGCCGCTATCGGCGCCCTGCTGTGTGCCGACCGTACCCCGGCCCCGGTGGCCGAGCCCGAGCCGATGCCGGCGCCCGAGCCCGAGCCCGTGCCGGACTTCGAGCCGGTGACCCTCTCCAGCGAGGTCAACTTCGCGTTTGACTCCGATGAGCTGCGTCCCCAGGCCGAAATGACCCTGGACGAAGTTGCCCGTCGCCTGCGCGAGCACACCGACGTGCGCATCCGCATCGAGGGTCATACCGACTCCGTCGGCTCCGCCCAGTACAACCAGGGCCTCTCCGAGCGTCGTGCCAACTCCGTGCGCAGCTACCTGGCCAGCCAGGGTGTTGCCGGTGACCGCATGATCGCCGTGGGCTACGGTGAGCAGCGTCCGGTTGCTACCAACGAGACCGACGAGGGCCGGGCCCTTAACCGTCGCGTCGAGATCGACCGTCAGTAACCGACCGTCGTGACCCGGGCGAGTCATCGCCCGCTCAGCAGGGGCGCCTTCGGGCGCCCCTGCTGCATTCTGCTCGCGGAGCGCTCGGCCTTCCGAATGATCGGTTAGTCCTGTGCCCTGTTGGCGGCCGCTCGGTGGCGTGACGAGCCTCGACTCTGGTATGGTAGTGCCCGCCCTTTCTTACCCTGTTTACCGCGACATGTGGTCTTTCGTATGGGCCACCACTGCGCACAAGGACCCCCTTCATGCCCATCGTTACCCTGCCCGACGGCAGTCAGAGAACCTTCGATACCCCGATCACCGTGATGCAGCTGGCCGAGGAGATCGGCCCCGGGCTTGCCAAGGCCTGTGTGGCCGGCAAGATCGACGGCGTGCCGGTGGATGCCGCCGACCTGATCGAGCGCGACGCCGAGGTGGCCATCCTCACCGCCCGTGACGCCGAGGGCCTGGAGGTGATCCGTCACTCCTGCGCCCACCTGATCGGTCATGCCGTCAAGCAGCTCTACCCCGAGGCCAAGATGGCCATCGGCCCGGTGATCGATGACGGCTTCTACTACGATATCGACTTTGGCCGGTCGGTGACCCCCGACGACCTCGAGGCGATCGAGATGCGCATGAGGGAGCTGATCGAGCGGGACTACGACGTGGTTCGTGAGTATGTCGATCGCGACCGCGCGATGCTGGCCTTCCTGCACCGCGACGAGCCCTACAAGCAGGAGATCGTGCGCGATATCCCGGAAGGGGAGTCCATTCGTCTCTACCACCATGAAGAATATACCGACATGTGCCGGGGCCCCCATGTGCCCAATACTCGGCACCTGAAGGCCTTCAAGCTCACCAAGCTGGCCGGCGCCTACTGGCGCGGCGACGCCAGCAAGCCGATGCTGACCCGCATCTACGGCACCGCCTGGCCCGACAAGAAGCAGCTCAAGGCCTATCTCAAGCGCCTCGAGGAGGCCGAGAAACGCGACCATCGCAAGCTGGCCCGGAAGATGGACCTCTTCCACCTCCAGGAGGAGGCCCCGGGCATGGTCTTCTGGCACCCCAACGGCTGGACCATGTACCAGGCGCTGGAGCAGTACATGCGCCGGGTGCAGATCGAGAACGGCTACCAGGAGATCAAGACGCCCCAGGTGGTGGATCTCTCGCTGTGGAAGAAGTCCGGCCACTGGGGGCACTACAGCGAGCTGATGTTCACCACCGAGTCCGAGAAGCGCGACTACGCGGTGAAGCCGATGAACTGCCCCTGCCACGTGCAGGTGTTCAACCAGGGCCTGAAGAGCTACCGGGACCTGCCGCTGCGCCTGGCCGAGTTCGGCAGCTGCCATCGCAACGAGCCCTCCGGCTCCCTGCATGGCCTGATGCGGGTGCGCGCCTTCACTCAGGACGACGCCCACATCTTCTGCACCGAGAAGCAGATCCAGGCCGAGGCCGAAGACTTCATCGCCTTGACCCTCAAGGTCTACAAGGAACTGGGCTTCGATGAGGTGGAGCTCAAGCTCTCCACGCGCCCCGATGACTTCCTCGGTGAGCCGGAGATGTGGGACCGCGCCGAGGCGGGCCTCGAGGCGGCGCTCAATGCCACCGGTCTCGAGTGGGAGCTGCAGCCGGGCGAGGGCGCCTTCTACGGCCCCAAGATCGAGTTCTCCCTGCGCGACTGCCTCAATCGCGTCTGGCAGTGCGGCACCCTGCAGCTGGACTTCAACCTGCCGGGCCGCCTCGGCGCCCAGTTCGTCGACGAGGACGGCGCCCGCAAGACCCCGGTGATGCTGCACCGCGCGATCCTGGGCTCCTTCGAGCGCTTCCTCGGCATCCTCATCGAGCACTATGCCGGGGCCATGCCGCTGTGGCTGGCGCCGCAGCAGGCGGTGATCCTCAATATCACCGATGCTCAGCGCGATTTCGTGCTCGATCTCGAGCAACGGCTGCAGAAAATCGGCCTTCGCGTCAAGGCGGACTTGAGGAACGAGAAGATCGGCTTTAAAATCCGTGAGCATACGTTGCAGAAGGTTCCCTATCTCCTCGTGGTGGGAGATAAGGAAGTCGAGGCCGACTCGGTGGCCGTGCGTACGCGTACCGGCGAGGATCTAGGCACAATGCGGGTCGATGACCTCATCGAGCGTCTGAACGCCGAACTCGGCTGACGACAACGTCAATCGTCTTAAGGAGACTGAGCGATCAAGCGAAGCAACCCAAGAGGGCGCGTCCAGGATAAGCGCCCCCCGATGAACGAGCGTATTACCGAGGATCAGGTTCGCCTGATTGATGCCGACGGCGAGCAGCTGGGCGTCGTGCCCACCAGTGAAGCTCTGGAGCGCGCCGAAGCCTCGGGAATGGACCTCGTACAGATATCCAATGCCGATCCGATCGTCTGCAAGATCATGGACTACGGCAAGTTCGTCTTCGAGCAAAAGAAGCAGAAGTCCGCTCAGAAGAAGAAGACGAAGCAGATTCAGGTCAAGGAAGTCAAGTTCCGGCCTGGCACCGACGAGGGTGACTATCAGGTCAAGATGAAGAACCTGATCCGTTTCCTCGAAGGGGGCGACAAGGGCAAGGTCACGCTGCGTTTCCGCGGTCGTGAGATGGCGCATCAGGACCTCGGCCGCAAGCTGATGGAACGGATCGCCGCCGATCTCGAGGAGATCGGGATCGTGGAGTCCTTCCCGAAGATGGAAGGGCGCCAGATGATCATGATCATTGCCCCCAAGAAAAAGCAGTAAGCAGTAGAGAAAAAGTGATCCGGCGGCCGGTCCAACGGGCAGTGGGTGTCAGCATCCACCGTCGGCCCCGGGTTTTCTGAATAAACCTCGTAATGGAGTGTTCTTCCATGCCGAAGATCAAGACCAACCGTGGCGCCGCCAAGCGCTTCAAGAAGACGGCCAACGGCTTCAAGCACAAGCAGTCGTTCCGTAGCCACATCCTGACCAAGAAGTCCACCAAGCGTAAGCGTCAGCTGCGTGGGATGAAGCAGATCCATGACGCCGACAAGGCGCTCATCCAGCGGATGCTGCCTAACCTGTAACCCTTGGTAGACCCTTTTTTCGTCAGGAGTAAGCTATGACTCGTGTCAAGCGTGGCGTTGTCGCCCGTCGTCGTCACAAGAAGATTCTCAAGCAGGCCAAGGGCTACTACGGTGCCCGCAGCCGCGTGTTCCGCGTTGCCAAGCAGGCCGTCATCAAGGCCGGCCAGTACGCCTACCGCGATCGCCGCAATCGCAAGCGCCAGTTCCGCGCCCTGTGGATCCAGCGTATCAACGCCGGTGCGCGGCAGCACGGCCTGTCCTACAGCCGCTTCGTGGGCGGCCTGAAGAAGGCCGGCATCGAGATCGACCGCAAGGTCCTCGCGGACCTGGCCGTGAACGAGAAGGCCGCCTTCGCTGCCATCGTCGAGAAGGCCAAGGCTGCCCAGTAAGTGACCGCGTCATCTGCGGCGGTTCGGCTCTGGTCGAGCAGCCGTTGACGTTGCAAGGGGAAGAGCAGCCGCTCTTCCCCTTTTTTCTTCAAGACTGATACTCGAATTCGGAGCGCAACGGATGGATCACCTTCCCACTCTGGTCACCGAAGCCCGCCAGGCGATCCAGGCTGCCGAGACCATTCCGGCCCTGGAGGAGCTGCGCGTGCGCTACCTCGGCAAGAAGGGCGAGATCACTGCGTTGCTCAAGGGGCTCGGCAAGCTGTCTGCCGCCGAGCGTCCGGCCGCCGGTGAGCGTATCAATCAGGCCAAGCAGGCGCTGGCCGAGGAACTGGAGAGTCGCCGTGGGGCCCTGGAGAAGGCGGCCCTGGAGAATCGGCTGTCCGCCGAACGGCTCGACGTGACCCTGCCGGGCCGCGGCCAGCCCAGCGGCGGGCTGCATCCGGTGACGCGCACCCTGGAGCGTATCGAGGGACTCTTTACCCGCATCGGCTACGACGTGGCGGTGGGCCCGGAGATCGAGGACGATTACCACAACTTCGAAGCGCTCAATATCCCGGCGCACCACCCGGCGCGGGGCATGGCAGATACCTTCTATTTCGATGCCACCCGCCTGCTGCGCACCCACACCTCGCCGGTCCAGGTGCGCACCATGAAGGAGGGCAAGCTGCCGATCCGCATCGTCTGCCCGGGGCGCGTCTACCGCAGTGACTCCGATCTGACCCACACCCCCATGTTCCACCAGGTAGAGGGGCTGCTGGTGGATGAGGACGTCAGCTTCGCCGACCTCAAGGGCACCATCGAGGACTTCCTTCACGCCTTCTTCGAGCGTGACGACCTCTCCGTCCGCTTCCGTCCCTCCTATTTTCCGTTCACCGAGCCCTCCGCCGAGGTCGATATCCAGTGCGTGATGTGCTCGGGCGAGGGTTGTCGGGTCTGCTCCCATAGCGGCTGGCTGGAGGTGATGGGCTGCGGCATGGTGCACCCCGAGGTGTTCCGCCACTCCGGCATCGACGCCGAGCGCTACACCGGTTTTGCCTTCGGCATGGGCGCCGAGCGCCTGGCGATGTTGCGTTATGGCGTCAACGACCTGCGGCTGTTCTTCGACAACGACCTGCGCTTCCTGCGCCAGTTTGCCTGATCTCCCTCGCACCCGCACAACACAGGATTTGTCATGAAATTTTCCGAACAGTGGCTGCGCGAGTGGGTGTCACCGCAGCTTGCCACCCAGGCCCTGGCCGACCAGATCACAATGGCCGGCCTCGAGGTCGATGCCGTCGAGCCCGTGGCGGCGGTCTTCGATGGCGTTGTGGTGGCCCAGGTGCTGGAGAAGCTCCAGCATCCCGATGCCGACAAGCTCAGCGTATGCCGGGTCGACGACGGCTCCGGCGCGCCGGTGCAGGTGGTGTGCGGGGCGCCCAACGTGGCGGTGGGGCAGAGGGTGCCCTTCGCCCGGGTCGGTGCCCTGCTGCCCGGCGATTTCAAGATAAGGAAGGCCAAGCTGCGCGGCCAGGAGTCCCGCGGCATGATCTGCTCCGCCTCGGAACTCGGCCTCGAGGAGGAGACCTCCCCGGGCATCCTTGCGCTGCCGGCGAACGCCCCGGTGGGCGAGGACTTCCGCCTCTGGCTGGGCCTGGATGACCATACCATCGAGGTGGACCTGACGCCCAACCGCGGCGACTGCCTGAGCCTCAAGGGCCTGGCCCGCGAGGTTGGCGTGCTCAACCGCCTGCCGGTGGGCGGGCCCGCCATCGCGGCGGTCGCCGCGACCCATGACGAGACCTTCGCGGTGCGCGTCGAGGACCCCGAACACTGCCCGCGTTACATCGGCCGCTTGATCAAGGGCGTCGACGTGACCGCCGAAACGCCGCTGTGGATGGTGGAGCGCCTGCGTCGCAGCGGCATTCGCGCCATCGATCCGGTGGTGGATGTCACCAACTACGTGATGCTGGAGCTCGGCCAGCCCCTGCACGCCTTCGATCGAGCCAACCTGCATGGTGCCGTGGTCGTGCGCCTGGCCCGGGCGGGCGAGCGTCTGGTGCTGCTCGACGGCCAGGAGGTGACGCTGACCCATGGCACTCTGGTGATCGCTGACGAGCGTGGCCCGTTGGCCATCGCCGGGGTGATGGGGGGCGAGCACTCTGGCGTGAATACCGAGACCCGCGACATCTTCCTGGAGTCGGCCTTCTTCGCTCCCCTGGCGGTGGCCGGCCAGGCGCGCGGCTACGGTCTGCACACCGACGCCTCCCACCGCTTCGAGCGTGGCGTGGACGCTGGCCTGGCCCGTGAGGCGGCCGAGCGCGCCACGGCGCTTCTGCTGCAGATCACCGGCGGCGAGCCGGGTCCCCTGGTGGAGGTGGCAAGCCCCGAGCACCTGCCCGCCGAGCGCCGGGTTCGCCTGCGCGCCGCGCGACTCGAGCAGGCACTGGGCAAGTCGCTGCCTGCCGATGAGGTCACCGAGATCCTGGAACGCCTGGGCATGGCGGTGCAGACGGATGAGCTCGGCTGGAGCGCCGTGGCGCCGAGCTGGCGCTTCGATGTCGCCATCGAGGAGGACCTGATCGAGGAGGTGGCGCGCATCCATGGCTACAACCGTCTGCCGGTGCGTCGTCCCCAGGCCCGCCTCGGGCTGCGCCCCGACCATGAGGCGCGTACCCCGCTGGGCCGCCTGCGTCGCCAGATGGTGGCCCGCGGCTACCAGGAGGCGGTGACCTACAGCTTCGTTGCCCCCGAACTGCAGAAGGCGCTGCTGCCCGAGGCGGTCTCGCCGGTGCTGGCCAACCCCATCTCCGCGGACCTGTCGGTGATGCGGGCCAGTCTCTTTCCGGGCCTGGTGCGAGCGCTCGAGCATAACCTCAACCGTCAGCAGACTCGGGTGCGCCTCTTCGAGACCGGCCTGATCTTCCGTGGTGAGCTCGATGACCTGCAGCAGATTCCGATGCTGGGCGCTCTGGTATGCGGCTCCCGAGACCCCGAGGGCTGGGCGGCCAGTCCCGAGAGGGTCGACTTCTTCGACCTCAAGGGGGATCTGGAGAGCCTGCTGGCCATGGGTGGCGAGCCCGAGGCCTGGCGCTTCGAGCCCGCCGAGCATCCGGCGCTGCACCCGGGCCAGTGCGCGCGGATCCTGCATCGCGGCGAGGAGGCCGGCTGGATCGGCACCCTGCACCCTGCGGTGCGCGCCCAGCTGGGGCTGAAGGTGGACGCCGTGCTGTTCGAGGTGCGCCTGGACGCCCTGACCCATGGCCGGGTGCCGGCGTTCACTCCGCTATCGCGGTTCCCGGAGGTGCGCCGCGACCTGGCCTTCCTGGTCGACGAGAACCTGCCGGTTCAGGCGCTGCTGGACACGCTCCGTGGCCAGGCCGGTGAGTGGCTCACCGAGTGCCGCCTGTTCGATGTCTACCAGGGCAAGGGCGTCCCCGAAGGTCGCAAGAGTGTGGCCCTGGGCTTGACCTGGCAGCATCCTTCGCGCACGCTGAATGACGAGGAAATCAATCAGTTGGTCGATGCCATCATTACCGAGTCCCGTCATCACCTGGGCGCGGAGCTTCGCGGATAAGCCTTTCGGTTACGCTGCGTGGCTGTGCGGCGAGAGAATGTTCCAGCGAGACGGGCAGGTGAGTCGGCAACGGCCGTGAGGCGGACCCCATACGAGGGAGTGAACATGGGTGCACTGACCAAGGCCGAGCTGGCCGAGCATCTGCACGCCGAGCTGGGACTCTCCAAGCGCGAGGCCAAGTCCATGGTGGAGGCCTTCTTCGAGGAGATACGCGCCTGCCTGCGTGAAAACGAGCAGGTCAAGCTCTCCGGCTTCGGGAACTTCGACCTGCGCGATAAGCGCGAGCGGCCGGGCCGCAACCCCAAGACCGGTGAGGAGATCCCGATCTCCGCCCGGCGCGTGGTGACTTTCCGGCCGGGGCAGAAGCTCAAGAGCCAGGTGGAAGGCTATCTTGGCGAGGCCCACTGAAGACAGCGCCGCCGCGAGACGTGGAACGCCACCCCCGAGGGTGGCGTTCTCCGCTTGAGGGCGTTGTCCTGTGTGCCTGGGCGGGGGGTGGGGCAGGGGAGTGAGTGGGAGGCGTCAGACCGAGCCTCCGTTTTCCAGCACCCAGGTGATCACTACCTTGAGGATGTAGCCCAGCATGCCGGCGCCGAGCACGATGAACAGCATCAGGGTGCCGAAGCGGCCGGCGTTGGATTTCTTCGCTAGGTCCCAGATGATGAAGCCCATGAACAGGATCAGTCCTCCGATCATGATCGGGGTGATCCAGGCCTCGAAGGTCTGCTGCATGTTGCCTCCCGTGCAGGGTGGGGAAGAGACCCAGTATTATACTCGGTCTCTCCCTGGCCTTGCAGGAGAATGCGTGCGGCGAAATGCCCCGTCCCTGCGGCGGTGAAGATGCGAGACAGCAATGAGTCGTGTTAATATCTGACCAGAATTCTCAGGTATACTCAGGACATGCCCATGCTCAAGATCTTTGTCGGTACCATGTATGGCGGCGCCCTGGACGTCGCCGAGCAGGTCAAGCCGTTGCTGGAGGAGGCCGGCTATTCCGTTGCCATCTACGACAACCCCACCCTGGAAGATCTCACGGGGTCGCCTACCGATCTGGCGCTTTTCTGTGTCTCCACCACCGGCAGTGGCGATTACCCGGGCAACTTCGTGCCCTTCGCCCGGTCCATCGCCGAGCAGAGTCCCGGTCTTGCCTCGCTGCGCTATGGGCTGATCGCCCTGGGCGACAGCTCCTACGGCGAGACCTTCTGCGGCGCCGGTCGCCAGCTCGATGAGCTGCTGCAGGGGCAGGGCGCCACACGCCTGGGTGAGCGGCTGGAGGTCGACGCCATGGAGACCTTCATGGCCGATGACGCCGCGCTGCCCTGGGTCGAGGAGTGGATCGAGTCCGAAGCGCTCAAGGTGGCCTGAAATGGGTGCTCAGCCTACCCCCGAGCGGCTCAGCCTCATGCTGGGACTGGTGCTGCTGATGTTGTCGACCCTCCCGCGCTACCTGGTGGGGGGCCATGACAACCGCTTCAACCTGATCCTGATCGCCCTGGTGGTGGTAGCCGGCGTCGCCGCCGCCCATTGGCGCCTGCTCGAGGCCGAGGCTCGGGCCCGCCTGCCCCGCCTGATGGGGCGCCTGGGCCTCAGCATGGTGGTCGGCCTGGCGGGCATGGGGCTCTACCATGTCCTGTTCACCGACTTCATCGGCTGGGAGCTGCTGATTGCCCATGGCACCACCCTGGGTCTGCTGCTTCACGCGCTGTCGATCTGGCTGAAGGCGCCCAGCGCCTGACGTCAGGGGCCTCAGGCCGAGGTCATCCAGGCGCCATCACCAGAAACCCCGCGGCGTTGATGCCGGCGGGGTTTGCGTTCCTGCGTTGGCTTGCCTCTTGCTATGTGCCCTGTTTGCCGCTATCCCAGCGTGTAGCAGGGCTCGTAGTCGCCGGAGAGTTTCATGCGGCCCTGGGCGACGAAGGAGTCGAGCAGCTCGTCGAGGCGTGACATCAGTTCCGCTTCTGCCTGCAGGCGGAAGGGGCCACGGGCCTGGATGGCGCGGATACCCTGCTCCTTGACGTTACCGGCGACGATCCCCGAGAAGGCGCGGCGCAGGTTGGCGGCCAACTCATGAACGGGCTGGTTGCGGTGCAGGGCCAGGCTGGCCATGGCCTCGTGGCTGGGGTCGAAGGGCTCCTGGAAGGGACGGTCGATGGTCAGACGCCAGTTGTAATAGAAGGCGTCCTGGCGACTCCTGCGGTAGTCGGCCACCGCATCGATGCCCTTGCGCATGGTGCGCGCCACCTCGGTGGGGTCGTCGATGATGATGCGATAGCGCTCCCGCGCTCCCTCGCCCAGGGTGTAGGTCAGGAACTCGTCGATGCGCGCGAAGTAGTCCGCGCTGTTCGCCGGGCCGGTGAAGATCACCGGCAGTTCCACGTCGACGTTGTCCGGGTGGAGCAGGATGCCGAGCAGGTAGAGGATCTCCTCGGCCGTGCCCACCCCGCCGGGGAAGACGATGATGCCGTGGCCCAGGCGCACGAAGGCCTCCAGGCGTTTCTCGATGTCCGGCATCACCACCAGTTCGTTGACGATGGGATTGGGCGCCTCGGCGGCGATGATGCCGGGCTCCGAGACCCCCAGGTAGCGGCCCTCCCGTCGGCGCTGCTTGGCGTGGGCCACGTTGGCGCCCTTCATGGGGCCCTTCATGGCGCCGGGACCGCAGCCGGTGCAGATGTCCATCTCGCGAAGACCCAGGTGGTAGCCCACGTCCTTGCTGTACTCGTACTCCTCCCGGGAGATGGAGTGGCCGCCCCAGCACACCACCAGGCTGGGATCGCGGCCCGGCTTGAGGGTGCCGGCCTTGCGCAGGATATGGAACACCGCATTGGTGGTGCCTTCGGCGGTCGTCAGATCGAAGCGCTGGTGCCCCTGGATCTCGTTGTAGACGTAGACGATATCGCGCAGTACCGAGGAGAGGTGCTCGCGAATCCCCCGGATCATCCTGCCGTCGACGAAGGCCTCGGCCGGGGCGTTGGTGAGCTTGAGGCGGATGCCGCGGTCCTGGGGAATCACCTCGATATCGAAGTCGTGGTAGGCCTCCAGCAGTGCGACGCTGTCATCGGTGGGAGAACCGCAGTTGAGCACTGCCAGCGAGCAGCGGCGGAGCAGGTCATGCAGCCCGGCCTTGGAGGTGTCGTGAAGGCGGCTGACCTCATGCTGGGAGAGGATCTCGAGGCTGCCTTCCGGGGAGATGATGCTGGAGATGGTGTCGGGCATTCAGGCGTCCTTGTCGCTTGTGTCGTTCCTGCCGATGCTATCACGGCAACTTGTTGCCCGGTGCTACAATGCCCTGTCCATCCGTCATCTGGCCCGTCATGTTCAACGCGCTCTACTTTCGCACCTTCATCACCCTGGTCGAGACCGGCAGCTTCACCCTGACGGCACGGCGCCTGGAGATGACCCAGCCCGGCGTCAGCCAGCACGTACGCAAGCTCGAGCAGTACCTCGACAAGCCGCTGCTCGAGCGCCATGGCCGCCGCTTCACGCTGACCGAGGCGGGACGACGGGCCTACGACTATGCCCTGAAGCTGTTCGCCGAGCACGAGCAGTTCCGCCATTCGCTGGATGCCGACTCCCTCTACTCCGGGGACTGCCGCCTGGCCTCGCCGGGCAGCGTCGGGGTGATGCTCTATCCCTTCCTGCTGGGCCAGCAGCAGATGCATCCCGGCCTCACGGTGAGCTACAGCTTCGCCTTCAACCACGAGATCACGCAGGACGTGCAGGCCGGCCGCTACGACCTGGGCATCGTCACCGACCCCGTCCGCCAGCCCGACCTGACGGTGGAGCCCTGGCACCGCGAGCCCCTGTGCCTGGTGGTTCCGGCGGATTTCGCCGGCAGTGGCCTGGCCGACCTCATGGGCATCGGCTTCATCAACTACTCCGACGGCCTCAACCACGCCGGCGCCCTGCTGCGCAGCAACTTCCCGGAGGAGTTCCACTCGATCAGTCACTTCCGTCGCCAGGGCTTCACCAACGAGGTGGGGATGGTGCTGGACGCGGTGGCCCGGGGGCTGGGGTTCACCGTGGTGTCGCGGCTGGTGCTGGAGACCTCGCCGTGGCAGCGCCAGGTGAAGGAGCTGGACCTGCCGGTGGCGGTCCACGAGACGCTGCATCTGGTGAGTCGCCGCGGCATGGAGATCCCGCGCCGCTATGCCCGTTTACTGGAGGATTTCCGCGAGCAGCGCCGCCAGGCGCTCTACGGCTACAGCGAGCAGCCGGGGTTCGGCTGAGGGAGGGCCGCCCGGGCCGTCACGGGCGGCCCGGGCGGTGGTAGTCAGTCGCCTCCGGTGGCGCCGGTGACGAAGGTCACCAGCGCCTCGATATCATCGCTGGACAGTGAATCCGCGTAGGCCGGCATTACCCCGACCCCGCGGCTGACCGCGTTCCTCACCATGTCGGTGGTGGGGCCCAGCTGGTCGAGATTGGGACCGACCTGGCCACTGGTGCCGGCCGCGGCCAGGGTATGACAGATCGCGCAGGCGGGGGTGGCCTCGCCGGTGAACAGGGCCTGGCCGCGTGCCGCCGGGTCCTGATCGGCCAGGGCGGGCAGGCAGAGCAGGGCGGTTACGCCGAGCAGGGGCGCGAAGGACTTCGCCATTGAGATTCCTCTTTCGGAAGGACTTGCGTCATGCGAAAGGCAGCGGCCGGGTGGCCGCTGCCCGTTGGGGAGCGGGATCAAACCGTCACGGTGACGCCATGATCCTCCCAGCCGTTATGGCCATAGCCTCGTTCGTTCTCGACGCGTTCGCGGGGCTGGCTGTTGCCCGCCACGTCGGTGGCCCGTGAGACGATGCGGTGCTCGCCGGGGGAGAGGCTGGCCTTGAGGACGAAGGGACGCCAGGCGTAAGGTCCCAGGTCCGGGCCGATGATTTCCGCCTCCTGCCAGCTGTCGCCACCGTCCACCGAGACCTCGACTCTTTCTATTGCCGTGGTGCCGCCGAAGGCGACCCCGTAGATCAGGTTTTCGCCCTCGTGGGTGGTGTCCAGGGGTAGGGTCACCCAGGATTTGACGTTCATGTCCCACATGGAGGGCTGGTCCGGCGAGCCGCCCACGCCAACCTCGCGCACCCGGTAGCCGGAGGCCTGGATCTTGGCGTCCGTTTGTGACTCGGTCATGGCCAGGCGCTTGACGTACTTGACGTTGTTGACCCCGTAGTAGCCTGGGACCACCAGCCGCAGCGGCCCGCCATGGGCGCGGTCCAGAGGCTCGTCGTTCATCTCCCAGGCCAGGATGGCGGACTCCATGGCTTCCATGGGCACCGAGCGCTCGACCATGATGTCCTTGGGATCAAGCCCCTCGGGTATCTTCTCGCCACCGGTGCCGGTAATGTAGCGGGCGCCGTCGACCGGTCCGCCCAGGGCCTCCACCACGGTCTTGAGGGGGACGCCTGTCCATACCACGCAGCCCGCCGCGCCGACGGTCCACTGGGTGCCGCCGGCCCCGTGGGCGAAGAAAGCGCGGCCGTTGCCGGAACACTGCAGTACCGAGGCAACGGTGGTGACGTCCATACGCTTGAGCTCTGCGAGCGTGAAGCTGCGCGGATTATTGACGCCCTCGATGCTGATTTCCCAGGCATCGGGGTCATCGGTGATGCTTTCGTCCGGGGCGGGAAGGTTGTTGCGCACGAACAGCGTGCGGCTGGGGGTGACCACGCCGCTGCGGATCGCGCCGCGCTCGGTCTCGATGGTCTCGCGGCCGTGGACGATCAGGTCCTGCTGGCGCTTCCAGGCCACGTAGTCGGGCAGCGAGCTGGCCGGTTCCGCCCGGGCGACCGGGGTCAGCTGCATCAGGCCCAGCGCCGCCAGGGCACCGGCGCTGCCCTTGAGCAGGGTACGGCGTGCCGGGTTGTCCAGGGTATGTGACGGTTCCGGGGGCATCGAGGATGACGGGGATGTCATGGCATCACTCCTGTGATTGTTGTGGTGTCGTACGGAATTGTTGTGGCGTCGTACGGAGGTGAGGCACGGGTGGGACGCCCGAACCTGTCATATCTATATAAGTTCCATTTCTTATTTGGTCAAACCGATCCTTCAACGTATCAGGCCCTGCCGATGGCGGGGCCTGCTGCGTTCAGGCGCCGGCGCCGAGCGACCGGCGCTCGGGTCAGCCGCCTCGATCAGTCGCGATACTCGTCGATGCTGGGGCAGGAGCAGATCAGCTGACGGTCACCGAAGACGTTGTCGACCCGGTTCACCGCCGGCCAGTACTTGGAGGCCTTGACCGCCGGGGTGGGGAAGGCCGCCAGCTCGCGGGAGTACGGGCGCTCCCAGGCCTCGTCCATCAGGTCGGCCTGGGTGTGCGGGGCGTTCACCAGCGGGTTGGCGTCTGCCGGCCACTCGCCGGCCTCGACCCGGTGGATCTCCTCGCGGATCGCGATCATGGCGTCGCAGAAGCGGTCGATCTCGTAGCGGGACTCCGACTCGGTGGGCTCGATCATCAGCGTGCCGGGCACCGGGAAGGACATGGTCGGGGCATGGAAGCCGTAGTCCATGAGGCGCTTGGCGATGTCCTCCTCGCTGATCCCGGAGGCGGCCTTGAGCGGGCGGATGTCGATGATGCACTCGTGGGCCACGCTGCCGTTCTCGCCGCGGTAGAGTACCGGGTAGTGCTCGCCGAGCCGGGCGGCGATGTAGTTGGCATTGAGGATCGCGAGTTCGGTGGCCTCGCGCAGGCCGCGTGCGCCCATCATCTTGATGTAGGCCCAGGAAATCGGCAGGATCGACGCCGAGCCGAAGGCGGCCGCCGATACTGCGCCGCAGTCATCGTTGACGCCGGCGATGGGCGTCACCACATGGTTCGACACGAAGGGCGCCAGGTGCGCCTTGACGCCGATCGGGCCCATGCCCGGGCCGCCGCCGCCATGGGGAATGCAGAAGGTCTTGTGCAGGTTGAGGTGGCTGACGTCGCCGCCGAAGTCGCCGGGGCGGGTCAGGCCCACCTGGGCATTCATGTTGGCGCCGTCCACGTAGACCTGGCCGCCATGCTCGTGGACAATCGTGCATACCTCGCGCACGTTGGCCTCGAACACCCCGTGGGTGGAGGGGTAGGTGATCATGATCGAGGAGAGCACCTCGCCGTGCTGCTCGGCCTTGGCGCGCAGGTCGTCGACGTCGATATTGCCATGGGCGTCGCACTCCACCACCACCACCTTGAGGCCGACCATGGCCGCCGAGGCCGGGTTGGTGCCGTGGGCGGAGCTGGGGATCAGGCAGACATCGCGGTGCCCCTCGCCGATGGCCGCCTGGTAGCGGCGGATCGCCACCAGTCCGGCGTACTCGCCCTGGGCCCCGGAGTTGGGCTGCATGGAGATGTGGTCATAGCCAGTCACCTCCACCAGGAAGGCGGAGAGCTCGTCGATCATCTGCTGATAGCCGGCCACCTGATCGCGGGGCACGAAGGGGTGCACGTTGGCGAACTCCGGCCAGCTGATCGGGATCATCTCGCTGGTGGCGTTGAGCTTCATGGTGCAGGAGCCCAGCGGGATCATCGCATGGGTCAGCGACAGGTCCTTGTTCTCCAGGCGCTTGAGGTAGCGCAGCATCTCCGTCTCGCTGCGGTAGCGGCTGAAGGTCGGGTGAGTCAGGTACTCGCTCTCGCGCCGACAGGCCGTCGGAATCCCGCTCGCGCCCTCGGCCACCGCCCGCTCGTCCAGGGCGGCCACGGAGAGGCCGTGCTCTTCGCCCAGCAGCACGTCGAACAGTATATCGAGATCACGGGCGGTGGTGGTCTCGTCGAGGCTCACCCCGACGTCACCGTTCTCGAAATGGCGCAGGTTGATCTCGCGGGTCAGGGCGCGGCCATGGAGCTTGCCGGCGTCCACGTCGGTCAGGCGCAGGGTATCGAACCAGCTGTCGTGGGCCAGCTGAACGCCCTTGTCCCGAAGGCCCAGGGCCAGCAGGGTGGTCAGGCGATGGATGCGCGAGGCGATGGTCCGCAGCCCCTCGGCGCCGTGATAGACCGCATAGAAGCCGGCGATGTTGGCCAGTAGCGCCTGGGCGGTACAGATGTTGGAGGTGGCCTTCTCGCGGCGGATATGCTGCTCTCGGGTCTGCATCGCCATGCGCAGTGCCTGGCCGCCGCGGCTGTCCTGGGAGACGCCGATGATGCGCCCCGGGATTGACCGCTTGAGCTTGTCGTTGGTGGCGAAGAAGGCCGCGTGAGGCCCGCCGAAGCCCATCGGCACCCCGAAGCGCTGGGTGGTGCCGATGACGATGTCGGCACCCAGCACGCCGGGCTCGGTGAGCAACACCAGGCCCATGATGTCGGCGGCCACGCAGGTCATGATGCCGCGCTCACGAGCGCTCTTCAGCAGCGGCGCCAGGTCGTGGATCCGGCCGCTTTCGCCCGGGTACTGCAGCAGGGCGCCGAAGGCATCGACCTCGGCGAGCTGCTCGACCGGGGCCACTACCAGTTCGAAGCCGAAGTAGGCCGCCCGGGTGCGCACCACGTCCAGGGTCTGGGGCAGCACGTCGTCGGCGACGAAGAACACCTCGCTCCTGGCCTTCTTGTTGGCGCGGTGGCAGAGCGCCATGGCCTCGGCGGCGGCGGTCGCCTCGTCCAGCAGCGAGGCGTTGGCCAGCTCCATGCCGGTCAGGTCCATCACCATCTGCTGGAAGTTGAGCAGTCCCTCCAGGCGCCCCTGGGAGATCTCCGGCTGGTAGGGGGTATAGGCGGTGTACCAGCCCGGGTTCTCCAGCACGTTGCGCTGGATTACCGGCGGCAGGTGGGTGCCGTGATAGCCCTGGCCGATATAGCTCTTGAACACCCGGTTCTGGCGGGCCAGGCGCTGGAGGTAGTCCAGTGCCTCTGCCTCGCTGCGCGGTGTGTCCAGCTCGAGCTCGCGTCCCAGGCGGATATCCGCCGGCACGGTGCGCTCGATCAGCGCCGCGAGGCTCTCCACCCCGAGGGTGGCCAGCATGGCCGCCACGTCCGCCTCGCGGGGACCATTGTGGCGTTGGAGGAAGTCATCGTGGGCGGCCAGGTCGGCCAGGCGGCGAGTATCGATCGGCATGGGGGCACCGTAGCGTGGGTCAGGGCCGTCGCGGGGACGACGCGGGCGATGAAATCAACTCCCCGGCCGGGCGGCCGGGGCAGTGCAGGCGTGACGTTACGGCTCAGTCGTCGGACTGGGCCACGGCGGCGTAGCCGTCGGCGTCGAGCAGGTCGTCGAGCTGGGCGCTGTCGTCCAGGCGCACCTTTATGATCCAGCCGCCCTCGTAGGGGGCCTCGTTGACGGTCTCGGGGGCGTCTTCCAGGGCCTCGTTGACGGCGATGACCTCGCCGGCCACTGGGGCGTAGAGGTCGGAGGCGGCCTTGACCGACTCGATCACGCCGAACTCCTCCTTGACCGCGAGGGAGCGGCCGACTTCGGGCAGCTCGACGAAGACCACGTCGCCAAGCGCTTCCTGGGCGTGGTCGCTGATGCCGACGGTCACGGTGCCGTCACCGTTGTCGAGCACCCATTCATGGCTGTCGGCGTAGCGAAGGTTGGCAGGAATTGAGCTCATGGGGATTTCCTATACGAAAAAGGTTTTCTGGATTCGCAAATGCTAACGCCATCGACGGCGTTTGGCGAGCCCCTGCGACGTCTCGGGAGCGTGTGCCCGACCTCAAGGGTGGCCCGACCCGGGTGATTCGTCCAGCTGTCAGCCTCCATGGAGGGGAATCCCCATCGGCGGAGCGACGCATCCGCCGAGTGTGGTGCGGCACGATGCCGATGTCGCCTGCCGGATGCGGCGTTGGCGTCGATTCGGTCTACTCTGCGAGTGTGTCCGTGTCTCTGTATTGGCTCCGAAGAGGGGTCGCCTGTGTTTCCTATAAGAAATATGTTTTCACTGAGCGGGAGAATCGTTGACGGACTGACCCTCGCCAGGGTGGTGATGAGACGGCAAGATCCGCTATCTTATCGCGGTTCGATTCGTCGATCCTGCGCACGATGATTCGAAGGGCGGGAGGATCGCCTGTTATCGTGGGCTGTGAGGGGCAAATCAAAACAACAATCGCTAAGGGAGATTCACGTGGAAACCTTGACCAGTATTTTCGGCTCCATCAACGGGGTGGTGTGGGGGCCGCTGATGCTCATCCTGCTGCTGGGGGTGGGCTTCTACCTGCAGATCGGCCTCAAGCTGATGCCGCTGCGCAAGCTCGGCATGGGCTTCAAGCTGATGTGGCAGGGGCGGGATGCCAAGCCGGTGCCGGGGGAAAAGAAGAAGGATGATGACGGCGAGATCTCGCCCTTCAACGCCCTGATGACGGCGCTTTCCGCCACCATCGGCACCGGCAACATCGCCGGCGTGGCCACCGCCATCGCCCTGGGCGGCCCCGGCGCGGTGTTCTGGATGTGGATCACGGCGCTGGTGGGCATGGCCACCAAGTTCGCCGAGGCGGTGCTGGCGGTGCGCTACCGCGAGACCGACAGCACGGGCTTCCATGTAGGCGGCCCGATGTTCTACATCAAGAATGGCCTGGGCAAAAAGTGGTTGTGGCTGGGCGGTGCCTTCGCCTTCTTCGGGGCCGTGGCGGCCTTCGGCATCGGCAACACCGTGCAGTCTAACTCGGTGGCCGACGCCCTGGACTCCACCTTCGGCATCCCCCATGGGCTCACCGGCGTGGTGATCATGGTGCTGGCCGGCGCAGTCATCCTCGGCGGCATCAAGCGGATCGCCAAGGTGGCCGGCAAGCTCGTGCCGATCATGGGCATCCTCTACGTGATCGCCGGCATCCTGGTCCTGATCGTCAATGCCGGCCAGATCGGCGAGGCCTTCAGGCTGATCTTCTACTACGCCTTCAACCCGATCGCGGCGGCCGGCGGCTTCGCCGGGGCGGCGGTGATGGCGGCCATTCGCTTCGGTGTGGCCCGCGGCATCTTCTCCAACGAGGCGGGTCTGGGCAGCGCGCCCATCGCCCACGCCGCGGCCAGGACCAAGAACCCGGTTCGCCAGGGCATGATCGCGATGCTCGGCACCTTCATCGATACCATCATCATCTGCACCATCACCGCCCTGGTGATTCTCACCTCGACGGTGTGGATCGAGGGGGAGGCCGGTGCCTCGCTGACTGCCCTCTCGTTCGACGCGGCCCTACCGGGCTTCGGCAACCAGATCGTGTCGGTGGCACTGGCGGTCTTCGCCTTCACCACCATCCTCGGCTGGTCCTTCTATGGCGAGAAGTGCTTCCAGTTCCTGTTCGGTACCCGTTCGATCATGCTCTACCGGGTGCTGTTCGTGCTGGCGATCCCGCTGGGCGCCATGGCCAACCTGGGCTTCATCTGGCTGATGGCCGACACCTTCAATGCCATGATGGCGATTCCCAACCTGATCGCCCTGGCGCTGCTCTCGCCGGTGGTGTTCAAGCTGACCCGGGATTACTTCGACGGCAAGGAGATCCTGCCGGGCGAGGAGCTCGACCACGACAAGGGCTGAGGCCGGCCCGATGACCGCGGGAGTTGCCCTGTGCACCTCCCGCCTCGGTTTGAGCCACCTATCCGTGAGGGAGAGGCAATGAGCGAACTCAAGCATACCCCGCTGCATGGGCTGCATGGTGAGCTGGGCGCGAAGCTAGTGCCCTTTGCCGGCTACGAGATGCCGGTGCAGTACCCGCTCGGCGTCAAGAAGGAGCACGAGCACACCCGCCGCGCCTGCGGCCTCTTCGACGTCTCCCACATGGGGCAGCTGCTGCTGCACGGGCCGTCCCCGGCCGAGGCCCTGGAGACCCTGGTGCCGGCCGATATCGTCGGCCTCGAGCAGGGCTGGCAGCGCTATGCGCTGTTCACCGGCGAGGAAGGCGGCATCCTCGACGACCTGATGGTGGTCAACGCCGGCGACCACCTCTACCTGGTGGTCAACGCCGCCTGCCAGGAGCAGGACATCGCTCATCTGCGCCGTGGGCTCTCCGCGGGGCATGAGGTCGAGGTGCTAGAGCGGGGCCTGCTGGCGCTGCAGGGCCCGCAGGCCGCCGAGGTCATGGCGCG
>NZ_JACUUD010000076.1 GCF_014859505.1 Halomonas sp.
AGCCGGAAGATTGGAATGACTGGACGACTGAAGACAAGGATGCCTTCATCGATGACTTCAAGGACTTCTTCATCGTAGAGAAAGATGACTTCAATGAAGATGACATAACGGACACCAAGATTCGCCTCGGTGACGACAGCTGGTCGGCCTTGATTATCGGAACAGTTGAAGACGAAGAAATCATCAATCTTTACGATGAGGATAGTATCTGGGACATCGTCGAGGTTGGCTACTACCAGACTCAAGACGACTACAGTAGCTTTGTCGATATAGCATAATCACAGCATCTTCCAAGAGCATAAGGGGCTGCCATCCGGCAGCCCTTCTTGTTTCTCCATCCTGAAGTGTCAACCGCCCCTGATACTTCGGCCTGCCTCACCCCTTTCGCAGCAACTTTCCCATCCCCGACATCCGGCCTCTCATTAGCTCCCTGAGCCGAGCCGCATGGCAATTTTAAGCCGCCGGCTCATCACTTCTCGGTATGGTGCCGCCCCCTCCCTGAAACCTAAACTCACATAAAGCAACACGGGGAAACGCCCCGGACAGTCTGCTGCAGGAAAGAAGCAATCCAACGGCATCGCCAAGGGGGCCGCCATGTCCACCACATCTAAGTCGGACGATCTCGACACCGACCTGCTCGAGACCCGCTTCGCGGCAAGCCGACCACTCCCGGGGGGGCGGTCGGTCGACGGCGAGGAACGGCGTGGCCTGACCCAGGCACCATCTGACCTCGACGACGCCGAGGAATCGGAGGCCGACACGGCAACGCCGCCGGCCGCTGCCGACGACACGCTTCCTGCAGAGGAGACCGACACCGTCGCGGGAGACGACGAGACACCGAGCGGGAGTGCCGACACCCTGCCGGACGAGCCTGCCACCGAGATATCGGCCACGCCGGCGCAGGGCGCTTCCGCCGGCGACGAAGGCCGCCAGCCTGACGAAAACCTTCAAGCAGCCCCTGACGACACCTCTGGCGCTCCCGCCGAAACAAGCGCTGATCCTGAGGTGACAGCAACGGCACTGCCCGAGAACGAGAAAGAGCAAGAGACGACCGCCGACTCGACGCCCGAGCCCGAGCCGAAGGCGGAAGAGACGGCGGCCTCTGCGGAACAGACGCAGGACCCGGCGCTGCTCGACGATGGCGAGATCTTCACCTTCCAGACCCTGGAGAAGGACGCCGAGGACTCATCGGTATTCCTGGCCATGAGCTCCAGCACGACGGACGGGGCGGCGCCGATCACCGCGACGAGCGAGTTCCAGCAGGGCCAGGCTGGCTATGCCGGCGTGGTGGATACCTTTCTCTATGAGGGACAGCCTCGCGCCAACCGAGGCAACCAGAAGACGCTGACCGTCGACAGCGAGGAGCGCCGGGGCGAGATGCAGACCCTCGTGCGCTTCGACGATATCTTCGGTGACGCCGCCGGGCAGGTGCCGCTGGGCGCCACCATCCTCTCCGCCACGCTGGAACTTCAGACGACCACCTCGGGAGACGGTGCCACCCTGCACCGCATGCTCCAGCCCTGGAGCGACGGCGACACCTGGGACAGCCTGCAGAACGGCGTCCAGGCCGATGGCGTCGAGGCCCTGGCACAGGCCGACCTCGAGACGGGTGCCGTCACCACCGGCACCACCCGGCTCGACGTCACCACCAGCCTGCAGGCCTGGGCCGATGGCGAGAATAACCTCGGCTGGGCCTTCCTGCCCCTCGGGCCCGATGGCTGGAGCTTCGACTCGGCGGAGGGAACGTCCCCGCCCAGGCTGATCGTGGAGTACAGCTATGCGCCGGTGGCACCGGTCAACAACCCGCCGGTGGCCATTGACGACACCGTGATGACCCTGGAAGGGAGCGCCGTGCAGATTGCGGTGCTGGCCAACGACAGCGACCCGGACGGCGATCCGCTGACGGTGGGGAACGTCACCCAGCCGAGCAACGGCAGCGTCACCCTCAACCCCGACGGCACCCTCACCTATACCCCGGACGAGGGTTTCTTCGGCAGCGACAGCTTCACCT
Source organism: Halomonas sp. (assembly GCF_014859505.1). Lineage (GTDB taxonomy): Bacteria > Pseudomonadota > Gammaproteobacteria > Pseudomonadales > Halomonadaceae > Halomonas. Next base: position 2,012 of record NZ_JACUUD010000076.1, read on the forward strand.
ACCGGGCTTCGGACGGGGAGCTGCTCAGCGACCCCGCCACGGTGATGGTCACCGTCGAGCAGGTGGAGGCGCCGCCACCCGGCAGCACGACCCTGCAGTTCCAGCACGGCAGCGGCGGCTATCTCGGCGTGGTCGACACCTATCTGCATCAGTCGCAGCCGGATACCAGCAAGGCCTCGTCGTCCACGCTGGTGGTGGACAGCGTCGACAGCAGGGGCGAGGTACAGGCCCTGCTGCGCTTCGATGACATCTTCGGCAGCACCACCGGGAAGATCCCCCTGGGCGCCACCATCCTCTCCGCCAGCCTGGTCGTCCAGACGACCAGCAAGGGGGATGGCGCCACCCTGCACCGCATGCTGCAGCCCTGGAGCGATAGCGCGACCTGGAACAGCCTGGAGAACGGCATCCAGGCCGATGGCATCGAGGCGATGATCCCGAGCGACCTCGACACCGGCTTCATCCCGGCCGGCACCACCCAGCTCGATGTCACGACCAGCCTGCAGGCCTGGGCCGACGGCCAGGCCAACCATGGCTGGGCCTTCCTGCCCCTGGGCCCGGACGGCTGGGATTTCCATTCGGCGGAGGGCTCGACCCCGCCGACCCTGATCGTCGAGTACAGCACCGCGGATGGTGACCCCGTCAACAACGCGCCACTGGCCAGTGACGACACCGCCTCGACCACCCAGGGGCTGGCCGTGCAGATCGCGGTGCTGGAGAACGACAGCGACCCGGACGGTGACCCGCTGACGGTGGGCGCCGCCACCCTGCCGGGCAACGGCAGCGTCTCGATCAACGCCGATGGCACCATCACCTATACCCCCGACGCGGGCTTCATCGGCAGCGACAGCTTCACCTACCGCGCCTACGACGGCCGGCGGCTGAGCGACCCCGCGACGGTGGAAGTCGCCGTCAGCCAGGGCGACGGCCCGCCACCGCCGCCGCCCCTGCCGCTGGAGACCTCCTACATCGCCACGGCCTTCGGCACCAACGACCGGCGCAACTTCGAGCACACCAACGCCACCAAGAGCTTCTTCCACAACGGCGAATGGTGGGCCGTGCTGCCGGAGCAGACGGGCTGGCATGTCTATCGCTTCGATGGCTCGCTGCCGGACCCCGGCAGCATGGGGGGGTGGGTCAAGTCGAGCCCGACCATGCTGACCAGCGGGCGCCGGGCCGACATCGCCTGGGACGATGCCACCGACACCCTGTATGTGCTCAACTTCGGGCCCACGGAGACGAGTCCGCGCCTCTTCCAGCTCGGCTACAGCGCCCAGACCGGCACCTTCGAGATCGAGGTCAACGTGCAGCTGGCGGGCTCCGGCGGCAAGCTGACCGGCGCCGAGTGGCAGCGCAATACCGAGATGTCGCTGGGGCTGGACCAGAACGGCAGCCCGGTCGTCGCCATGATCGGCCCCTCGGCCGCCGGGGGCGAATCGGGACTGAAGCTGGCCTCCCCCACCGCCAGCAGCCTCGAAAACTGGGCCACTACCACCATCGATACCGGACCCTCGACCACCGCGGGCAGCAACGGTGACAACAAGGTGGACTTCGTGGCCTTCACGTTGGGGGGAATCGACCACGTCGGGCTGGTCTATGGGGATGACGCGACAGGGCTGTGGAAATTCGCCTACCAGCCGACGCCCTCGTCGCCCGCCGGCTACGGCAGCGGCTGGACGATCGACACCATCACCGACGCGGTGGTGCTGGACAACCACCTCGCCGCGCTATGGGACGGCAGCGCCATCCTGATGACCATGAAGGACGACCAGGACGCCCTCTGGGCGATCAAGGGCATGCCGGGCGAGTGGGCCCCCCCCGTGCTGGTGCATTCGGCGACACACAGCGGGAGCCGCCCGACCCTGGCCTATGACGAGGACAACGAGACGCTGTTCGTCTTCTACCAGGAGAACACCAACCGCCCCTTCGGCGACATCTACTTCAAGGCCACCAGCGCCGGCGAGCTCGCCTTCGACCCCAGCGACCCGGGCACTCTGTACATCACCAGCACGCGAGACGGCGAGAACATGAGCGACCCGCAGATGCCAACCCACTCCGTCGGGGAGGCAACCGACGGCATGTTCTTCGTCTTCGCCCGCAACCAGGAGGCCCGCGAGATCTGGTACAACGACTTCCAGCTCGCCGACGACTGGCTGATTGCCTGACGATGACCACCGACAGGCCAGGAAGGCACCGGGTCACTCCTCGCGAATGGCCCGGGCCAGCATGTCGGTGATGGGCTTGGCGATATAGCTGGCGAAGGTGCGCTCGCCGGTGCGGATCATCACTTCGGCGGGCATGCCGGCAAGCAGCTGCATCGACTCGGTCATCGTCGCAAGCCCCGTCTCGGTGACCCGCAGGCGCACCCGGTAGAAGCGCGCGCCGGTGGCCTCGTCCACCTGGCTGTCGGCGCTGACCAGGATCACCTCGGCGGGTATCACGTTGGTCAGCCGCTGGTTGAAGGCGGAGAAGCGGATTTCCGCCGGCTGGCCGGCATAGAGCTGGTTGACGTCGCGGTCCGGCACCCGGGCCTCCACCACGAAGCGGTCGTTGCCCGGCACGATATCGAGCAGCGGGTCGCCGCTGCGCACCACGTCGCCGATGGAGTGCACGCGGCGCTCCACCACGCTGCCGGCCACCGGCGCGGTGACGATGCTGCGCCCCACCTGGTCCGCGAGGGTGGTGACGCGCTCCTCGGCCTCGGTCACCCGCGCCTGGGCCTCGCGCAGCTGCTCGCCCACCTCCTTGTGGAACTCCTGGTCGCGGATCTCACGCTGCATGCGGTTCTCGCTCACCTGGGAGGCGAGCCGGGAGATCTCGGTACGGCGGCTGGCGATTTCACCCTCCAGCTCCAGCCGGTCGCGCTCCACCTCGCGCAGGCGCTGGTTATTGACCATGCCCTTCTCGAAGAGCCCGCGCAGGTCGCGCTCCTCCTCGCGCAGCGAGGCCGCATGACGCTCATTGATACGAATCACCTCCTCCAGCCCCGTGATCTGGCGTCGCAGCTGCTCGGCCTGCTCGTCCAGCGCCTCCAGGGTCGCGCGATGGGACTGGCCACGGGCGGCAAACAGCGCCTGCTGCACCGCCAGCACCTCCTGCACCCGCGGCAGGTCGCTGGCGGTGAGCTCCTCGGGCAGCACCAGCGTCTCGGCGCCGCGCTGCTCCGCCAGCAGGCGCAGTTCGGTGGCGCGGCCGACCAGGTACTGAGTGCGCACGATCTGCAGTTCAGCGCGGGCCTGGATGTCGTCGATCACCACCAGCGGCTGGCCGGCCTCGACCCGGTCGCCATCGGCCACCAGGATCTCGCGCACGATGCCCCCCTCCAGATGCTGGACGGTGCGCCGGAAGGACTCCACCGCCACATGTCCCGGGGCCACTACCGCCACCGCCAGGGAGGCGGTGGTGGCCCAGAGGAGGAAGCCCCCCAGCCCAACGCCGAGAATCAGCATGCCCAGGCGGCGATAGCCGCGGTCGCTGACCGGCACCTTCTCGCTGAACTCGCCCTCCAGAGTGGCGGGGGTGACATCGATCTCGGCGCGGTCCGGCACGCCGCCGCGGTGTTCGGCAGGGACGCTGTGCTTGTCCTGATCGCTCATGAGGCCTCTTCCTCGAAGGTCCCATCGCCGCCCGGGTGGTTCTCGCCCGCGGCCACGGCCACCGCCGCTCGGCCGGCACGGACGACCCGCGCCTGGGGTGCCGGCTGGCCCTGCATGCGCTCCATCACCTGGGCGGTGGGGCCATAGAGATGGATCTGCCCCTCGCGCAGCACGAGCAGGCGGTCCATGCCGCGCAGCAGGCTGACGCGATGGCTGATCACGAAGAGCGTGACGCCATCAGCCTTGAGGCGCCGGATTGCCTCGGCCAGGGCGCGCTCACCGGCGTCATCGAGGCTGGCATTGGGCTCGTCGAGCACCACCAGCACCGGGTTGCCGTAGAGCGCCCGAGCCAGGGCGATGCGCTGGCGCTGGCCGCCGGAGAGCGCGCCGCCGCCGACCGAGATCACGGTGTCATAGCCCTCCGGCAGCGCCAGGATCATCTCGTGGACGCCGGCCTTGCGGGCCGCCACCACCACCCGCTCCGGGTCCACCTCGCCGAAGCGGGCGATGTTCTCGGCCAGGGTGCCGTCGAACAGCTCGATATCCTGGGGCAGGTAGCCGACATGGGGGCCCAGCGCCTCGCGATTCCAGTGCTCGATGTCGGCGCCATCCAGGCGCACGGTACCGGCCAGGGTCGGCCAGACGCCGAGCAGCACCCGCGCCAGGGTCGACTTGCCCGCCGCGCTGGGACCGATGATGCCGACGTGGACGCCGGCCGGCGCCGCGAACTGCACCCCGCGCAGGGTCGGCGCGCGCAGGCCGGGCGGCGCCGCGGCCACGCCCTCCAGCACCACCTCACCCCTGGGCGCCGGCAGCGACATCCGGGCCGGCTCGCCGGGGGTGCGCACCAGCAACTCCTGGAGGCGGCCATGGGCCCCCCGGGCGGCCACGAAGCCCTTCCAGGTGCCGATCATGCGGTCGATGGGCGCCAGGGCGCGGCCCATGATGATGGAGCCGGCGATCATCATCCCCGGGGTCAGCTCGGCGCGCAGCACCAGCCAGGCCCCCAGGCCGAGGATCAGCGACTGGGCCAGCAGGCGCAGGGTCTTGGAGGTGTTGCTCAGGCTGTCTGCGCGGTCGGCGGCGCGTGACTGCCCGGCGAGATAGTCGTGGTGACGGCGCGCCCAGCGCCCCATGATGCCGGGCAGCATGCCCATGGCGTGGAGCACCTCGGCGTTGCGCAGGTTGGCGCCGGCCAGCTCCTGGGCCTTGATGTGCTCGGCGTTGGCGGCGGCCTGCAGCGGCTGGGTCAGCTTCTCGTTGGCCACGGCCAGCACCATCAGCAAGACCGCCGCCCCGGTGGCGAAGAGGCCGAGCCAGGGGTGCAGCAGGAAGAGCACCGCCAGGTAGATGGGGACCCAGGGCGCATCGAAGAAGGCCACCAGGCCGCTGCCGGCGAAGAACTGGCGCAGGGTGCCGAGATCGCTCAGCGGCTGGGCCGACTGGCGCCCCTCGGTCATCAGGCTGCGACGGAACATGGCGCGATAGAGGTGGGCGCTGAGCAGGGTGTCGAGGCGATTGCCGACCCGCACCAGCATGCGCGAGCGCACCAGCTCCAGCAGCCCCATCACCGCGAACAGGAAGACCACCACCAGGGTCAGCATCAGCAGGGTCTCGCCGCTCTGGGTGGAGAGCACCCGGTCGTAGACCTGCAGCATGTAGATGGCCGGCACCAGCATCAGCAGGTTCACGAACAGGCTGAAGAAGCCCACCGACAGGAAGGAGCCGCGGCACGCCTTCAAGGCCTGCTGCAGCGCTGTCGCACCCTGCTGTTCCGCCATGCTACCCATCCCCCGCCGTCACGCCTGCCCTCGGGGGCTTGGCCCGGGGCTTGTTTACGAAAAATAACAGACTGGACGACAAAGCGACAGATGTCAGTGCGGCAAAACGACCGCGCCCCGCACCGAGTAAACGGTGCGGGGCGCTGTCAGAGGGCCGGCTCACGCCGCCGGTTGGTCAGCGACCGGGCGGCTCGGCGGAGGGCCGGTTCAGCGGTAGACGGGGAAGTTGGCGCAGACGGCCTCGACCTTGCCCTTCACCTCGGCCTCGATGGCGCCGGAGTCCTCGCCCCTGCCCATCACGTCGAGGATGTCGCAGATCCAGCCGGCGAGCTCACGGCACTCGCCCTCGCCGAAGCCGCGGGTGGTCACCGCCGGGGTGCCGATGCGCAGGCCGGAGGTGACGAAGGGGCTCTGGGGGTCGCCCGGCACGGCGTTCTTGTTGACGGTGATATGGGCGCGGCCCAGGGCGGCGTCCGCGTCCTTGCCGGTCAAGCCCTGCTTGATCAGCGAGAGCAGGAAGAGGTGGTCCTCGGTGCCGCCGGAGACGATGTCGAAGCCGCGCTCGATGAAGACGCCGGCCATGGTCTGGGCGTTCTTGACCACCTGCTGCTGGTAGGTCTTGAACTCGGGGTCCATGGCCTCCTTGAAGCAGATCGCCTTGGCGGCGATGACGTGCTCCAGGGGACCGCCCTGGCTGCCCGGGAAGACCGCGGACTGCAGTTTCTTCTCGATGTCGGCGTCACCCTCGGCGGAGAGAATCAGGCCGCCGCGGGGGCCGCGCAGGGTCTTGTGGGTGGTGGTGGTGACCACGTGGGCGTGGGGCAGTGGGGTCGGGTAGACACCGGCGGCCACCAGGCCGGCCACGTGGGCCATGTCGACCAGCAGGTAGGCGCCCACCTCGTCGGCGATCTCGCGGAACTTCGCCCAGTCGATGATCTGGGAGTAGGCGGAGAAGCCGGCGATGATCATCTTCGGCTGGTGCTCGCGGGCAAGCCTGGCCACTTCCGCGTAGTCGATGCGGCCGCTCTCGTCGATCCCGTACTGCACGGCGTTGTAGTGCTTGCCGGAGAAGTTGGGCTTGGCGCCGTGGGTCAGGTGGCCGCCGGCGTCGAGGCTCATGCCCAGCACGGTGTCACCCGGCTTGACCAGCGCCTGGAAGACGGCGCCGTTGGCCTGGGAGCCGGAGTGGGGCTGGACGTTGGCGTAGGTGGCGCCGAACAGCTCCTTGGCGTAGTCGATGGCCAGCTGCTCGACGATGTCGACGTACTCGCACCCGCCGTAGTAGCGCTTGCCGGGGTAGCCTTCCGCGTACTTGTTGGTGAGCTGGCTGCCCTGGGCTTCCATCACCCTGGGGCTTGCGTAGTTCTCGGAGGCGATCAGCTCGATGTGCGCTTCCTGGCGCGCGACTTCCTTCTGCATCGCGTCGAACAGCACGTCATCGAAACCGGCAATCGTCATGTCGCGGCTGAACATGGGCGGGGAACCTCGCATCAAGGGGAAATCTGAGGCCGACATGATACCCCAGCCCCGAAGCGCTTTCATATGAAACGCCATCATCCCGAGCTGCAGACGATTCATCTTGCCCCCCGCGTCCGGTGCCCTCTTCAGCGGGTCTCGATGCGCAGGTCGAGGCGCTCGGGCAGCGCACGTTGCGCCGTGGCGCGGATGGAGCGAGACATGGATCACCTCCTGTGTGATCAAGAAAAAGAAAGGAACTGCCAGTGAGCCTAGCTCAGACGGCCGAGGCGAGGCGCGCCTCGAGCCGCTCGTTGACCTGCTCCAGCACGGCCAGCCGGGCGCGACGCTTGTCGTCGCAGGCGATCAACGACCACTCGGCGCCGGGGAGATGAGTGCGGGCGAACATCTCGTCGATGGCGCCCTGGTAGTCATCCCAGCGCTCGCGGTTGCGCCAGTCCTCGTCGGTGAGCTTGTGGCGCTTGTGGGGGGTGGCGGCACGGGCCTCGAAACGCCTGAGCTGCTCGTCTTTCTCGATGGCGAGGAACAGCTTGATCAGCACCCCGCCATGGGCCAGCAGCTGCTGTTCGAAGTGGCGAATCTCACCAAAGGCACGCCGCCACTGGGTCTCGGAGGCCAGACCCTCGACCCGCTCCACCAGCACGCGCCCGTACCAGCTGCGATCGAAGATGGCGATGCGGCCATCGATCGGCAGGCGGCGCCAGAAGCGCCAGCCCCAGGGCAGCGCCAGCTCCTCGTCGCTGGGCGCGCCGATGCGGTGTACCCGGTACTGGCGGGCATCCAGCGCCGCGGTGACCCGATGGATGCTGCCCCCCTTCCCCGCCGCGTCGTGGCCCTCGAAGGCGATCACCACCGGGATGCGCCGCCGGGCGATCTCCCGGGCGTTGGCGGCCAGGCGAGCCTGACCGCGGACGAGACGCTCGCGGTAGGCGGACTTGTCGAGGCGCTCCTCCACCGCAGCGTCGGCGCGACCCAGCGAGGGAACCCCGGACGCATCCTTCGGCAGCACCGAAAGCTTCGCCGCCGGCGGCTCGGGTGGATCTTCCATGACCGCCAGCAGGGCACGGCCGACCCGGCCAAGCTGCTCGCCCGGCTCGCGGAAGGGGAGCCGCAGCCAGGGGGCATGGGGCGCCTCGGTGTCGTGGCGCAGCGTCTTGCCGATCGCCTCGATGGCGTCATGTTGGACGTGGCGCTGCCACTCGCTCGGCCCGACCTGCCAGGCGCGCGCCGGGTCCTGCTGAAGTTCGGCCAGGTGGCGGCGCTGCTCGCGACGGCCGATGTCGGTCCACAGCTTGAGCAGCACCACCCCCTCGGCGGCCAGCTCGGCCTCGAAGTGGCGAATCTGCTCGAGGCGGTCCTGGAAGGCGCCGGGAGAGAGCCTGCGCTCTGCACGGGCGAACAGCGCATCGCCGTACCAGCCGTGGATGAAGATGCCGATGCGGCCGCGATCGGGAATCCGCCGCCAATAGCGCCACCAGTAGGGGCGCGACTGCTCCTCGCTGCTCGGTCCCAGGGCGTGCACCTCGGTGTGGCGGTTCTCCAGCCAGTGGTTGAGCCGGTTGACCACCTGTCCCTTGTGGGTCACCGCATGGCCGGTGAGCAGCAGGATCACCGAGCGCTGCTTCTCTCGGGCCAGGGAGAGCTGGGCATCCAGCAGCCGGTAGCGCAAGGTGTCGGTCTTCATGCGTTTCCCTCCCGTATCGCCCCTCACGCCTCGCCCAGCAGGTCGAGGCTCGCCGCCGGGGCCTGGCGGCGCAGGTCCCGGGAGAGCAGGTGTCCGATGGCACCGATCAGGAGCGCCCCGCCCAGCGGCAGCGCCAGCCACAGCCCGAGGTGCAGGCGCGGCGTCAGGTCGAACCATGCCAGGTAGATGGCCGCGGTGGCCAGCTCCGCCAGCAGCGCCCCCATCAGGCCGCTGGCCAGGCCCAGGATGGCGAACTCCGCTCCCTGCACCCGTGAGAGCATGCGGTTGCTTGCGCCGAACACCCGCAAGAGACCGCTCTCGTGGGCGCGCACCGGGCGGCTGGCGGTCAGGGCCGCGTAGAGCACGCTGACCCCGGCCAGCAGCACGAAGACCAGCACCAGTTCCACGGCGCGGGTCACCTGGGTGAGCAGCTCGCGCACCTGGGCGAGGATGGCATCGACGTTGAGCAGCGAGACCCCGGGGAAGGCCTGCACCAGCTCGCGCAGGGTGGTGGTCTCCCCCGCATCCAGGTGGAAGGCGGTGATGTAGCTGTGGCCGAAGCGCTCAAGCACCCCGGGCGGAAAGATCACGAAGAAGTTGGGCTGGAAGCTGTCCCAGTCCAGATCGCGCAGGCTGGCAATCTCGCCGATGATCTCCTCGCTGCCGATGGTGAAGGTCAGGGTATCGCCGAGGGCCAGGCCGAAACGCTCGACCAGGCCATCCTCCACGGAGATCGGCACCCGCTCCACGCTGGGCTCGGCGGCCACCTCGCCCAGCCAGCCGCCCGGTTCGGCGCCCTCCAGGGTGTCGAACCACTGCCCCGCCACCAGGCGGTTGCCCTCCGGCAGGGTCTCGCGCCAGGTGAGGTTGAGCTCCCGGCGCAGGGTGTTGTCGCCGCGGGCATCCGCCGGCACCACCTCCCGGGGCGGCAGGTCGTTGATGGCGGTGATGCGCCCGCGCACCATGGGATAGAGAGCACTGCGCGCGTCGGCGGCGCTGCCCAGGGTCGTCTCGAACGCCTCGCGCTCGTGGGGCTGGATGTTGATGGCGAAGTAGTTGGGCGTGTCCTCCGGCAGCTGGGCCTCCCAGGTGGTCAGCAGGTCGCCGCGCACCAGGGCGATCATCGCCATGGCGAAGAAGGTGACCGAGAAGGCCAGCAGCTGGCCGAGGCTCGCCGTGCGTCGTCGCGCCAACTGGGCCCCGCCCAGGCGCAGCGCCTGGGTCAGGTCGGCCTCGCCGCCGCGGCGCGGCAGACGGGCGGTGAGGCGCAGCACCCCCGTGAGCAGCAGCGACCCGAGCCCCCACAGCACCACCAGCATGACCAGGCCGCCCAGCAGCAGCCCCACGGAGAGACCGAGGTCGCCGGAGTAGAGCCACAGCAGGGCCCCGAACACGGCGCTGGCTACCGCCACCACCAGCCAGGCCGAGGCCGGCAAGGGGTCGAGTTCGCGGCGCAGCACCTTGAGCGCGCTGACCTTCTTGAGGCGCAGCAGGGTCGGCCCGGCGAAGCCCACCAGCACGGCCAGGGCGGTGAGCACGCCGAGCCACAGCGGCAGCGCCCCGGGGGGTGGTAGCTCCATGGGCAGGAAGGCGGTGAGCAGCGCCAGCAGACCCGCCTGGCCGGCCAGCCCCAGCAAGGCCCCCACCGCCGAGGCGGCCAGCGCCAGCCACAGCAGTTGCAGGCTGAACAGCCGCGTCAGCTCCCCCTGGGTGGCGCCGAAGCAGCGCATCAGCGCCGCGGTATCCAGGTGGCGATCCACGTAGCGCCGCGTGGCCATGGCCACCGCCACGCCGGCCAGCAGCACGGCGGCCAGTCCCGCCAGGCTCAGGAAGCGCTCGGCGCGCTCCAGGGCGTTGCCCAGCTGGGGGCGGTCGCGGCGCACGTCACGCACCTCGATGCCGTCCCGGCGCAGCTGGGTCAGCAGCGGCGCCAGCTCGTCGATGATCTCCGGCGGCCCGGCGGCCAGCAGCTCATGGGAGACCCGCGAGCCGTCCTGCACCAGGTTGGAGGCGGCGAGGTCCGCGGCATGCATCATCAGCCGCGGGTTGAAGTTGCCGAAGCCGCCGGACTGGTCGGGCTCGCGCTCGACCAGCCCCGCCACGGTGAGCTCGGTCTCGCCCACCTGCACCCGGTCGCCGATCTCGGCCTCGAGCAGCAGCGCCAGGCGCGGCGCCAGCCACGCCTCTCCCGGGGCCGGGCCCCGGGCCACTACCTCGGTGCCCTCGCCCAGGTCCACGTGGACCCCGCCGTAGAGCGGGTAGCGCTGGTCCACCACCTTGAGGCTGGCGGGCTGGAAGGCGTCCCCGAAGCTGACCATGGAGACCATGCCCACCTGATCGGCGAGCACCAGCCCGGCCTCCTCCAGGGTCTGGCGCAGCTCGCTGCCGAAGGGGCGGCCCTGCTCCAGCACCAGGTCGCCGCCCAGCAGCTGGCTGGCCTGGCGCTCCAGGCCTCGGTCCAGGCGGTCCAGGAAGAAGCCGATCATGGTGGAGGCGGCCACCGCCAGGGCGAGCGCCACGAACAGGGCGCGCACGTCGGCGGCGCGCAGGTCGCGGACCAGCCCCCGGGCGGAGTAGCGCGCCAGGCGCAGGGCGGTCAGGCTCATGCGCTCACCTCGTCGAGGTGCAGGGTCTCCAGGCGGCCGTGGTCCAGGCGCAGGCAGCGGTCGCAGCGCCGGGCCAGGGCGTGGTCGTGGGTGACCAGCACCAGGGTGGTGCCGGCCTCGCGGTTGAGCGAGAAGAGGGTCTCGATGATGCGCTCGCCGGTGTCCGGGTCGAGGTTGCCGGTGGGCTCGTCGGCGAACACCAGCTCGGCACCGGTGACGAAGGCCCGGGCCAGGGCGACCCGCTGCTGCTCGCCACCGGAGAGCTGCTTGGGCAGGTGGTCGAGGCGCTCGCCCAGGCCCACCCGCGTAAGCCACTCCCGGGCGCGGGCCTCGGTGCCGGGGCGCGGCGAGAGCTCCAGCGGCAGCATCACGTTCTCCAGTGCGGTGAGGGTCGGCAGCAGCTGGAAGTTCTGGAACACGAAGCCCACCCGGCCGGCGCGCAGCCGGGCCCGGCCATCCTCGTCCAGCGCGGCGAGGGACTGCCCGAACATGGAGAGCTCGCCGCCGGTGGGCAGGTCGAGACCGGCCAGCAGGCCCAGCAGGGTCGACTTGCCTGCGCCGCTCTGGCCGAGGATCGCCACCGTCTCGCCGGGGAACACCGAGAGGGCCAGATCACTCAGAATGGTGAGCTGCCGGTCGCCGCTCCTGACCTGCTTGGCCAGGTGCTCGGCGTGTAGAATCGGTGTCATGTCCATACGAGAGGTGTCGTTCATGTTGAAGGGATTCCCTGAGGTTGCGTTGCGTCGATTCTCCGCCTGGCTGCTTGTCCTGCCCCTGACGATAGCCCTGGGCGCTGCCGCGGCGCTGGCCGAGGCACGCCCCACCCTGCTGGTGATGGGCGACAGCCTGAGCGCGGCCTACGGCATCGAGGCCGATGAGGGTTGGGTCAGTCTGCTGGAAGCGCGCCTCGACGGAAAGGCGCGGGTGGTCAACGCCAGCATCAGCGGCGAGACCAGCGCCGGTGGCGCCAGCCGCCTGCCCGAGCTAATCGGACAGCATGCCCCCGACATTGTTCTGCTCGAACTGGGCGGCAACGACGGCCTGCGCGGCCTGCCGCCGGGCCAGTTCGGGGCCAACATGACGCGCATGGTCGAGGCGAGCCTCGACTCGGGCGCCAAGGTGCTGCTGCTCGGCATCGACATCCCGCCCAACTATGGCCAGGCCTACCGGGACGCCTTCACCGGGGTCTACCATCGCCTGGCCGACGACTTCGACCTGCCGCTGGTGCCCTTCCTGCTGGAGGGCATCGCCCTGGACGAGACGCTGATGCAGGGCGACGGCATCCACCCCACGGCCGCCGCCCAG